>CAZLNG010000296.1:0-3267 GCA_964560735.1 uncultured Methanosarcinales archaeon | reverse complement strand
ATAAAAATCGAGATCAAGTGTACACTTTTTCTCATGATTTCAAAGACAAATTCAGGCATTAAGTCGGAATTCCTCATTAGTTTCACTCAGCTTGGTGACTAGTTATATTCAGACAACACTTGGTGATAAGTATATGGGAATTCATAATAGAATTAACATTAGTTTGCCCAAAATTGAGGCGAAGATACAGCAAGCAGAATACTCTGAGGAAAACAAGGCCTCCATATTTGACTATGAAAATTATATGTTTGCTGAAGGTATAAAATCCTTAAGGATTACCTTATGTATTTCTACCTTACATCGTTTTGCACTCTCCACCACAAAAAATTTTAAGGACATGGGTCGAGCTGACGTTCAGAGTATTGTAGCAAACATTGAAAGATCAAATCTAGCCGATTCTTCAAAAAGAGAGTATAAGATTAGGTTGAAACAATTTTTTAAGTGGTTACAGGGTGAGCAAAATTCCGCTAACTGGGTTAAAACTACTATGAAAAATAGTTCTCGTAAATTACCCGAGGCTCTTTTTACAGAGGAGGATGTCGGAAAGCTTATTGAAGCTGCTAAAAATCCACGTGACCGTGCACTCATTTCATTGCTTTTCGATAGTGGATGTAGAATAGGAGAGGTAGGAGATCTTCGGAAAAAAGATATTATTTTTGACGATTACGGCGCAGTTGCACTCGTTAATGGAAAGACTGGCGCTCGTCGTGTACGTCTTATGTTTTCTATGTCTGCAATCGCAGAGTGGATGGATTATCACCCTTATAAAAACGATGAAAACGCCTACCTTTTTGTGAATCTAAAAGGATCTAACAAGGGCAAGCAGATACAGTATGATGCCTTGGACAAAATTCTGAAAGGTGTTGCTGAACGGGCCGGTTTGAAGAAAAGGGCTCACCTACATTTATTCAGGCACTCTCGTGCAACAATGTATGCGCAGCACCTGACCGAGTCCCAGATGGATGAATGTTTTGGCTGGGTTTTGGGCTCAAAGATGTCTAGAACATATGTCCACCTTTCAGGGAAACAAATAGACGACGCTATACTTTCTATATATGGAAAAAAGAAGAAAGAAGAAGTACTTCCTGAATTAGCAAGTAAAACATGTCCAAAATGCAAAAAAGACAACGGTCCAACATCAAGTTTTTGCACTCAATGTGGGTTGCCTCTCAACGTTAAAGCAATGCAGGATGTCGAGGATTCTCAAAAGAAACTCATGCAGACCATTGAACTAATGATGAAAATGGAAGATTTTAAAGCGCTTTGGGGTAAAGTTTCATTGAGAGATGACCAGTGATAAGGATTTTCCCTTATCCCTTTTTTTCAATTAATGTTTCGATATTATCCATGAGAGTATAGGATCCCTCTCCCTGAGCTGCCATTAATACGGCTGTCTCAGTATCCGAGATTGCTTTAAACTCGACGTAATTATTCCCAGCTTCACAGTGATAATTTATCTCTGTGATTCTTAGCCATGTAACCTCCCCCTTACTTCCATCTGTTAAGCTGCTTAATTGATCTGGGAAAGTTGTATCGAATTTAATTTTTTGGTATAATCTAAGGTCATACCTCATTATCATTCGAGCTGTAACCTGATAAGGAGGATTGACGTAATAGGCCAGAAGTTCGGCTGCCCTTGCATCTACTGCTTCCTGCGAAACTAATGCTTTATTCTCTTCCTGGTCCTCGTATAGCTCCCTTGCTATGTCGTCTCCGTTAGTAACTTCCGGAGTTTCCAGAGTGCAAGAATAAGTATTCGTGCCGTCTGTTCCTCGGATCCTGACTCTATTTACCTTCTCTTCTGGGTTTCCTGAAACCTCGGGTAAGGTTGCCATGTAAGGATTAGGCCAGGAAAATATTTTTGGATCCGGAAGGTCTAAACCCTGGGTAAAACTATCTAAATCTCCTATGGGTATCCAGTAGGCCCCCGTTACCCAATTAGGGACGGAAGCGGAGCCATGATTAAAGAAGGATACCTCAAAAATACAATTACAATAATCTGATATCGCGTCTATTGCTTGTCTTTTTGTTGTCTTCCCTGTAAAGTTGAAAGTAACATCTGGCATATCTGAAAATGCTATCTTATAGCCAGTTATTCCAGTGCCTTTTAAGAGGTACTGAATCCAATCTCTCCAGGTCTTGATATTTCCCTGCAGGTTAATTATTAAACAATCATCTGGAAGATACTGTTTAGAAAGGTAATATCCATAATCATAGGCTGATATTCTGCTCGAAGCTTCCGAATTGCTGAGGCTTGGGGAGCTTTCCGGAGTAACTCCGGTAAATAAATGATTTATGTCCCCGTTGTGGTCTATTGCTGAATGATTCAGCCCCTCGAATTCCGAAGGACAGTCCGTCCCCGCGAATTCTGCCTCTAAGGTCCATAGAGCATCTGAAATAGTCTTCCCTATGTCTACAGATCTGACATTGTAGTCTATTAAGAACCATTTCTTTTTTATGGGCCATGCCTGGGGAGTAAATCCAAATCCCGCGTTAATCTCTGGGAAAGGAGAAAAATATATAGCTCCTCCCTTTATGCCTGTATCTCCGTATCGGATTAAAGTTTCCCTGGTAAATTTTACTATAGGTCTATATCCTGTTGTGGATTCAAGCTCGATAAATTCCTTTATTGGGTCTACTGCTGGAGAGCTGCTTAATTCTGCTCCCTCTTCTGGGAGATACTCGACTGTTAAGAAAGCTGGAGTAAGGACTCCGCTATTTCCGGAAACTGCAAAACTGGATTTATTAACGGCCCCCCCTCTGAAAATTGTATATTCTGACTGACAGGGACCAGTTTTTCCCTGGAATTTTATTCTATCTTCGGCCCCTGTCTTCTCTCCAGTTAAATTAAGCGTGCTTGCAGCCTGGATATAGTCTTTATTCAAGACCCCTCCAGGAGTAAGGGAGGCCTGGGTCCCTGGAATACTCATCCAGGTTTTAGACTCATAACGGCCTGTTGGCCTGATATTTGTATTATCGAAGAAAAATTCCTCTAACATTGCCCTGTTATGGGTCCAGATCTCCCCGTTAGCTGGATCTATTGGAGCCCCTGGCATGCTTAAGAAACCTTTCAGTCCGAGGCCTGAGTCTACATTAATAGGATTCTGAGAAAAGGAAAAAGTAGGATGTAACCCTATTGCTGAGGTATAAGAAACAGTCCCCTGAATTCCGATCCATCTTTCATCTGAATTCCAGCCTGCTTTTTTAACGTTAGGTACTGGAGGACTTGAAGTATATTTCCTAATTCCGTATTCATAAATATACAAG
>CAZLNG010000295.1:0-3308 GCA_964560735.1 uncultured Methanosarcinales archaeon | reverse complement strand
AAAAATAGAACAAAAGTCAGATTGAGATAAAGGAGAGAATATTTCAATATAAATCCGGATTTATTAACTGGATTAACCGATTCCGGGATTTATAAGTTAAAAGCATTAAGGGAATTAGGGGAAAAAATCCCCGAAGATAAACTTCTCGTTCCCTTTATGCGCTTATTTACTGCAGGTTGAACAACCGGAGCAGCTGGAGCATTTATATTTTATTGTAACTTTTGCAGTTCCGTACTTCCCATATTTGTTTACTGCTTTGTACGTAAAACTGTCAGAGATAGTACTGGTCTTAGAACAGGAAGCTGGATAGTAGCAGAAATAACCGTTACTCTTCATATACACTTTTGCACCTTTTGCAGTCTTGATGTATCCTGTAGTAGTAACTTTAAGGCCGCATCCATTGTCATTAGACAGCACATTACCGCACTTTTTAGAGGGGCTAAAATTAAATGAGTCCGGTTTTGCAATTGTTTTACATGTATTGCATGAGCTACATGAACTGCTGCTACAGCTGCTACAACTGGTGCACTTACTGCATGCGGCTGCTCCAGTCATTGACATGACAAAAAAGACCAGCATAAAAATACTCAGTGCTTTTAACATAGTTTTCTGCATTATTTACATCCTCCTTGGGGTATTTAATAATAAAATTTTTTAAATATACGGGATATAAAATTCAGTTTTTATTTCTAATTTCTACTGAAGTAGGGGTTTATGATTACAGATGTATTCGCAATCAATGGAGTCAGACTGGCTTTCATAATTGAATTCATACGAAAGACAATCTTTTCCTTATGCTTGCGTTTAATTCGATAATGCCTGTAACCGAAAACCACTGGGAAAAATTAACATATAAACATACTTATTTTTATGAGATCGAATAAAAATCGAAAAACGAATTTAAAACTTTATAATTCTTCATTTCCTACTCTGAAACATTAGAAAATTTCAAATTGATTTTATAATGTCTTTTGTCAGTTAAAAAGTGAATATAAGACTTTTAAACAGAATAAATTAAACAATAAATTGATGCAGTCCTTTATATTTGAACCTCTGTCTTGAATTGGGCTTTTTTTCCAGACATGGATCTTTAAGATCTCATATTCCTCTATAAACACTTATCTCCCTTACTTTAAGGCAAAAAAGTCTTGAAATGCACCAGGTTTCATCTTGTTTTGATTCTGGCCTTTCTGAGTGCCCGGTAAATGAACCTGCTATTTCCTTTCGTCGTTGAGATATTCCATTCCTGGAGATTTTTGGCCCTTGCGTCCCTAGTCGTTAACCGAATGCTTTTTCAAGCCAGACCAAAAGTGACGAAGAGGAAGGGTACCCGGGAAAGTATCGGAAAAGAAACGGTAAGGAAAAGAAAGTGATGAGAAGGCACAAATTAATACGACAAAGATGTGGGAAAAGAAAGTGATGAGAAGGCAGAAAGTGACATACAAGGAACAAAGAAGCAAGGAGAAGAAAAGTTATGAGGGAAGAGGAAGTTAAAAGGTTTGGAAATGGGTTTGCAGTCCCAATCAGCCCCTTAAAATCCTCTTAGTCCCTTATTTACACACTTAGTTACTTTTCCTCTCTGGTATGCTCAGAAATCCAGTCTCCTATCAGCTTCAGAGCATCAGGAGAAATAGTCTCTTCAATCTTTGCGTATTCAGAAGGAGATCCTGTTTGAGCTTTCTGGAATAAATGGTTTAGTCCTGGCAGTTCTTGTACCGTATAGTCCTCATTACCCCCTGCTTTTAGAGCTTCCTTTATGATGCGCAGGTTCTCTTCTGGAGGGACCTGGAGATCTTTTTCTCCATTTATAGCCAGTACAGGGCATTTTACTTTCATCAGTGTCGGTTTGGGGTCGTATATCAGGAAAAAGCGCATCCAGGGCGATAGAAGTGACTGGACCTGAGCTTCAAGGTTGGCTTCTGAGAAATCGGAATATTGCTTATTTTCTTCACTCATATTTGCCAACTCAGTCTTTATAAGCCTGTCAAGTTTTTCGCTGGCTGCAGTATTGTTCTGTTCTTCTTTTACAACCGAGAACAGGTTTTTCGTGAGTATTTCGTTCCTGGCAATTGTCTCATTGTTTGCTCCCTCTGCCCTGGAAATCAGCTCGCTCTGCGAGAGAATAATTTTTTCTCCTGTCACTCCAGTGCCTGCCATCAGTACGATAAATGAAACATCCGGTGACTTTACTGCTACAAGCGGGGCAATTATTCCTCCTTCACTGTGCCCTATCAGGCCAATTTTGGAAGAGTCTATCTCCTTTCTGCTTTTCAGGTATTCAACTCCGGCAAGCACATCCCCTGCAAAATCTTCGGTTGTAGCCTGTGAGAAGTTTCCGGTAGATCCTCCGATACCTCTGTCATCAACTCTCAGCACAGCTATGCCCTGACGTGTCAGGTAGTCCGAGAGTACAAGGAACGGACGATGGCCGAAGATCTCTTCATTACGGTTTTGTGGCCCGGAACCTGTTATAAGAATTACTGCCGGAAAAGGTCCCTCAGACTCTGGAAAGGTTAATGTTCCTGCCAGTTTTATTCCTGCTTCGTTATTCTCATACGTAACTTCTTCTTCAGCGTACGGGTAAGGCTTTACAGGATCCTGCTCCCTGCGGGTATCGGGTGCTTCTTCAATCTGGTTAAGCACAAGTGGAAAAACTGATCCTGCCTGCTTCCATTCTCCTTCTATGGTTTTACCGCCCTCTTTAAGAGTCCCTTCAAAAACCCCCTTTATAGATTTAACTTCAAGGATCAGCTTACCATCTTTATAAGTAACCGTTTCTACGGGTATGCCATTTGCTCCCTGATCAGGGCTGTCCATTGTGGCATTTATTGAACCGTCAGGTTCAGTGGA
The DNA here is from genome assembly GCA_964560735.1 of uncultured Methanosarcinales archaeon. Taxonomy (GTDB): domain Archaea; phylum Halobacteriota; class Methanosarcinia; order Methanosarcinales; family Methanosarcinaceae; genus Methanosarcina. Next base: position 458 of record CAZLNG010000295.1, on the reverse strand, counting down.
GATATTGAACAGAATTCTTAATTCCTGTCCACCCGGGAATTTAAGACTCCCAAGCCAGAGACCTTTGATGTCATCTACATTTTCAATATTCTGATCATGCGTATCTTTTTCTTGTGAACCATCCGGTTTCGAGATGCATCCGGGGCCAGCTATTGTCGCAATCAATAAAATGATGCAAATTAAAGCTTTAATGTTCATAATAGGCTCTCATTTTTTCCTTTAATTTTCGCTTTCATTTTTTTACTTTTTTTGTTTCTTTTAACTTTTGTGTTGCTTCTTTTATTTTCTCGTTTTGTTTCCTGCTATTCTTATTTCTATTGTTTTAACTCTTAACTATTTCAATTTCTCATGAGATTGAAATCCAGAGGGTTCAATTTAGATAAATTGCATTAGTATAATATTAATTAACTGATGGAGCGTCCCGCTAGATTCTTTAATCTGAAAACCTTCTTACTCGT
>CAZLNG010000294.1:0-3326 GCA_964560735.1 uncultured Methanosarcinales archaeon | reverse complement strand
TCTTAATCTTTGGGTTGGATCGCAGGTAGGGTTTGAGAATAGGGACTCAAAACTCTACCATCTCTTCTAAGATGATTTAAAGCGTTCATTTTACTCTTTTTCACTTCACATGTAGTGTTCGGGATATATTGTCTATGTAGCTGCGAGCGATGGCTCTGGCCTTTGTACTTGGCTTCTAGGTATATGTGCGTGGTTAGTTTATGAAGAGATACGTCTTCCAAAAGATAGCTGTGCCAGAAAAGATCTGTCCTAGATTTTTTAGATTTCAATAACAGAGGAAGATTCAATATGATTTATTATCCAAAAAGAGATAATAAATTAGTGAGGTTAGAGGATGGAAAATGAAGAAAAAATCACAGGAAAGGAAGTTTCTTTCTGGCTAGAAACTTCCCCTACTACAGATTTCCCTCAACTTGACAGAAAGTTGAACGTTGATGTGGTAATACTGGGAGGTGGCATTGCTGGTATAACCGCTGCAACACTATTGAAAGAGACTGGCCACACTGTAGCAGTAATAGAGGCAGATCGGATTATAAAAGGAGTGACAGTTGGAACCACAGCTAAGATAAGTATGGGTCCTAATATGATTTATAAAAATCTTATGTCAAAATTAGGTAAGTCAAAAACCCAGAACTTTGCTAATGCCAATATCAAGGCAGTTGAGAAAATAGCTGACATTGTAAGAGAGCGGAAAATTAATTGTGAATTTAAACGTCTTCCTCTTTACATCTACACCGAATCTGAAGGAAAAATAAATGAAATTAAAGGTGAATTTGAAGCTGCTAGAGAGTTAGGACTTCCGGTTTCTTACACCGAAGAAGTGCCCTTGCCCTTTAAAACTGGTCCAGCCATTAAATATGATAATCAGGCTCAGTTCCATCCCCGTAAATATCTTCTAGCTCTTTCACAATATATAACTGGCAATGGTAGTTATATCTTTGAGAAAACACGTGCTATCACTGTCAAAAATGGGGAGATAAAAGAAGTAGTAACAGATCAGGGCTCAATAATGGCCAATAAAGTGATAGTTGCAACAAATACACCAGTATATGATCCAGATCAGATTTACAAACATTTGAACTCAGGAAGATCATATGTAGTAGCATTATATGCTGAAGGAAATTTCCCGGAAGGGATGTTTATAGACTTCAATCCTGTACACACTTATAGGACTACCCCTACAGACAAAGGCAATATGATAATTGTTGCTGGAAATCACAGTCCAGTAGATGTACCTGACAAAAATGTTTACTATAGTAGGCTTGAAAATTATGCACGCCAACATCTTAATGTTAAGTCTATTGAATATCGGTGGTCCTGTAAAGACAACGCTACTGACGATAGTCTACCCTTTATAGGCATGACATCTCAAGAAGGAATATATGTAGCAGCTGGGTTTGGGTTTTGGGGAATGACAAATGGCACAACGGCTGCGATGGTAATTTCGGATATTATTAATGGTCAAGAAAATGAATTCGTTGATCTATTCAATCCTTTAAGGTTTCTATAAAACTATCAATATCCAGATTTTTTATTGCCTTGATTTGTAAGCGATAACTTTTATGGAGTGATTAATATTCATAGAAAAACAGAAGTACACTTTATCTCGATCCCCAAGGAAACGAGCAGGCCTGAAGAATATACCTTCTTTTAGAAAAGTGTCTGGAAACATTAAATTTCAACAAGCAAGGCCCAGATACCATTGTGCGTGGCTTCTAGATATGTGCGTGGTTAAGTGTATGAAAGGATAGAAACGAGAATGTGGAGCGGATATACCTCGTTGTTTGCAGCAGATTTCTCCAGTGCAACTTTGATTGATACTATTTTAAGGATCATATTGTATTAACTAATCAACAAAATAAACGGACGACTACTCTTATTTTCATGAATAGCGAGCAAAATATCGAAATAAAATCAATTAATTTGTATAATTCGGGAGAGAGTATGACACCCTGATCGGTATTATCCAAGTTCAACCTAGACCATAAATAGCTGTCTATTTTAAAAAGATATATAAATAATTCAGCCAAAATTCTATGAGGTGTTTAGATTGCTCGACTTCCTTTATCCTCCGATACTTGAATTGCCCTTAGCCATAATCCTTCTGCTTCTTATTATTACAATTCCTCTAATCGTTATCTACTTATTTCTAAGGCTTACAGAAGCGGCCTTTGAGCAGATAGGCTTTGATCACTGGCATGCAACTCTCGCTGTCTTCGGCTCTTTCATAGGAAGCCTTATTAATATACCGCTTTATGCAGGCATTATAAGCTCCTATCCCGGATGGTACACAACACTTGCCAGTACCTTTGCCCCAGGGGTTCCGACGACCTTCTATCCCTTCTATTTAGCCATAAACATGGGAGGGGCAATAGTACCTCTTATTATATCTGCCCACCTCATTTTGACCCGCCGGGTATCAGCTCCCAAGGCGGGAGTAGGGATTCTGGTTGTAGCATTAATAACTTATATTTTGGCACAGCCTGTGGCAGGTAAGGGAATAGTTCTTCCCTTCTGGGTGTCTCCCATATTAGCGGTAATTTGCAGTCTAGTCTTATCACGAGGTTATTGTGGTGCACCATCGCTTGCATATATAAGCGGCTCGATAGGAACCCTCCTGGGTGCAGATATTATGAATATTATAACTCCAGGAGTACTCCCTGCTCTCTCACCAGTGGGATTGCAGACTTCAAAGCCATTAGTACTATCCATAGGAGGAGCGGGCATATTTGATGGCATATTCTTGACAGGAATATTGGCTGTGCTCTTTGCCGCAGCAATAGTACGCTTTTTCCATGGCTCATGCGAAGGCGTAAAAATGCACAGAAATACATAATTGAGATAAACTATTAATAAAAAAATGGATTAAAAACTAGAATCAAAAAATTGTATTAGAGCCTATCCGAAAAGTATTGCGACCTACTGTAACTTTTACAATATGCAATCTGCAAAACCGAAACGTATAGGCTCTTAGTTAAGGTATAAGCATCAAAAAGTGTTATCTTTTATTCAATATCTAAGGATTATATTTTAAATCGCGATATTATTTTTTTCTCAGTCCTACAACGTAAGTCCTATAACCTTAAACTTAAGAACAAAAGGAGAAATCCTAGGGATATAGTTTTAAACTCACCCAGAGCTCTTACATTCAATTAAAAACAGCCATCTTACCCCTTTATCCTGAGAGTGGCAATGTCTTTTCCATATAGGTTTTAGTTACATTGTAAGTCACTGCCCCATCACTAAATTAACAACTAGTGCTATCCCTGAAAAGGCCATTATTAGTGTGATCATCCATCCTATAATGTTGCTGGCCTTTGAGTTGA
>CAZLNG010000293.1:0-3360 GCA_964560735.1 uncultured Methanosarcinales archaeon | reverse complement strand
CTGAATGGATTCAAATTTTTCATAATCCTACTTTTTCATTATCCTGTTCTTTTCTTTCCTTTATACTTATTTCATTTTCTCCCTTTACCCTTACTTTCAACCTTCTTTTACTGATTTTATCTTGAAAATGATTCCTTTTTACTTTTTTCCTCCTCACTTGCCAGAAATACTCCAAAAAACTTTTATTGGATGTTCAATATATCAGAAAATGGAAAATAGTTGAAATCTTTGAATATATAAGAAGTATATGGGGTATCCGGGTTCAGGACATATTCCGGGATTTTCAGAAAACCTTTTTTGGTTCTATTTTTTCTTTCCGGACGCCTGAGAGGTGCACCCCTCTCCATAAAAGAAACAGGAGGTTTAATTTGGGGATAAAAAATCACATTAAATTGCCGTTTTTGATTTTATTACTTGCAGGGCTGTGTATAACCGCAGCTGCCCAGGCTTCAAATTCAACAGGCGACCGCATCTGGGACGAAAATACAAGCCAGAGCCTTAACTATACATGGACACCTCAGACTTATTCAGGCTTTTATTATGACCTGGATACCGGAGAAGGTTTCGAGAACCTGAATATTCAGCTGACTGAAAAGAGCAGGACAATTGAAGCGAGATATCTGCAGTACGAAACAAAACCCCTACAAACTGATTTTGAGCAGGGGGATTGGGGTTCGTATCAGGTAATAGGGTTTATGGCAGAACGCTATTTTGCAGGGTATACAGCAAATTCCAGTTTTGCAAATGATAACATCAGTGTTATTTCTGAAGGTCAGCTTTCAAAAGTGCTGATAGACAGTGACGACAGAAAGTCCCTGTATACGGGTTCTTCCCTCATCCTTGAAGAAGGCTATTCTCTGAACATTGTTGAAGTCGATGTTAGCGGGGATAAGGTATGGGTACAGCTTGAGAAGGATGGAAAGGTAGTAGACGATGCTTTCCTTGCCTCCAATAAAGACTATGTCTATGAAACTGACCTTGGAGGCGTAGAAAATGTGCCCATAATTGCAGTCCATCTCGCCGAGATCTTCAGCGGCACGGAAACAAGTGCTGTTTTTGTAGAGGGGATTTTCCAGATTTCGGACAAATACATTGAAATCGATAATGAAGAAGAGTTTGGAGAAATGGAAGTAAGCTCCATTTCAGCTTCAGGCATTAAAATGAGAAACAGTGACTCCATTTCTCTTGGTGAAGGTGATACAATTGATATAATGGGTAAACTGGGTTTTGTCGTAGCTGACGCCGATACCCTTCGCTTTGCCCCGATAGTCGAGACTTCGGAACCCGGGACCTATGAGTTGAGGGGAACAGTCTATGATGAAAAGTTTAATACTACTACCTGGACACCTTTCAACTTCGAAGGCTTCTATTACAATATCGATGAAAATATCTCAACTGAAAGCCTATCAATTAAAGAGCTTGATGGAAGAACGATTGACAAAGATATGCTTGTCTACTCCACAAAACCCGCACTTGTAGAGTTTGAACATGAAGGCTGGGGAAGCTATCAGGTACTCGGCTTCATGGCAGAGAAGTATTTTGCAGGCTATCCGGCTTCCACTTTTGGGAATTCAAAAAGTGTAAGTACCCTCTCGGAAAATGTGCTTTCCAAAGTCCTTGTTGACGATGATGACAAAAAATCGATGTTTACAGGGTCCTCGCTGGTGTTGGAGAATGGTTATTCCCTTAAAGCCGCAGAAGTCGATGTAAATGGAGAAAAGATACTCTTCGAACTTTATAAAGATGGAGAACAGGTGGATTCGGAAATAATTTCCCAGAACGGCGACTATGTCTATAAAGCAGACATCGGCGGAGCTGAAGATGTCCCAATGATTGCAGTGCATGTGAGCACCGTTTTCAGATCAAGAGAAACTGACGCCGTGTTTGTGGAAGGAATTTTCCAGGTCTCCGACGATTATGTGGAACTTGCTCAGGGAGATTCCTTTGGAGAGATGGAAGTAAGCACGATTTCAAGCTCAGGGATCACGATGAAGAATGAGGATTCAATCTCCCTTTCACAGGATGATGTCATTGACCTCATGGGTAACGTCAAATTTAAGGTAGCTGATTCCTCAGTCCTGCGTTTCTATCCCTTTGTTGAGGTCCAAACCAGTACAGGAGATCAGCTGGAGATTTCGACTCCCGATGTCCTTGTAGTAGGAAAGCCTGCAGAAATCCTGGTTACTGCAAGAAATGTCTCAGTAGGCGGTGTTGAGGTTTTAGTTGGAAATAAGAGCATAGGAACAACAGGAGACGGCGGAAATCTCACATACACACCCGAAAAAGAAGGCAAATTTACTTTGTCTGCAAGCAGAGCAGGTTACATCTCCGGAGCTAAAAACGTGGATATTGTCGGAGAAGGTGTTCTCAAACTTCTTCTTTCGGTCGCGCCTGAAACTGTTCAGGAAGGGGATCAGATAACCATAAAGGTTACGGATTCCGTTGAAAAGAAGGCTGTTTCCGGAGCAGATGTTTTCTTCGGTGGGAAAAAGATTGACAAACAAACAGGTGCTGACGGTACTGTATCTTACTGGGTGACCGCTCCCGGAACTTACGTGATAAACACGACAAAAGCAGGTTATGAAGCAGGAAAAACTGTAATTGAAGTCGCTGAAAAAATGGCGAAATTTGCATTCTCTGACCTTAAGATAGAACCTGCCTCAGTTGAAGCCGGAAAGGCAGTAAATATCAGTGCAACTGTTACAAATTCAGGAGCCACTCCAGGGGAAGCTGAAGTTGAACTGCTGATTAATAACGAACCTGTCGATGCCCAGAATGTTAGCCTTGGATCCGGAGAGAGTAAATTAATCAACTTCTCTCACACTGAAAAAGATGAAGGAACGTATAATGTGACGATAGGCGACCTGAGCGGAAAATATGAGGTAACCAAAAAAGCTCCCTTCTTAAGCGGTGCAGTAACGCTTGGAATACTCGCTACTGCGTTCATACTGTTCAGGAAAAGAAGGACTTAATAGGGAAAAAAGAACTGATCGGAAGAACTGATCGGATCTCTGGTTTTAGCAAATAATAAAACCTGAGTATGATTCAGTATTTTCCTTTAGCAGAACCGGGAATCAGAAGTTAGATTTCCGGTCTCAATATTTTTCTTTTCTACCCATCCCAGGTTTATCTCTGCCTTTGACTATCTCTTTCTTCTTTGAATTAATCTGACTTTTTACTGAACTAAGCCATCTGTTTTTCTAATTTGTTGATCCTTTTTATTTTCTTATGAATAAGAAAAACTCTGAAGCAAGGGTACTTAGCTAGAATCTGTATTCTTTCCGCTTCAAGTCTCATCTGTGAATAAAATAATATAAATACCATAGGGAGCAGGAATGTAGAAGATTGATTTTAAAAGAA
>CAZLNG010000292.1:0-3369 GCA_964560735.1 uncultured Methanosarcinales archaeon | reverse complement strand
ACAAAAACAACCCTTAAAAGGGGATCTGCTTCCAGAGCAGTGCTTACTTGCTCAAAGAAGCCCTCTCTATCTTTCCACCGGCCTTGATAAGAAGAGAAGATTTCCTCAAACTGATCGAAGATGACAACACGAGGTAAAGGCATCCCATCTTCATCCTGCATACGCTCCTGTCCATTCAAAAAATCAACAAGTTCCATTTCAGCCAGGTACTCAACATCATACTCACCTTCAGCCCAGCCTGTGAGAGTATTAAAGACATATATGTTTGAAATCTTATCAATTATTATATTTTTTAATGGTGTGCCTCTAACTCGCGCCACCGGGAAAACTTCAAACTTGTTTTCCTCAAGGAGAGGAATAAGCCCTGCATTGAGAAGTGAAGTCTTACCTGCACCAGACTGGGCATAGACCAGAACTAAATTATGTGCAATGACTATGGACAGGAGATCGCGAGCTTCACGATCTCTTCCGAAAAAAATGGCTTTATCTTCCTGTTCAAAAGGTCGAGGGCCCACGTAAGCCTGAAATTCAGGTACCACCATTGAAAACCTCCCTTTGCATTCTCAATTCTGCGGCAAATTCGTGGCAATCGTAACAGTAATTTGCAATCTGGGAATTAACAGGAGTCTTTTTAGAATAAACTCCAGATCCAAGAAAAGGAGTATACTTCCCCTCCTTGATTTTCCTAAGAAGGAGGTCCCAATCCTTCTCTTCCAGTATATTTGGCAACTAATACCCTCCACAAAGCTTAAGATTCAAACCATTTCTCCAATTGGATAATAAACAACGTTAATTTCAAATTCAGATCTTAAATTATCCCTAAATTAGGATTTGCACAGATATACGAGAATTTCTATCCTGAAGTACTTTTTTTAGCTTTACTTTTAGTGGGGATAACTGTAAATTACGGGAGTAGCGAAAGAGAGGAACTTCAGGGGAGAATCGCTGCTTTGCTCCATGATGCGGCCTTCATGATCAGGTATCTGGAAAATATTCTAAATGTTCCCTTTTCCTGGCTATTAACACATCTATTCTCCCCTTTTAGGATGGAGAAATGAGCTATCTTGTTATCCCACCATGCCCCTGCCGAAGAATTACCCTTAATCTCTTAGCATTTTCTTGAACATAAGATTGAAAAACGACACCTTTCATAGTCTCAATCCTTATTTGTTGAGTGGTGACAATACGACTGATCCTTCTTTATTAAAACCGGAGTCAGATGCTCTGGAATATTCTGTAGTTGGATTTGTACGCATCCAAGTCTGTATGCATCTTCAATGCTACGCCCTCCTCCTAATGCCTGGTAAAAACCAACCGCGAAGGCGATAGCAGCTTTATCGCCTATTGCCTGATTCATTCCAATGACAAATTTAATGTGTTTAGCGATGGCTTTTGCCTGAATCTCTGCGTAACAAGCGTTCAATACTACACAATTAACCTGACCAATAAATTGTTCAAACAATGCAGCCAACGCACCAGGCTCGACAGGGTTGTTTTTCCCTGCCAGATCCTCAAAGCACAGAGCACCAGTAGGTGTGCCATGACCGGAAAAATGGACGATCTGCGGCTGTGTATCAAGCAAAGCCTGGGAGATATCTGATGGGCGAACCGACAACTGTGGTAATTCTAATGTAAAGTGATCCCGATATTTAGCTAATTTCAGTTTTTCTTGAATCTCTCGAAATTCTTCACCGAGCCGCAGTCGAGATGCATCAGTGGGATCGGCTGCTAAGAAGAGTATTGAAACCATATTGGTTTCTTCTTTAATTTGACCAGATCGTTCGTTTTCGGCATCTTTTTTTATGGTACTGTGATTGAAAGCCTCCCATCTCGTTTTCAATTCTGTGGCAAATTCACGGCAATCATGCCAGTACACTTGGATACGAAGATTCTCAAAATAGCGATCCAGATATTTCTGAACTTTTTCTTTTTGAGTATCTTGAACATTCCCTGGCACGAGCTGCACGGATATGTGTTTTCTACCAATACTTCTTCCTAAGTATCCATCAAGAATCCGGAAAAGAACACGGAAATCCCAATCAGTTATCCTGTAGCCTAGAAGAAGAAGAGATGTGCCTGTAAATGCCTCCTGAATACGCGGCGGAAGCAGGTTTTGTTCCATTGAAATGGCAACAAGGAAGTCCAGATAATCGTCTTCTGTTAGAACCAGCGACTCCGGTATTTCATAGCAGCCATGGAGGTGATATACTAAAGGCTTTTCAGGAGTAGGGACAACGTCTGATGACGTTGGTTTGCATTGAATGAGGCATTTATTCCACCTACATATTTCCTGGATTGGTGTTTTGCCACGGCTTTTAAGAGCCCGCACCATGAAGTCCTCGTAATTTGTGGTAATATAAACTGGCAGTGGGAGATCGGCTAGCACTCCATGTGGTTCATCAGGAATTTCAAAGTATTTTGGTGTAACTTCTTCTACCAGTTCTTTGATTTTATTGCAAATCTCATCCCTTGGAAACATCTCGTCTTCTTCAGTCACAGCTACAAACTGAGCCACCCGTGTCAAGTCATAAGAGTCTTCCATTGGGTAGTCATACTTTTTTGCCCATTCATTTGCAATCTGGGAACTAACAGGAATATTTTTGGAACAAACTCCAGATCCAAGAAAAGGGGTACATTTACCCTCTTTGATTCTCCGAAGAAGGAGATCCCAATCCTTCTCTTCCAGAATATTTGGCATTACTAACACCCTCCACAAAGTTAAATTCCCTTCTCAATTTTTCTCGTGTTTATTCCCCCCACTCACCTGCTGTCTAGAATCCTGCCCCGAAAACAATATTATCATTCCTGAGAATCTGAACGATTACTTCAGTTAAATCTTCAGGTATCATGATATCCCCACTCGTTGAATTGTTCCATTATTTAGAAACAGATTAAAAATCAGGGCACAAAATGGAAATGTTTTCAACCCTTCGCTTTTCAATTTTTCCATGTCAAAGTCACATTAAAATTAGCACCCATACCCGCTGCTATAAACATACCGGCTTTTAAATCCATTGAGATGCCAAAAGAAACTCGAACTTCTTCGGGTTGCTTACTGAGGTCTTTTAGCCTATTCTAAGGCCTTTTAGCCTACTCAAAATAGTATTAACAACCGGCTTTACAATACCAAGCGATTCTTCAAATGTTATTTGCGATATCTACAATCTTACGAGATGCAGATGGACGTGAAACACGAATCATCTCCCCTTCAGTTTCAGTCTCTTCTGATTCTATTTACAGTATTGCCGTCTTCCAGAGTAAATTTTACAAGGCGTTTCATAGAAAACCACAATATAAAATATTTATTCATAAAGCAGTATTTTTATTGGATAATTAAAGTATATTTACTAATATATAGGGAAAATAATT
>CAZLNG010000291.1:0-3405 GCA_964560735.1 uncultured Methanosarcinales archaeon | reverse complement strand
TGGATTTCTTTTTTTCTGGCATCTTCAGCTTTTGCAAGTAATTTTTCTGCTTTGACCATCTGAGTAACATCTCTAACAATAGCTGAGATAGCCACAACCTTCCCAGATACATCGAAAACAGGAGAAAGGGTTAATGAAATATTTATTATGCTACCATCTTTTTTCAGCCGTAGAGTTCTATAACGCTGGACTTTTTCTCCCTGTTTAATCTTTTCAATCAACTGTTTTATTTCTCCCCTGAGGCTATCTGGTTCAAGTATTGATACATCTTTTTCCAGAATTTCATTAGCTGAATAACCATAAATCTTCTCTGCGCCCTTATTCCAGCTGGTAATAATGCCTCCCAGAGTTTCAGTTATAATGGCATCGTCCGATGATTCCACTGCATTTGCCAATATTTTAATTTTTTCTTCTGCTTTTTTTCTCTCAGTAATGTCGTATATGGTGCCCTGGTAACTGTCAGGTTTTCCATTCTTCCCCGGAATTTTCTGGTAGATCCCATGCACCCATCTTATTTTTCTGTCCTTGCATCTGATTCTGTAGTCAAGTTCCCAAGAATATGGGAGAAGAGACTTGTCAGCTTCTTTTCCCTTTTCCAGGAATAAAGGCAAATCTTCCTTCTCAATAAGCTTTCTCCACAGATTTCCAGACTTTAACTCTTTTTCATTGTACCCCGTAATCCCTTCTACGTTCCCTTTCACAAATTCCATGTTTAAATCTTTGTCTGCCTGAAAAGCAATCCCTATAAAGTTATGTATGAAAGAACGGTATCTTTCTTTGCTTAATGCAAGTGCGTTTTCAGTTTTTTTGCGTTCTGTAATGTCCTGAACTGTTCCTTTCATTCGAACAGGGACATTATTCTTATTAAAAAAAACTCTTCCTTGTGCATGAACTACGCGCTCTTCTCCATTAGGCAAGATAATTCTAGAATCAATGCAGTAGATTTCTCCTTTAAAAGCTGCTTTAATGGCATTTATCACATAGTTTCTGTCATCAGGATGTATGTAACTTAAAACTTGATCGGAAGCTGTGCCGAATTCATGAGGGGGACGCCCAAAAATACAATAAACCTCATCAGATCGATATATTTCATTGGTTAGAATATTCCAATCCCAACTTCCAATGTGAGCCATTTTTTGAGCTTCATTGAGTTTTCTCTCATTTTCTAGTAATAACTTATAGGCTTCTTCAAGGTCAACTGTGCTTTCTTTAACTTTTTTCTCTAAAGTTTCATGCTCTTTTTTAAGGGATTCTTCTGTCCTTTTACGCTCAGTGATGTCCTCTACTACGCAAAGGAGTTTTGGCTGACTGCCCGCGCCATTTTTATAATTGTACAATAGTGATACGCTCACATGAGCCCAAATAATCCTATTATCAGCACTAACATATCGCAGATCTTTCACAAAAGACGTTGTTTTCCCCTTTAGCAATCTCGTTACTTCCGCAGCAACCTCTTCCCTGTCATCTGGATGCACCAGTTGATAAGAACCTTTTGATAGTGCTTCCTCACGGCTGTAGCCTGTGATCTCACAGAACCTGTCATTAACTTCCTGGCGACCGATTTGAGGTGTGTGGATGACAAGTCCGGCAGCGGCTTGAGTAAAAACTGTAAGTAAGCGTTCTTCACTTTTCTGCAACGCTTCTGCCGTTTTCTTGCGTTTGGAGCTTTCTATTCGCTTCCATTTTCCTTCTCTTTTGATCAAAGCAAACTGGTGATTGGAAACAACATCAATAACCTCGTCTGTGTTGCACATATCGAGATAGTATAGACATAGAGCTATCACATGGTGTTTGTCGATAATAGCATCCACTTTATTTTCATAATCAATAAAATCATTCCATTCTTCTTTTTCCAGCCAGCGGTTGTCCCCTGCAGCCCTAAGTCCATGATAACCCCCTGCCCGAATATTATTGACTTTTTCAACCCAACAATTTACGATTCTCTCTGGATCGAAAATACCCTCCTTCATATATCCTTGAGTGTAAGGGATAATTTCCATTTGCCCTTTTTCCAGATAAACATTAATATCAGGAACAACCCTTTCCATAGCATCTATTGCTTCTTCTACCTCGAGAGGTTTTGATGTGATCCACACACAAATCTCATCATTTTCCAGCCCTGCTTTGAAGTAAGGAACCAGAATGTCCGTTAAATCTTCTTTTGTGCGGTAAAACTGACAGAAATGTGTTCCCCATGGCACATCTCCAATAATATCGATGCCAGATTTTCTCGGGTTTTCTTCCATTCCGCATCTTCTCCAGTCGTCGAGAACTTAAAGTGTTTTTAACTTCAAGCAAGATCTGTCCGATTACCCTTGTATTGTTCTAACTTAAATCAAAAATAATATAAAAATAAATAGCAATTTACACAATAGTACTTGAAGTATGTATTATTTAAGAACTTTTAGATAAATATTATGTATTAAAGGGCAAGTCTCCTATTCGCAACCAGGAATGCAGATACAATATGTAGCTTTTGACAAAGTGGAAAATAAATAAGACATATTTTTACATATGTGAAATATATAATTCAAAAAAGAATCCAAGAAGTCTTTAAATATATGGTTGTAATCTCCCCCGAAGATGAAAAAATGGCTTCATCTCTATCCTGATATTTGTGAGCAAGATTAACTACAACAAGGATTGAAACACAAATTTAGCAAGCTTTAAATCTTATATTCCTGCTCTTCTTTTTTATGAGGAAAATCATACTATCCTTAGTATTATTCTTTTTTTTAGTATCAGTAGCTTCGGCGGCTACTCTGACCGTTAACCCGAAGGACTCTCACTCCTACAAGACTATTCAAAAGGCAGTCAACGGAGCCAAAACCGGCGATACGATTTCAGTAGCGGCAGGAACCTATAAAGAAAAAGTAATCGTGAATGATAAAACCCTAAAATTCGTAGGTCAGAAAGGAAAATACCCTACAGTTTATGGTTTTAAGTTCGGCTGGACTGATGACAGTAGCGGAGTAGGCTCAGGAGATGTAAACGGATTCAAGATAACTAAATACGGCATAGAGTATGGGGTAGTAGGTGGAAACACAGTCAGAAACAATTATTTCTATAACTGCGGAGTCGCAGCGAGTGGTTTTTCCTGCTCTGAAAATACCATAACGAATAACAAATTTTCTGGAAAATATGACTATGACGGAGTATTCTTTTATGAGTCTCTGGATAACGTTGTCACAGGAAATACCTTTACAAATGCAGATGTAGGGCTATCTATCTGGGGGGGTATGACTACCTGCAAAAAAATAACCGGAAACACCTTCTCAGGCTGTAAAATAGGGGTTTACTGTAGCTATATTCCAGACAGCTTAATCGGTAATAAGTATATAAAAAATAAGATAAATATAAAAGTAGTACCCGAGATTTAATCTCGGACTTTCTTTATTTCCTTTT
>CAZLNG010000290.1:0-3411 GCA_964560735.1 uncultured Methanosarcinales archaeon | reverse complement strand
AGAGTGCCCATAATAACAATATCCATTTTTTCCTCTTCGGCATACCGGATCAGTTCATCTGAGGGATCGCCTTCAAGCAGGACAGATTCCACATTGATCCCTTTCATCTCTCCTAAGCCTTTTACATAATTTACAGCCTGCTGCCCTTGTGTTTTCCACGCCTCTTGTATTGACTCCCAATAAGGATTCATACCCATAAAATAATCCCCATCCATAGATAAGTAAGCCGTTGACACCACATATACTGTATAAACCGTCCCTCCACTCACTTGAGCAAGCTCTATCCCTTTGTTAACAGCCAGTTTGGAGCAGTCCGAGCCGTCGGTTGCAATCATTATTTTCTTAAAATTAACAGTATCCATATAAAATCATCTATTACATTATTTTCCGGGAAGAAATATAATAGCATCGGAGTTCGTTAAGTGAAAAAGCCATCGAACTTCTTGATTTGGGAACTTTTTATCTTTGGAAATATGAAAGAAGCAGAATTAGTTATTACCTGGAAAGAATTGAAATATAGCCTCTTCTGAGCATCGCAAGTAGAGATACTTCATCAGCGTTTTCATTCGCTCATTTTTATCAATTTTCATCTTCCAATCTTTTCATATAAAGAACATCAACTACAGAATCTTTGATAGCATACTTTATTATGGAGTAACAGGATTTTAGCAGCAGCATTGAAGGAAAAACAAAGACTGATTTTGACGCGATCTATTAAAAGTTCAGATACATCATCAGTAAAGCGTATTTCCTGCGATTCATTAAGGAATAAGTTCGAATATTGGCGAGATTTGCGTAGGTAAAGGCTCCTATGCTGGTTGCCAAAGAAATGGGCTTCTCGGATGTAAGTGGTGAAAGTGTGAAAGTTGCAGACATCACAGCTGAAAGTAAGACTGTTAATTTTATTGCTAGGATCGTTTCTGCTTTTGAAGTCAAGGAGTTTACTCGAGATGACGGGACCATCGGAAGAGTCGGAAACCTGATAGTGGGAGACGAAACTGGAAAAATCCGGGTAACCCTCTGGGAAGACAATGCAGATCTCATAAAAGCGGGGAAAATCAAGATAGGTCAGACCGTCCAGATCAGTGGATATGTTAAACGGGGTTATTCCGGGATAGAAATTCATGTCGGAAACAACGATATCCTTGTCGAAACTGAGGAACAGATTGAAGTGACTAAAAGGGTTCTGCAAATAAAAGAAATCAAAAACGACATGGGCGACCTTAATTTCACTGCAAAAGTTTTAGAAATTTCAGATGTTCGGACCTTTCAGCGCAAAGATGGGAATGCCGGAAAGGTGGGAAACCTGCTGCTCGGAGATGCCACAGGTGTAATCCGGGTTACTCTCTGGGACGAAAAAACAGATATTTTAACCGACATCGAGTCTGGAGACACCGTAGAGGTCATCAACGGCTACACCCAGGAAAATACCTTCAACCATAAAGTGGAACTTCAAATTGGAAACCAGGGAATGATCCGAAAAAGCGAAAAAAATATCAAATACGAAGAGAAGGTATTCCCGATTTCAGATATAACGTCTGACATGACCGATATAAATATTATTGGAAAAGTGCTCGAAATCTCAGAGGTGCGAACTTTCGAGAAAAAGAATGGGTCATCTGGAAGGGTCGGAAACCTCCTGCTGGGCGATGTCACTGGCAAAATAAGGGTAACCCTCTGGGATGAAAAAACCGATATTTTAGAAGAAGTCAATCTTGACGAAACTGTAGAAGTACTCCACACTTATTCTCAAGAAAATACCTTTAGCCAGCAAGTGGAACTGAACCTAGGAGCCAAAGGAGTTATAAAGAAGAGCGGGAAGACAGTGGAATATAGGGAAAAGTTCACGGATGTTGCAGATATCATCTCTGGGAAAAGTTATTCAGTCAAGGGGAAAGTCTCCGAAATAGGGGATCTCCGAGAGTTTGAGCGGGAAGATGGAACCGAAAGTGCGGTTTCAAATTTCGAACTCAAAGACGAAACAGGCAGCATCAAGCTGATTCTCTGGGGGGATCAGGCTTATGTAATCGAGAGTCTCGATGTCGACTCTGAAATCGAGATCATTAACGCTTATGCCAAGAATGGACTGAATGAAAAAATAGAGCTTAGTGTGGGAAACCGGAGTAGAGTAATCATTCTCTGATTTTTCTCCGATTTTCGACAACTTATAAACATGGACCTCTATTATTTTTGCTCTTCGTTGGTCTTATCAGTACATTTTATGTTATGCCAACAACGCTTATCTTTGTAATGACAAATTAAACAGCCTACAAATAAACCTTTAACAAAACCAATTAAACCAACTCCTACAACAACACCAAAAGCTATTTTTGCAGCTTTTTTGAATAGTCTTTTAACCCCATCCATCGATACACCTCTATTAATTTAATTTTCGATTTAATTTTTCTTTATTTTTATTACTCTTATATAATAATAGATGCGTAAGTATATTTTGCTTTGCCTAGTGTATTGATGAGATCTGCATCCTTTAAGACGTATACCTACCATACACATATGCCTAGAAGCCACGTAAAAAGGCAAGGGCTGTCGCTCTGGACAAGGATAGATCACTTACTTGCATAGGAAGGCTCTTTGAAGAATGATAGGACATTGAGTTATTCTAGTAGGACTTCCACACTTGAGAAACTAAATCAAGCATATGGACTTTGAGATTAATGTTATGCTCAGATAGTTTAGGTAAAAAATTTTTGATTTTTGTTCAAATGTGTATAGTCCTATCCCAATTGTAGACCCAAATTTTATTTTAAGACAGGCTCTAAGCAGTGAAGAATTCACATGTATCCTGTAATACTCTGCCCAACGGGAGTGCTTTTTCTTATACACTCTTCTCCATACTTGATCGTGTTCTCAACTGCAGTTTTCAACATAGAAGGATCTATTTCACCTACCTGCTCCCATACAGGTCTTCCATGACAAAAAGACTTGAACGTGGGAGTGTCCTGAACTCCGTACCTTTCTGCAGTCCAAGGATTATTTACAATATTCATGCGGGCAAAAAATGCCGAATTCTCGAATTCCTGTGCGTAATTCATAAAATAAGGTTCCATGAACTCACAAAAAGGACATGTAGGGCTGTAAAACATTACAATAATTGGCTTTGAAGAGTTTTCTACCAGTTGTTCCCATGTCACATCATCAATTTCAACTACATTAAATTCGTTCAATCACTTACCCCCGTGTATTACAGAACGACTACAATTTTAGGATTGGCAGAATAAGTATATGTTGCTTAATTTGTTACCTGTACTTAGTTTCACATACACTAACCACGCACATATACCTCGAAGCCACGTACATAGGCCAGGGATATCGCTCGTAGCCACATGGACCAAATATATCCCGGAAAGTTCTACAAAGCAATTAAAACCGGTAAAATGAGTAATCTATGTC
>CAZLNG010000289.1:0-3428 GCA_964560735.1 uncultured Methanosarcinales archaeon | reverse complement strand
TTAAAATTAACTACTGAATTAAGTAATTGATAAAGTTGTCGATTGGCTTTTTGAGTAATGTTTGGATGTGAGTGATGAATGTAGAGGATGGCGCAGTCGAGTATTTTGTGAAGCCTGCATTATTTTCTGGATAAAAGAGGTCAGGAAGTTGTTTTTAATTGAGTGCAGAGGCTCTAGGAGAGTCATTCCGGCAAGAGAGATTTGGCGCGATCATATGTTGCTTGCAGCGGGATATGTCAAAGCAACTTTTATTATTCGAAGCGCTATCTGAAGTGAAGGAATTTGAGATGACAAATAATTCATCAATTAACTTCTTTTTTGCCAAGATATATGAGCTTAGATAAAATAATTAGATTCTTTATCTAGAACATATTTATTACAAATGATTTACAAGTAGTTAGTTCCTAAAAAGACTATAATAGTTTATTACATCTAATTTTATAAATATTTATATATAATTAGTTAGGAATTGATAGAAAGACAGAACTTGCTCGTAGAGAATAGGGAGTAGATAATTTGACTAATCCTGCTTAACGTGGCTAATAGAGTGAATTTTTTCCTTGTCGAAGAAGGTATTCAATGGAAGAAAAACTGAGAAATTCTGGTCTTGGTATTATTGGAGATGTGCCTTGGGGAACACATTTCTGTCAGTTTTACCACACAAAAGAAGATTTAGTTGATATATTGGTTCCTTACTTCAAAGCAGGGCTGGAAAATAACGAGCTTTGCGTGTGGATCACATCACAACCATTAGAAGTAGAAGAGGCAAAAGAAGCCATGAAAAGGGCCGTTCCGGATATTGATATCTATCTGGAAAAAAGGCAAATGGAAATTATCCCTTACACTCAAGGGTATATTAAGGGAGGTATTTTCGATTCAGAGAAAGCCGTAGATAGTTGGGTTGAAAAAATCGATCAGGCCCTAGCACGGGGCTATGACGGACTTAGGGCTTCAGGGGACAATCGCTGGCTGGAAAAAGAAGGCTGGAGTGATTTTATTGATTACGAAAATAAAGTTGATGCTATTATTGACAAACACCACGTGATAGCTCTATGCCCCTATTATCTCGATATGTGCATCACAGCCGAGGTTATTGACGTAGTCTCTAACCATCAATTTGCTTTGATCAAAAGAGAAGGAAAATGGGGGCGGATAGAAAATTCCGGAAGGAAGAGAGCGGAAAAAGCAGCTATTCAGGCTGCAAATAATTGGGAATATACCTTTGATGCTGTGCCAGACCTGATAGCCATAATCGACACTGAATATCAAGTTGTTCGTGCAAACAGAGCCATGGCGGCAAGATTGGGGGTGACACCGGAAGAGTGCGTAGGGTTAACCTGCTATCGTGCTATCCATGGGACAGACAAGCCTCCCTCTTTTTGCCCTCACCGGCAGTTGCTTAGGGACGGAACTGAGCACACCGTAGAAATTTGCGAAGATTGTCTTGGGGGTTATTTTGTAGTAAGCACCTCGCCACTACATGATCCTGATGGAAAACTCATTGGGAGTATTTATGTTGCCCGTGATGTAAATGAACGCAAAAAAGTTGAAGAAAGGCTTCAAGAGAGTGAAGAAAAATACCGCAATATCGTGGAAACCGCCAATGAAGGTATATTGATAATTGACGCTGAAGCCAGGATTACTTACGCTAATAAGAAATTTGGCGAGATGCTCGGATACAGTCTGGAAGAGCTTATTGGCAGATTTTTATGGGACTTTGCCGATGAAGAAGGTAGGGCTATCCTCAAGCAGAATATGGAAAAGAGGCGGCAGGGTATCAATGAGATCTATGAACTTAAATTAATATGTAAGGATGGCTCTCCATTATGGGCGCTTATAAGTGCTAAAGCTTTTTTCAATAAGGAAGGCGAGTTTACAGGCTCCCTTGGTATGTTTACTGATATCACCGAGCGCAAGCGGATAGAGGAGGCGTTGCGCCAGAGTGAGAAACGTCTCAGACTTAAGTTAGAAAACATTCTCTCGCCTGCTCAGGAGATCGCGAATCTGGAGCTTGCCGAGATAATTGATATCCAGGCGATCCAGCCCCTCATGGAAGATTTCTATAAGCTTTCTCACATTCCCATTGGCCTAAATGATCTAAAAGGTAATGTTCTGGTAGGTGTTGGGTGGCAGGATATCTGCACTAAATTCCACAGGGTTCACTCCGAAGCCTGCAAGCATTGCGTGGAAAGTGATACAAAATTATCTTCAGGCGTTACCCCTGGAGAGTTTAAGATGTACAAGTGCAAGAATAACATGTGGGATATTGTGACTCCTATCATGGTGGGTGGCCATCAAGTAGGCTACATCTTCACAGGACAGTTCTTTTTTGAGGACGAGCCTCTGGACTATGAACTCTTTCGATCCCAGGCCAGAAAATACGGTTTCAATGAGGAGGACTATATAGCAGCTCTTGAAAAAGTTCCACGGTTGAGCAGGGAAGTTGTAGACACAGGCATGAAATTTCTCATGACGTTTGCTAACATGACCTCGCAGCTAAGCTACAGCAATATCAGTCTGGCCAAGTTGCTGGTAGAACGCGATGACCTTGTGAAAGCACTGCGGGAGAGCGAGAAACGTGAAAGAGCTCGTTCGGATGAGCTGGAAGCAGTATTGGATGCAGTGCCTGCAGCTGTGTGGATCACGCACGACCCCCAGGCTATTCAGTTAACTGGTAACCGGCTTTCCTATGAATGGCTCCACCTTCCTAAGGGAGCCAACGCGTCCAAATTCGCTCCTGAGGGAGAGAGGCCTGAGACTTATAAGATGTTCAAGGACGGGGTGGAAATCCCACTTGCAGATATGCCGGTGCGGATGTCGGCTAAAGGCATGGATGTACGCGACTACGAGTTCGACCTTGTCTATCCTGATGGCGCGGTGCGACACTTACTAGGTAACGCTAGACCCTTGCGTGACGAGAAGGACAAATCACGAGGAGCCGTTTCTGCATTCATAGACATTACAGAGCGCAAAAAAGCAGAAGAAGCTCTTAAAAAGGCACACGATAGTCTAGAAGTAAAAGTAAGAGAACGTACAGCTGAACTTAAAAAAACTTACAACTCATTGAAACTAAGCGAAACAGGTCTTGCTGAAGCTCAAAAAATGGCTCATATTGGAAATTGGGATTGGGATATTGAAACAGATAAAGCATACTGGTCTGATGAGCTATATCTTATTTTTGGACGTAATCCTCAAGAATTAGCTCCATCTTATAATGAATATTTAAGTTATGTACATCGTGATGATCGAGAATATGCGGATACCGCCCATAAGGAAGCTCTAAAGGGAAAACCTTTCAGTATGGATCATAGGATTATTTTGTCTAATGGGGAAGTACGCACAATTCATATGAAGACTGAAGTTATTTTTAATGAGAAAAAGATTCCGATTAAACTGAAAGGAACAGTTCAGGATATTACAGAGCGTAA
>CAZLNG010000288.1:0-3431 GCA_964560735.1 uncultured Methanosarcinales archaeon | reverse complement strand
AACTTTTCTCGCTCAAGAAGGCTATCTAAGGAGCTATAGTTTTTTTCGTACTTTCCTTGTAAACGGAGCTTCTAAAAACTCAAGTCCTACAGGTTAAATGCCTGAAGGATGAAAAGTAAAACTCTGGTTGGAGGCGCTGAAACAGGTGGCGATACTTTTAAATATTCGGTTCGGCATGGATATTATCTGAATAAAAATATACAAATGAAATAGATTGAAATCATAGAAGCACTAAAACCTCTGTAAGCTCATACAGGGTTTTGTGGAAATATCTGGAGAAAGAGGTTAACATAATGACAGAATATTGTAATATCTGTGGTCGGGAACTTTTGGAAGATGTTCTGGTAGTGGACACAAGCCAGGATATGAAACCGATAAAATTCAAGGACGTTCATGGGGATAAGTCCGATCTGATATGCGTTGAGTGTGCAGTTGATTCGGTTGAAAATCCACCCTTTTTATGTTCGAGATGTGGACAGCCACTCGAATTCAGTGAGCATTTCTATGTAGTCAGGAAAGGAACCACAAAACCCGGTGGTCTCAAGGTGGATTTTAAAGAATCATGCCTTGAAGATAAATATATCTGCCTCACGTGTTTTGAAGAGATTCTGAACCCTGAAGAAAAAGAAGAAAGAGATTAAATGGAAAGTCTGATCTCTAAACTTCTTTCCTTTCTTTTCCCTTAATTTTTTAATCCCCTGGAAAAAATCAGGGTCAGTTCTCTACAGGATAAGGTCATGCCAGATTTGAGAATGTTTTTTTGTATTTGATTTTTCATTTCATTTTCCTGATTATCAGTTTTTTCATTACCTTTTTTGCATCTCCGTCATTAGCAGTCTCATTTCCTTTATTTTCGGAAATTTCAATCCAGATTCTGAAGTTGAAATCACTGCCTGCTCCAAGGTCTCTGATGCGGATTTCAAGGGGTTTTTCAATTGAGGGCTCTATCTTTCCACGGAACTTCTGATGAAATATTTTTGCTGCAGCTTTTTCCGGGGCAGGGGCTGAGACAACCCCGATCATCCCTCCGTTTTCATCCGTGGCAATGAAGGTTTTTTCCTTTTCTTTCTGCTCTGCTGGGATCTCCTGCTTTATTGCTTCTCTTCTGAGCTGGCGCCTGACCCTGGCAAGAGCATCTTCAGTGCTCCTTTTTTCCGGGAACGGCCTTGAGGCTTTAACTTCGGACAGGTGTTTTTCTTTTCTTTTGGGAGGAATGTAAGGGGCTTTTCCAAGGAGTTCGTGCAGGAGCATGATTGCAGCATGTTTGTCCAGGGGCTCGTTATTGTTTCCACACTTTGGGGACTGTATACAGCTTGGGCAACCGCTTTCACACGGGCAGCTCTCTATCGCTTTTAATGTGCCATCAAGCACCTCTTCGATCAGGTCATAGCCTTTTTCGGCGTATCCTACTCCTCCCCTGTGCCCGTCGTAAATGAATATCCCGCTTCTGCCTCCAAGGTCAGGATGGGACGGAGTGGAAACCCCACCTACATCGCTTCTGTCCACAAGCAGGTGAAGAGGGTACATGGAAATCATTGCATGCTCAACTGCATGAATTCCGCCTGCAAAATCAAGTTTATGCTCTCCAACCATCTCCTGAAGCCCGGAAGGAAGTTTCAGCCAGAGAGCCATTGTCTGAAGGGTCACAGGCGGCATTTCAAGGTTGTGAGCACTCATTATATCGTTGCTGTGGCTCTGGATTTTCCTGTACCCGATTACCCTGTCTGTTACCTCTACTTCCCCGAGCCCTACTTCAACCTCAGGGGCATGCAAAAGGGCTTTTACAGTATAGGTTTCCTGTATCTGGACTGAAGAGTCGATCATGGGCTTTGTATGGTAGGTATCATGCGTTTTTACGGCATGGATCTCTTTTTTCTCATGGTCGATCCTGTTTATGTAATAGGACTCTCCCCTGTGTATATAGACAGCTCCGGGATGGCATTCCCGGAAAGCAAGGGTTTCCTCAATATCCTTTTCGATTGGAAAGCTCTTTTCCCCTTCAAAAACAAGAAGAGAATAAGTATTATTGTCTATTCCCCGCAAAGAGACGTGTTTGTATGGGAATGGGTCAGTTGAATACTTCAGAGTATCTCCTGTAAGCACGCCTTCAGCTTCCAGGAGTTCCACAACTCTCGTATAACCTTTTCCGAAATATTTCTCATCTGAAATCCGCAGGGGAATTTCTTTTGCGGCACAGAGCAGGTGCCCTGCAAGGATGTAAGGGTTTTTGGGGTTAAGGACTGCATTTTCGCTGCTTCTTGCAAAGAAATCGGCAGGGTTTCTCATATAGTACTGGTCAAGGGCGTTTGTACCTGCTACAAGGACAACAAGGCTTTCTTTTCCGCTCCTGCCTGCCCTTCCTGCCTGCTGCCTGGCACTCATCACAGTTCCAGGGTATCCATCCAGAATACAGGCATCAAGCCCTCCAATATCTATCCCGAGTTCGAGGGCGTTTGTGGAAATCACGCCTCTGAGTTCTCCGGAATTCATTTTCTTTTCTATTTCTTCCCTCTCACTGTCAAAATAGCCGCTTCTATACGAGCAGATCGCATGAGAAAGGTGCCTGTCCCTCATAATTTCCCTGCAGCTTTTGTACATCCTTTCGACCCCCTGCCTGGACCGGGTAAAAACAAGAGTCTGCAGTCCTGCCTGGACAGCTCGGGTAAAAAGAGAGGAAGCTTCTGAAAAACTGCTTCTCCTGAGGGTGCAGCCCCTGTTGTTCATGTAAAGGGGCGGGTTCCAGAAAACAAATTTCTGAGGACCATTTGAAGAACCGTTATTTTCAACCACTTCCGGTTCTCTTCCAATCAGGGTTTCCGTGTGTTCTTTTGGGTTTCCTATAGTTGCAGAGCAGCATATGAACTGAGGCGCTGCTCCGTAGTATTCAGCAATCCGCAAAAGCCTTCTTAACAGATTTGCCATATTACTCCCGATAACTCCCCTGTAGTAATGGCTCTCATCAACAACTATGAACTTCAGGTTTGAGAAAAACCGCCTCCAGAGGTGGTGCCAGGCAAGAAAACTCATGTGGACCATTTCAGGATTTGTGAAAATAATATTGGTATTTCCATCCCTTACTTTTCTCTTCTGGGCTTCGCTGAGGGCTCCGGTATAACGGGCAATTCCTGCTCCCGAATTCAGGACTTCTTCGAATTCCACGAAAGCTTTTAACTGGTCATTTACAAGAGCATTTAAAGGAGAGATATAGAGCACAGTTGCTTCGGGATGCTCAAGGATTGTCTCAAAAACAGGAACCATGTAAGCAAGGGTCTTTCCGCTTGCCGTGGTCGTAGACAGTACGATATCTTTTCCTTCCCTGATTTTATTTATGGACTCTGCCTGATGTGAGTACAGGGCTTCAATTCCTGCTTCCAGAAGGGCGGCTTTTACCTGCGTTTTCAGTTCAAGAGGTGAATAAAGGGCTTCTCTGG
>CAZLNG010000287.1:0-3444 GCA_964560735.1 uncultured Methanosarcinales archaeon | reverse complement strand
GATCATCACTAAGACACTTATTATGAATCTCGTCTTGATCTATCAACTGCCCAACACCAGAAATTTGTATACATGTTAACACTTAAAATCATTTCTTTTTTGATTAGAAAAAGGAGTCTTACGATAAGCTCAATGCAAATTTCTAATATCCCTGAGACATTAATTCTGTATGAAACCCTCACAGGCTATTGCCACAATCATCTGCCTATCCCTAGTACTCATCTCAGCCGGATGCACAGATTCTCAAAAAACTCCTTCAGAAAAGGCATCTTCACAAGAATCACAGCCTATTGAACAACCCACATCAGTACCTATTCCTAAAGAGTCTGCCACAACTCAAAATTCCGTAACTCCATCAGGCCAGAACCTTACCGTACATTTCCTCAATGTAGGCCAAGGCGATTCAATTCTCCTGACATTTAAAGGAAAATCCATGCTTATAGACGCCGGAGAAAGTGATAAGGGAGAAATTGTCTCCAATTGCCTGAAAGACCAGGGAATCTCCACTCTGGATTACGTAGTTGCTACCCATCCTCATTCTGATCATATTGGTGGCATGGTTGACGTTTTAAACAACTTCAAGGTTGAGCACTTTATCGACAGTGGATATCCTCATACGTCCAAAACATACGAGAACATGCTGACCACAATTGATCAGAAAAATATTCCTTTTGAGGTGGCTCAGACTGGTCAAAAAATCAACTTTGATCCTGCTGTTGATATTGAAGTGCTGAATCCTGGAAAAACATACTCTGATGACCTTAATGAAAATTCAGTAGTTCTGAAGGTAACTTACGGTGATACTTCATTCTTGCTAATGGGAGATTCAGGCCTTGAAACAGAAGAAAAAATAATGGAAGAAGGATACAACGTAGATTCTGACATCCTGAAGGTTGGACATCATGCCAGCAGATCTGGCAGTGGAGTATCGTTCATTTCATCTGTAAGCCCTGATATTTGCGTCATCGAAGTTGGAGCAGAAAACGATTATGGACATCCACACGCCGAGGTTCTTGAAAGGCTGCAGAAAGCCTCTAAGGTATACAGAACCGATCTGGACGGCACAATCACTGTTACAACGGATGGATCAACTTACACTGTAACTACTCAGAAGACTGAGTATATTTCCAGTGGAAATACAGATTCCAGTTCAACAACTACTGAGGCGCCAGAACCTACTAAAAGCATGACATCAAGTTCTGCGGAATCAACAGTTTACGTGAGCGATCTGAACCTTAAAGATGAATGGGTTAAAGTTACAAACAAAGGATCTTCTCCTGTCTCCATGACTGGTTGGAAAATTGAGGATGAAGGAAGCAAGCACACCTACACATTCCCCGCTTACACTCTGGATTCAGGATCTACCGTAACTCTGTACACAGAAAAAGGTACTGACTCAGCCACCGAGCTGTACTGGCAATTGGATGATCCTATCTGGAACAATGATGGTGACACTGCGTACCTTTATGACAACAATGGAAAACTCATTTCTACTCTGGAGGGATAAATGTGGGAAAATTCAAAGCAACTATTGACAGGATTGAAGAGGATATTGCGGTGCTGCTCGTAAGGGATGAAGAAGCTGTGAGGATCAATATTCCTCTCTTTTTATTGCCCGACGAAAGCAAAGAAGGAGATATCCTGGACATTACTATTACCAAGGATGTTCAGGAAACAGAGGATGCTAAGGAAAGAGTGTCGAGCTTGCTTGAGAAGCTTAAAAGCAAAAATCGAGATTAATTAAAGGTTTGGGCGAGAGATACGGTTTGTCTTGGCTTATTATCTAAGTACCAACTCCATTTACTTCACCCAATTCTCCCATCATTATGCAAACAAAGAAGCTTATACTCTTAATGATTTTAAAGCAGGCATTCCAGACATTACCGGAATTTACATCAGGGCTTTCTAGTTCTAAGTACTTCAATTGATCTCTGATTAATTGAGCTCTGAACCTATAGCATATAACTAATACATCGCTTTAAGGTACTCAAGTTCTTGCTTAAGCGTGGAATTGTGCCTTTCTAATTCTCCATGCCTGTAATATAGTATCACTCATTTGTAAACCAGATGATAACGAAAAATATTTTTCAAAAAATCAAAGCAGCGACAAAATATCAAAATGTTTCCATCTTTATCATTTGAAGGGTAGAAAATCATGAGTTAAATGTAAAAACTGAAAACAAAAACGTTATACAGAAAAGTATTGTAATATTATAACTCGTTATTTATAATTCTGTTAATATTATATTCGATAAATAATAACCCTTCTAATACTCAATTTAAAATCGCTTTGTTGGCAAACTTTAGCACATAAAATGAGGATAGGATTAACCTTACTCTTACTAGAATACTAAAATATAATTGAACCGATTATTGATAAATAAATGCATCTGCCAGCATTGAGTGATTAATGAGTGGATAAAAACCATTGTCTTAAATTAGATTAAATTAAAAATCAAGGGGTGGATAAATGGGAACACAAAAACCTGATAGAATAAAAAGAACGATGGGTATTTTGCTGGTAGTCTGTGTTGTTATGTTAATGACAGCTGCGGCAGTAAGTGCACAAGGCAACAACGGTCAAAGTGACGATAATAGAGACCAGGTAAAACAATCTATTAGTAAGCTGAAGGCTGATTTTACTGCAAGCCAGAGAGTTTTTAAATACAATGAAAATAAGGATTTGTATCTCTACGACAGAAGCTCAGGTAACCCCACTAAATGGATTTATATGATATACAAAGAGGCTAACCCTAGGGTACGGAGTCATCGCGTGAAGAACCCTATAATTCCTGCAGGTTATTTTGAAGAACCAGGGAAGTATAATATCTGGTTAACAGTAGAGAATAAAGCAGGATATGACTATGAAATTAAACGTAACTACATCACTGTACTGCCACCTACGTCAACTCAAACAGTAAATAATTAAATCTAATGTTTCCTAAAATTAGATCTGAATATATCACAGTGGTTTTAATGTACAGCCAACATAAAGGCAACTAAAGTGGGACTGATAATGACGGAAACGGCAACTTCGCCTATGTCATTCCAGTCATGGCCGTCATTAAAATTCAATGCATTTTTTATTTAATTTTTCACTATTTTTTGGGTTATTTATTATATTTTTTATTCATGCGTAAGCAATCAGACTCTTACTTCCACATTCTTCGGAAGCAGTTTGATGTTTAGCCTGTTATTCTTCTAGATTAAGGTTTGAATATGGACTACTTGTTTGTGAATTTTCTCGTTCAGCTTTTCTATCGTATCACATACTACCACTTACAATAAGTGCTGCAAGAATAAGGGCAAGTACAACCATTAAAATGTAAATTGGCCACTCTGGAAATCCTTGAAACATAATTAACTCCTGAAGAAAAAGTGATAAAAAAGCCTTGTGAGGAAGGACGGGGTGATGATGCCCCGCCTAATGACTAAACTTAGTGA
>CAZLNG010000286.1:0-3449 GCA_964560735.1 uncultured Methanosarcinales archaeon | reverse complement strand
GCACGAACTCCTACAAGACTGGACTTTGAATCTGGAGTCTTTGATATGAATTCTTGACATAGTATAAAGTACTTTTAGGTCAGCTGTTTATTTTGAAAGATCGATCACTCACGATTATTATAGTTTGGTAGAGTAGACTGAGCAATATAATTGTTTAACCAAACTAAGTTCTCATCAATATTTCGGAGATGTTATATAGTTGGATGCCATATCTTCATGGCAGATTATAAAATACTTTGTAAGGCTAGTAGTCAATTTTTAGGATTATGTTTTTTGGTTAAGTTTTCAGAGCTTTGAAAACTACGTTTTTATTCATTAATCAGATCTGTCATAATCTCACCGAAGTGCAGATAAAAGTATAACATCAGCATCAAAGGTTTTTTGGAAATAATATAAACCAATTAAAAATAGACAACTAAAGATCTTAAAATACAGGTTTTTGAAATTGTGATTCTTATGAGACGTCTTGTAGAATTTTACCTTGAAGATGGTAGTACCATATTAGTAGAAGCAGAAAGAACTGAAGCTGAGGGGGAAATGATTCGTGTATCGTCGGAATCTACATGTCATGAAATTGTAAATTTCTCAAATAAGACATTTGAAAAATCAATTGATATTATAAGGCCTGTTGCAAACACTATATTAGGTAAGCTAAGTGACATTAGCAGGCAACCCGAAGAAGTCAAAGTTTCTTTTGGTATTTCTATAGATCTAAAGGCTGGTATGTTCATATCGTCGGCTGATGCAGGCGCTAACTTTAATGTGACTTTGACTTGGAAAAGTTAATAATTTTTGTTGTTTTCTGCTTTCAAATGTCTCTGAATAGTGAATAAAACAATTGGAGCACCATGAAGCCTTCTGAAGATTTAATTAAAGGGATCGTTCAAATCCTCAGGCATGATGGTACTGTTGCTGGAACCGGGTTTATAGTTGCTAGTAACCAAATAGTGACCTGTGCTCACGTAGTTCTAGAAGCACGTGCAGTCCCAGGTGACAAAGTAAATGTTCGTTTTACCAATTCTGACTCAAAAGAGAGTAGTGCTTTTATTATCCCAAAGAGATGGCATAGCCCTGACAAAGGAGACATTTCGATACTCCTACTCGAAGACGAACTTCCATCTGAAGTCAAAGCTTTGCTAATTGGATCTTCTGCAGGAGTAACTGGTCATAAAGTATGTACTTTTGGTTTTCCGGTTGTTGGGGATATTAAAGGTATTTGGGGTCATGGAGAAGTAATTGGAAAGGTAACTGAAAGAGGTACCTCCTTACTCCAGATAGATTCAAACGAAATTACTAAAGGTTTTAGTGGTGCACCTTTATGGGATGAGTCCAGACAACGAGTCATAGGCATTGTTGTAGGTACCGTTAAAAAAGATCTATTTGATAAACTTCAAAATGTGGCATTCGTTATCCCGAGCGAAATATTGCATTCAATTTGTCCGGAATTAAAAATAAATGATATCTGCCCTTATAGAGGTTTATTTTCTTTCAAAGAAGATGACGAATACCTCTTTTTTGGAAGAGAT
The DNA here is from genome assembly GCA_964560735.1 of uncultured Methanosarcinales archaeon. GTDB lineage: Archaea > Halobacteriota > Methanosarcinia > Methanosarcinales > Methanosarcinaceae > Methanosarcina. Next base: position 1,923 of record CAZLNG010000286.1, on the reverse strand, counting down.
AAACTTGTACTGGAACTTGGAAAGCAGCTGAGAACGAATCCCCGCTTTTTAGCAATAGTCGGTTCTTCTGGCAGTGGTAAATCCTCACTGGTTTTTGCGGGTCTTTTGTCTCGAATCCAAAGAGGCGAGATTATCGGATTCGAAAATGCGCAAATTGTTACTTTTCGACCTAATGATGTCTCTTCACCCGATAGTGAATGTGATAGTGACCCGAATACATCTTTAAGATATGCCCTTGAAAAATCCGGAATTTACATAGAAAGGGCAAACCTCTGGGAAGGTATACTTTCATATCTGGCAAAAAATCCTGAAATCAGACTTGTTATTTATGCCGATCAGTTTGAAACATTATTCTCAAATCTTAATACAGCTAAACAAACTGAATTTCTTCAAGGTATACATAGTCTTTTGAAGAGTAAGTTCAAAGTTAGCTTCCTGCTGACTGTCAGAGGCGACTACTATGATTTTCTCCTGAACTCTCCTCTAGGAGAATATCTAATTGGAGGGCAGGCAAACGTCAGATCAATGTCTGAAGAAGAGATGAGGGAAGCTATTAAAAAACCTGCAGGAATTATCGGCCTCGATATAGAAACTGGATTAGAAGATATAATAATAAATGATCTGAAAAACACAAAAAACTCTCTTCCTTTGCTTGAGTTTACCCTTACTAAGCTCTGGGAGCTTAGATCAAACGAAACACTAACTCATGAAACCTATGAAAAAATTGGTGGTGCCTCAGGAGCTATAGGGCAGTGGGCTAATGAGACGTACAATAGTCTTAGTCCAGAAGAAAAAGAACTAGCCCGCAGAATCTTTACTCGCTTAATCTACTACGGAGAAGCAGATTTACCTGATTCTCGCCGTCGCCTGCCGCTGGAAAGTTTAGCTGGAGACACTGATGAGCAAGCCGTTCACCAATTGATAAAAAAGCTGGCTGATGCCCATATTCTTGTCACAGACTGTGAGTTAAGTAAAGGAACTGAAACAGTAGAGATAATTCATGATTCTTTGCTAATTGAATGGGAGCAGTTGAGAAACTGGATTCGTGAGCAGCGAGTTTTCCTAACGTGGAGACAGCGCCTCGAAGACAGAATAAATGAGTGGAATATAAAGGGTGATGAAGGTAATCTTCTTCGTGGAGCTCCACTGGCAGAAGCAAAACATTGGCTGGAAAAATACAACGAAGAATTAAATCCAGTTGAGATAAAATATATCAAAGCCAGTTCCGAATTAGTAGAAAAAGAGTGGGCAGAGAAAGAAAAAGTACAGGCTGAAAAAGAAAAGACCAGAAGCCGCATTATTAAGGGACTCGCAGCCGGTTTCATTATTTTTTTCATTCTGGCTGGAATTGCAACCTCTCAATGGATTGTAGCCGAGACGGCGAACCAGCTTGCTGAAGATCAGAAGAACGTAGCCGAGGCGCAGAGACAGCTTGCTGAAGAAAATAAAGTAGAAGCCGAGATGGCGAACCAGCTTGCTCAAGAACAGAAAAATGAAGCTGAGACGCAGAAACAAATTGCTGAAGAAAAGACGAAAGAAGCTCAAGCTTCATATTTAGAAGCCGATACTCAGAAACAGCTTGCTGAAGAACAGGCAAGAAGAGCCAATAGTCAGAAACGGCGTGCTGAAGAAAGGACGAAAGAAGCTCAAGCTTCATATTTAAATTTACAATCTCAAATTCTATCTCAAGATGTTAAAACTCTAGACAAAAGTATTCTTCTTGCTATTGAATCATTCAGGGTTAGAAGAACATTAAAATCTGATCAGTTAATACGTCAGGGACTATTATTCATGCCCTATAAAGTTGTACTTCTAAATCATGATGGTTCGGTTCAAGATGTTGTTTTCAGCCCTGATGGAAAATATGTTGCTACGGCTAGTAATGACAATACAACACGTATATGGGACGTCTCAACAGGTAAT
>CAZLNG010000285.1:0-3475 GCA_964560735.1 uncultured Methanosarcinales archaeon | reverse complement strand
CTAGTATTATTAAACCTGCAATTGTTTTTAGCTGGTGTCCGTATTTTGAAACACTTCTTATTTTTGAGGAAGAGAAACTTGCAGAATAAGCGACAAAAAGCATCGGAATAGAAAATCCTATAGAATAGATAAAAAGCATTGATGCTCCATAGATAACTTTACCTGAGATGGCAACCATTGTGAGAATTGCACCGAGTACCTTACCAACACATGGAAGCCAGACAATTCCAAGAGAAAGGCCAAGCAAAAATCCCCCGAAAAGTCCCTCTCGTTTAGAGTTTGCAAGAAATGAAAAGTTTCCAAAAACATTGAAAATATTGAGATCAAAAAGAAGTGCAATACCCATAATTATCAAGAGGACTTCGGCAAAAATATTAAGGTAACCGAGATAAGGCGTTAATTTTGATCCAAATAGGGAAGTAATGATTCCCATGGAAGTAAAGGAAATGGACAAACCCATTACGATCGCAAGAGGCCTAAACTTGCCTTTTTCAGTAGAATAAGCAAAAACTGCCGGGATTACGGGTAAGATGCAGGGAGACAGCACACTGACCATTCCTGCCAAGAAAGCTGCAATTGGAAAAAAATTGGAAAACATAGGTTCACTCCTTTGTTTTCAGGATTCAATAGCTTTATCAAGAGTTTTTGAAAGGTCTTCTTTATTGGTGACACCTATGAACCTTGCAGACATTCTATCTGAGGTTTTACTACCGTCGGACTTTACATAGATATAGTTCCCATCCTCTTCACCTACAATGATACAGGTGTCAGGGATATTTATTACTTCAAATGTCATTGCGAGATCTGGATACTCATTAACATCAATAAGCATAAATGAAGCAGCATCCTGATACATAGGAAGAAGCTCTGAAAGCACTTTCTCCTGCTCTTTACAAGGAGTGCATTCTTTAGAACCAAGCTTCAACACAACGGGGCCTTTATTGAGAGCCTCATCGATCTGACTCAAATTCGTAACCTCAACAAGTTCTGCTTTGTCACCAGACTCAGAAACAGCACTTGTAACTTTTGCAACATCAGAATCAATTTCGTCACTATTTACATTATTTGAGACTTCAGCAGGTTTGGTATCGCTTCCAAAACTGTTATTATTATCCGTGCAACCTGAACTGAAGAAAAGGATACAAAAAATAGCTAAAATCAGGAAAAATTTCCTTGAAACTAAAGAAAATGAAAAAGATGCCCGTTCTTTACCTTGTATTCTATGCATTCGTTTCATTATAATCCTCCGTGTTCTTTAAAATCTGTTTTCTAGTTAAGAAACAAGAAAAAGATTCCATAATATCAAGATATGATTATATATTCAAATAGACTATATCATATAAATAATTTACTTAAAGTTAGAGAGTCCAAAAATCAGGTATTAATGTAGAATTAACTAATTTATGCAACCAAAAGATTCATGATGGGGGTTGTGAATTCTTTAGAAAAATAGCTTTTAGCGATGGACTAGTGTCATGAAAACTTAATTATGGATCATCAAATTGGATCAAAACAATATCAGCTGATGGAAGTCATCAAAATAACATGTTCTGTATTTAGGTTTTCACCATACTAGTCATTACTCGAATAACAAAAATAAATAAAAAATTAAATAAGATCTGAAGCTTATTACTTTATTATCCAAACTGGAAAAATTACAGAGATAACTCTCTTGCCTAATTTAATTAACGATTGAGTAATTTTTTTCATTATTTTCCTTATAAGTTTGTTATCTCTCTTCATATCAGGACTTTTTCTCCGAGCTTCCACCGCAGCAAGAACTTGCTTCTCCCCCACAACCACACTCACCACTATCCATATTCTTACCCCTAAGTGCTGCCCCAATCATTGCCCATGCACAACCAACTCCACTCTTCACTTCTATTGCATGAGTAGGGCAATTCAGAGCACATGCTCCGCATTCCATACAGGAAGCTGGATGTATGAGTTCAACATTTTCTTCTCGTTCAGCAAAAACACCGTGAGGACAGACCTGTGTACAACGCCTACAGTTAATACATCTGTCAGGATGGTACTTGAGTGTGTTCTCAAGATAAGAGTTAAACATTCAAATCACCTTCATTACTGTGATTATTCCCAACAAAATTGAGATTAGAATTCCTGTACCTGCCATAAATGCTATCACGGGTATATATCGGAAAATTTCTTTTTTGACTCCAGTTCTTGAAGTAAAAGTTGTACATCCTGTAAAGTTAAGGGCTAAGTACGCTGTCAAAGCTGGCATAATCAGAAGTAAAGCAAGTGATATCAACACATTCTCCCATAAAGGCAATGTAGAGTTTGTTGTAAAGGAAACAACTGCAAAAGGAATAGCAGCAAGCTCTCCGAGAATTAGCCCTTTTGTACTAAAATCGTATGTAGGGATAAATGGCAACAGAGCTGGAAAAAATACAGTTCCTGCAAGAACTATTGTGATTACAGCAAGGGCTGCAAGAGGGCTTACAAGGAAATAAAAAATAATACTAGCGATTATCGTTGGCAGTGCTACATGAACAAATTCAACTGGGGAAAGTACCAGCCGGTCTTTTAATGGGAATCGAACTCTACGCATTTCAGGCGTTGCCTTCCGTGTTTTGATGTATTCTGAAAGATCACTGGCACGGACAGGGCCGTACTCCACTGTGAATCCAGATCTGCGTTTTACTTCATAAGCTGAAATTCCCGGAGCTGATAGCTGAGGCAAGATAAGAGTGCGATGCCTGACAACACCGGAAAGCCCTGTATATGCCATACGCCGCACAAGTTCGTCAGTTCCAAATGTACCCTTACCCGCAGCACACCATACATTAACTCCTTTTGTGTCAAGAACAAGAATATAACAATCAATACCTGCAAGTGCAGAGCGAACGGCATCAAAACTTAGAGTATAGTTTGCTGAAACGAAAACCATTGAGTCAGGAGTAGGATTTCCAAGTCTGTAGAGACCGGGTTTTACAATATGTCCCATCCTGTTCACGCCCCATCTGGCAAGAAAATGATCAAGCCGGTTGGCAATTGTGATTTTACTTGTAGTCTCAAGAATCTCAGAAATGGGTATATTTATGACTTTAAGGATTGAAGTTACTGGTTTACCGGTTAAACAGTTGCATGACTGAATATTTGATTTAGGTTTACATGAGCACGACGAACCAGTAGTTTCGCCATTGTCTACAGCATTTTCATTATTGTCCATATAACTCCAACCTTTTTTATTCATTCTCTTTCATCAGTGGATCAAGCACCTCTTTTACCATTCCACTGAGAGCTTCTGCCTTTATAAGAGCGAGGCAGCAGACGCTACCATCTTTTTCCCAGCTGATCAAAGCTAGCTTACTACCTGCATTGATGCCAGCTTTTTCCCGCACATCTTTTGGGAGCAATATCTGTCCTCTCTCATCAACGCTAAGAACGGCCTCTACTCTGCATCCCGAACCTGAGCTGCATCCGCATGATGATCCATTGGAGTCGCAACATT
>CAZLNG010000284.1:0-3481 GCA_964560735.1 uncultured Methanosarcinales archaeon | reverse complement strand
ACCAATTTTTTTGTTTTCTTACAGAAATCAATTGATGTGTGCATGGGAATCACCCATTTTCAGATCAGAAAAAACTTTCAATTCTACATTTTCTATACTTTTAAACCATTGCAGTAATTTGCTGGATACTCTCTGCTGGACGAAATTTTCGTCTACTAGTTAATTTCTCTATTAATGTTTAAAACCAATTTCTGGATTTTTTTTAAGCCCCCTTATAAACACTTATTAATTTACATTTTCGAATAATGAAAGTAGTTGTTTTATTAATGTTAGTGAATCTTTATATCACTTTCTCGTATTTTTTCTTTAATTTTTACGTTCTATTATCCTATTAAAGTCATTTTAATTTCTTGAAAACTTAAAAAAACCTGTATCTGATCGTTTTATCATCTGTTTTGTTTTACTCTCCTCCTCTAAATTTTAATTATTTAATTATGTTATTTCTCTAATATCTTGCAAAAGTTTTTTATATCTTGGAGTTTTCTTATCTTATAACTCAGTAACATATCAAATAAATCAACAATTCGGGGGCATAGCCATGTTATTAAGCATTATTTCGTCCAGTGCAATATCTTCCAGTGCAATTTCAATGATTACAAGCCCTGGTCTTCCTCAATATGGGGCTGCAGTCGTTGTTGGGCTTATAGTTCTCCTTTCTTTGAAGGAGATTCTTTCAGCATCTGAAAAATGGAGCAAAGCTCTTAGTAGTTCGTTCAACCTGGCAATTTCGCCTTTATTTTTTAGTTTTGCATTAATTGTCTTCTACAGTGTTTCAAAAATCGTCTGATCTTGATTTTCTGGATACTGTTTTTCCGTTTTACATTTGCAGCCGGCTCTGCCGGCATTCTTTTTTTCCGGCTTTGTTCTGAGTTTTGTTTGCAGCCTATTTTCTAAAAATATTAGGCGATTCTTTTGTTGGTTGGTCTATTTTTTAAGGATTTTTGCAAAAAAGGTATTTTTTGTAAATTTTCCTGGATGTAAAATTATAGAGAGTTAGGGTCTTAATTGTTATATATGACATAATTTTGAAATATTGCTTCTTTCTTTTATTAACTTTGAACTCTCTCTGAATGGGATTTATTTAAAAAGTAGGTGCCTTTGCTATCACATATTGGATTTTTTATCTCTTACTCAAAATAAAAATTAAATAAGTTAAATCACTTTAATTAAAAGTCTTTAAGTACTAACTTCAAAAATAGAAAAGAAGTGCTAGAAAAGCAGTCCTCTCATTCGACTTAAAGGATGTCAGTTTTTTCTTTAAAAAAATTTTCTAAAAATGAGATATACAGGAGACATGAGTCTCCTGTTTCGACCTTTTTACCTTCTCATTGCTCAGGACCTTTTTTCTTAATTATAATCGCGCCTATGATGAGGATTACAAGTAATCCTATAAAGAAGGTAACAATTTTTGGAATCGTTTTGTTTCCATCATCCTTAGAAGCATTACTGTTCTCATATGTTTCAGTTTTTTCTTCCTGTGATGCCAGGTCTGACCCCTTGTTTTCCCCTTCTTTATCTTCAATAACTACTGTATTTTTTTCAGCTGTGATTGCAAAAGGAGAGAAACTGGGAGTTTTAGCTTCAAAGTAAATATATTCATCATCTTCATCGATCTGTTTGGTCGGAAGAGAATTCCACTTTTTGTTGTTGAAGTGCTGGAGAGCTAAAGAGTTTAACTTGATGTTATTTTCATTAATCCAGTTCTTGTTAACTCTGAATCCCACAGAGGCATTTCCAATGTTCTTTGAATTTGCAAAGCCATCGTTTCCGATCCATATGTTTATGTGTTTATATATTTCCCCAGCAGGCTCGTTGGGGGTTAGAACTGATTTACCTTTTAACTCCTCAACAATTGCTGTAGTTTTTCCGGCAGTTTTCTTTGCCTCGAATACTACATAATTAACACATGTAGCTCCCTTTGTAAACTCAAACCTTACTACTTTCCCGTTTGAAATAAACTGCTGGCAGAGCTCCTTTGACTTTATATTCTTAGCAGATTCAGGAGAACCGCCGGTTCCCGAACTACTTCCGCTTCCAGAGTTGCCGCTGGTCCCTGAACTTCCTCCGTTGTTATTTCCTCCAGAGCTGCTTCCTCCTCCGCTGTTATTTCCTCCAGAGCTACTGCCTCCTCCGCTGTTATTTCCTCCAGAGCTGCTTCCTCCTCCGTTGTTATTTCCTCCAGAGTTCCCGCCACCATGGGAGCTCCCCTTTGATTCAATCTCAATTTCTTTCTGGGCAAGTCCTAAAAGCCCTTTTTCTGGACTATATGCTCCAACAAACAGGTAATAGTCACCCTTAGGCAGGTCAAAAGCAGTTAATGACAACTCCTCTTGACCCATTTGACCTATTGCTAAGGCTCCTTTTCCTTCCCCTATAAGGCTCTGGATGTTTTTCTGGATAGTTTCTCTGTCAATTCCTGACATATAGTTTGAGGGATTTATATCAAACTCGTCAATAAGATCTATGTCGTTTACCATCAAAGAAGTTCCATTTTTCGTTCCATCCGAGTTAATTCCTATATCTGCCTTATATGCCTCGTCACTGATTAGTAATGCTCCATAAATGCAGTCTACTTCCCGGGGAGCACCTTCAAGTGTACTACATATATCCATGTCATCTCCTTCATCTATACGTTCAGGAGCTGAGACATCCAGTTGATAGTCTGTAACTACGAAAGGAGTTGCAGACAGAGCTTTGAGACTTCCATCTTCATTCGCTTGGAGCATAACTGTACAATATTGTCCTGCTTCAAGAGGTCCAAAATTGTAATTTAACAGATCTCCATTTTCTCCTAAAGAAGCAGAGTATTTTTTATAATTTCCGTCTATATTATTATGGAAAAGACTAGCTAAATCCCCTGTTTCTCCTGCTGTGAAGGCTTCGAAGATTTCATACAGGGAACCTGGATCCAGTTTAAAAAGATATATTCCCACATCTCCTCCCAGACCTGAGTCTCCATGGAAAGACATGCTTATATTATCTCCAGGCAGATAAACCGGATAATTGAGATAAGAAGATGTTGATGGATAGTTTACCGTGTAACTTCCGTTTCCGTCTCTAGACAGACTTCCTGAAGCTACTCCATATTCAGCATATTTGGGGCCTGAATATTTCAGTTTTATTTGTTTTGGAAGCTGAATTTCTCTCTCTTCGGATGGTATTCCCATTGTAATCCAGTTCCCTTCTTCTGGATCGCTATTATGATTAAGAATCTGAACAACTCTATCACTGAAATTTGTACTCCCCATTGAGATTAAATCTGTTTCGTTATCACCTGCAATTGCTATTGCAGAGGTTAATATGAAAATCCCAAGTGCGATAATCAATAATTTTTTTTTCAAGTATATTCCCCCATTTATTCATTGATTCTTTGCCCATTCCTATCTCAGGATAGCGCAATTTCTCTCACGATAAATCTCCTGTCCGTTTTGCTTCATTTCCTTCTTGAGTATATTATCACGATTAGAAGTCCTGCTCCCAT
>CAZLNG010000283.1:0-3492 GCA_964560735.1 uncultured Methanosarcinales archaeon | reverse complement strand
TTATCCATGCTTAGAACCTCCAGCCTTTCATCTTTAGCTTTCTAGCTTCGTTCTCTACTGCGAACTTGCCTAATGATTTCTGATACTCAGGAATCTTGTTACAGAAACTCCGGATGAACTCATCAAGGTTTGGTACTGTTAAGTGATATTCTTCTTTTGCATGTTTTACAAGCGCACTTCGAAGCAAAGGAATCAGATAAATGTCGTTGTCTTCCGTTGCTGTTTCCTCGGAAATCACGACAATATCACAAGCGGGCGCCTCAGAAATCAAAACAGGCTCTCGGAATTCATGGGCATGATCGCATGCAAGAGGCTCAGAATTCACAGAATTCACGTTTTCAGGGGAAAAACCAGAGTTCAATTTTGTGTGTGTTTTTGTCTCATCTCGACTAGAGGATACACAGGGAGAATTATCATCCCCCCCTTTATCTTCCATTTTATGATTTCTGAGATTATTATTATCTATTATTTTATTATTATTCGTTATCGATTGAGATGTTTTCTCAGAATTCATGGGGTTTGAATTCTGAGGATTTCTGATGATTTCTGAGGGGTCTTTATGATTTCTGAGGCTCTGCTTCCAGTTTTCATATACTTTAGTGTTCTCCCTCAGCGAATGGGCTTTTACAGGATCTTCTCTGAATAACTGTTCAAACGCCTCTGCCACTGAATAGTCACATGTGGCAAATACTCCACTTTTAATGGCATCGACTACGTTATCACTAGGGTTTATACCATCGAATAGATCACCGTCATACGTGTAGCACATTACAAGCGTATTCCCTGCGCCTCTTTCTGGGAAACCGTCTTCATCGAGTTTAGGCATACTTACTTTCTCGAAGGAGAATCCTGGAACCTTCTCCTTAAATCCAGTGTTCTCTGCTCCTGCTTTTCCTATCAGGGTTCTTTTAAGTGTCGAATCTGATTTTTTATACTTGCCTTCCTCTTTCATGTATTTGAGTAGTCGTTTATGTGGAACCCCTTCTGGAAATGCTTCCTGCATCTCATGGATTGAATAGAGAATTGTGATTTCTTCATCTGACAATAAGCATGAGTTGTTTTGTGCTATGGGTGAATAGATTGATACAGCCCTCTTCCAGTCCTCAAGCGTTCCGATAAGGCAGTCGTTAACCTTCTCCCTTTGGCGATACTTGAATACTGTTACTGACATTAGCACATCTAAGAACTTCTCATGGTTCCTTTTTTCTGATTTTTCTATCCAGTCCGAAACGAAACCGTAAGGTGAGAATACATAGTGTACTTCATCACAAATGTATTCAAGGATACATCTGCAAACAAGAACATCTTCGTTATCTCCTGCAAGTGGTTTACCTGCACATCTGCCGTTCTGTTTATGGCTGACTTCACGGTTGTGATAATCTCCGTCTTCCGTACTTGAATATACGAAGCGAGTTCCTAATTGTACGTCTTCAATAGTTGTAACTGAAGACAGCCAGAACGTTGCCCTTTCTGGAATTGATAATGTGGCTCCTTCTCCATCTATAACAGTATCAAGATTTGTCGTACTTTCAAAGTCAGCTGTTGCCTTTTTTAATGTCTGTATAACTTCACTGTTCCTGTCAGAAAGGTCAATGTCATCAGTATATACAATAACTCCAGGCACGAGTCGTTTATTGTAATACAGATTTTTGGCTGTGAATGTTGTATTAAGAAACTTCCATGTAGGCAGTAACTCACCCATTGCCATACATCCGTGACTTTTTCCGGACTGTGCATCTCCAGATGGTTTATTGTGCAGTCCTATCCCTGCGTTTCGTACTTGAGTTGTGCCAACTGAACACAGCAACATTTCCCCTAGCTCGGTGTCTCCAACGTGGTGTTTATTCCAGACTTTCATTATGTACTTGAATGGATCTCCTGAATCTAGTATTTCATTGGCTTTCTTGATGACGTTTTCGGGGTAGTTTTTTAATCTCTCTTCGAGTGGAGGGATTTTACTTGCACCGGAGTTATCCTCCCCAGAGTCCTCCTCCTCAGACTCTGATTCTACTTCACTGCTAATATCATTTCCAATGTTTTTGGAAACTTCTTTTATAGTGCTTTCAACTTCCTTCTTTTGTAGACAGAATTTCTTCCGCACATCGTCATTGACGAATATTCCAAATTCGTCTTTATCCATGCCCTTCAGTTCTTCCGAAATGAATTTCCTGAAATCCCTGATTTTATCCAGGCTCTTAGCTTCGCTGTAGTCCCCTATTTTGCTTAACAGGTGCTCCCATGTCCTTAATGTGCTGTCGGAGTTAAAGACTGCGTGTAGGTCGTCTACAGTGTTGTTAATAAGAAACTCTGCCAGATCCATCTTCTTTGTTTCATCGGGCTTAGGAAGCATTACAATAAAGGCAGGTATACCAGCCCTTTCCAATAGTCTAGCAGTTTTGATTGCTCCGATCTCGCCCGCGCCCGATGTCTCCCCCTTCTCAAGATCCGGAGCATCGTTGTCGTTAATGATGTAAACCTTATCTTTCCCTCTGAGGAGCTCTATAAGCCTCGGTTCTACTGCGTGGGGAAAATATGTGGTTATAGGGGAAATGGCTGGAAGTCCTGCAATCTGAGCGGCTACCGTGTCTCCTACTCCTTCCGTTATATAGACAACCTTTTTTCCTATTGTGTGATCTTGCCCGAATATGATGTCGTTTCTTACAGTCTTGCTAATATATGGGCGATCCTCTTTATAGGTTAAGAGCTTCTTGTACTTGTTTTCGCTTGGCTTTTCGGCATTGAACTCTGGGGAATAGCGTGTAATTCTGCCAATGAAATAAACAGGTCTTCCATTCTTGTAATATGGAAATGTTATCCTATGCTTGAATAGCGCATCAGTCTTCCCATTATCCCATTTAAAGACCAATCCACTTTTAATGAGAAGTTCTTTATCAAACTGCTTTAGCTCCTCGTTTCCAATGGCATAGCCTATGCCATACTCTTTCGCCTGTTCTGAAGTGATCCCCCATTGCTTTTGAATGAATTTCAGCATTTCATCATTACGTTGGAGATTGTTAACAAAAACTTCGTTAGCTTTCTCGTATAGGTCTATGAGGTTTTCTCGTTCCTCGAAAAGTGCAGTATCCTCTTCGGAGTATGAACTTAGGGTTATGCCTGCACGTTCTGCCGCAACTTTTAGAGCTTCTGTAAAATCGTGCCCTCTTGGGTTACGTGTCCCTGTAACCTCAAGGGCAATGAGATTAAAAGCCATCCCGCCTATGTTTCCATTGGCTTTATCGCTCCATTTCTGCTCCGACGAAGTTACAACAAAACTTGCCTTGGAGTCGCTGTGTGCTCCGGTATATCCGGCATATCTGTCGCCATTTACTCTGTGAAAGCCCTTTACGAGTGGGCAGGTGTATGCCACATCTACAATATCCAGGCGGCTATTGATTAGATCTACATCATCGTATTGTTTCATTTTTCCAGATCCTTATTTTTCAGGATCAGAAAACAGGCAAACGCAAGCAATAGGCTCAAAAAAGTATTTAT
>CAZLNG010000282.1:0-3518 GCA_964560735.1 uncultured Methanosarcinales archaeon | reverse complement strand
TCCGGCATCATCGCCCTCTCCAGGAAACGCTCCTTCTGGACATCTTTGGACACGTTCAGGAAGATTTTAACGATAATAATGCCGTTATTAACCAGATACTTCTCGAAGTTATTGATTTCCTCGAAGCGCCGCCTCCATATATGCTTGTCTTTCAGCGAAGGCGGGAGCTGCTGGCTGGCGAGGAATTCGGGATGCACGCGCACGACCAGGACCTCTTCATAGTAGGAACGATTGAAAATTCCGATGCGGCCGCGAGAAGGCAGGGCTTTGAAATTACGCCACAGATAATCGTGATCCAGTTCCTCGCTGGAAGGTTCCTTGAAACTGTGGACATCGACCCCCTGGGGGTTGACGCCAGACATGACGTGCTTGATGGCCCCATCCTTGCCGGCCGCATCGAGGGCCTGAAGAATCACAAGCAGTGCATACTGATTCTGGGCCCAGAGTTTGTCCTGCATCTCAGCCAGCAGCTGGATTCCTTTGGCCAGAGTCTCTTCGGCATCTTCCTTCTCCACCCATTTGCCGGTGAAGCCTGGATCGTAGTCCTTCTTTAGATCTATCTCCTTGCCTGGCGGGACCCTCATGGTGTCCAGCAATTCTTTAATTCTGGTTTCCATATCTTCAATTCCGGTTTCCACAGTCTGACTCCTTGTATTATTCTTTTTGTTGAATGTTCAAACTCTGTCAAACTTTCAAGGGTTATTTGGGTATGTTTGAGTGATGGCTCATGGCACCGGCTGTGCGGCGTCTACTGTGGTAGTCGAACTTCGCGTCCACATTTGGATTCCTCTTCGATCCCGCCCAGTCAGCTTTCAACGTTGCCTGCGTGATTGAAGGGGCAGTACGTGTACCATGTATGAAAGCCCTCGAAGAGGTTCTTGCTTGGATACATTAGTTTACCAGAGTATTCTCCTTTACTCACTGTAATCTTACTTCGAATCTTCTAAGGTAAAGAATAAGAAAAAACATCGATCTTTCATCTAGTGGCACTTACTCAGTTATTTGCTTTATTAGCAAAATTTTTGAGATCATATTATGGCCAACGATTAGTTAATGCCATAGATGTCTGTTTTTTTGGACTCTAACCTCCTATTAATAATATGCATAAAAATATATATAATTAGTTTTTGTATTTCTGCCTGCAGTTAAAATGTAGTATGCTATGGGTTTATTTTTTACACATTCAGAATTAGTAAAAGGTCGGAAAGAGGTTCGAATCAACTCTAACAAGAAATATACACGCCTTATTGAGCTATTTCAGTGATTAGCTAAGGTTTGAACTTAAGATCTTATTATGAAAGTGTTCATGCATTAGACCCACATACCTGACATATTATCTTTAAAGCTACTACTCTTTGATTTCAGATATTGTTCTGGTTTTTCTCTTTTAGGAAATTTTTTCTTTTTTCTATTGCTTCCTGACTATCTTCATTACATTAGTCACATAAAAAGCCTAAATTTTAAGACTTCAAAAAAACAGTAAAGTTAATTTCAGTGTAAATATATTTAGTATGTATAACACAGGAAGAAAATCTTGAAATGGGTTGATCAAATATGCAAAAAAATACCTGTATACTCTTAAAAAAGATAATGCAAGGATTACTAAGCATAAGCTGTGTGCTAATATTATTAGTATCATTGTTTGTGTTACCAGCGTCAGCTGATGATATAAAAGTACCGGATAAAATGAACACAGACGAAAAAATATCACCAACCTTGGCTTCAAAGATTGCTGAAACCTCAGTGACTGAAAAAATCAAGGTAATTATTTTATTGAAAAATCGGCATAGCGATTTTAATACTCTTAGTGGAAAATCAAAAATCGCAAGTGAACAAAAAGAAATCTTACAGATTCTTGACGATGCAACAGCAGATGGTAAAGCACTAGATATAAATTCTATCAATGTTGCTAATGCCATTGCTGCTGAAATAACTCCGGATATAATAACTTCTCTTGCCAGTAGATCCGACGTTTCTAAAATTGAATTTGATGATGTTGTTTATGTAGAAGATAATAGCGTACCCGACACAGAAGTATTATCAACCTACAAGCCGGAAAATAATTCCTCGACTGTTGTATGGAGCTTAGACAAAATTAATGCTCCGGCAGTATGGCAAAGAGGTATAACCGGAAAAGGAATAATCGTAGCTGTTTTGGATTCCGGAGTTGATGCAACACATCCCGATCTTGCCCATCTTCCGAATTCAAATGATTCTAAGATTATCGGTTGGATTGATTTTGTAAATGGGAGAAGTTCTCCTTATGATGATAGAGGGCATGGCACTCATGTATGCGGAACCATTTCGGGAATCGGAGTTAATGGTTATCAAACCGGAGTTGCTCCAGGGACAAAGCTGATTGTAGCAAAAGTCTTCTCATATGGTTTCGGAAACATGTCTCATGTCCTTCTTGCCTTTGATTGGGCAGTCAGTAATAATGCCCGTATTATAAGTTACAGTAATGGGAAGACTCATTCTGATGCATTAGCTATTTCAGTTGACAATGTCATGGCAGCAGGTGTAATTCCTATAATAGCTGCAGGCAATACCGGACCGAATTCCAATACAACAATTTGCCCTGGTGACGAAATCAATTCTACAACTGTAGGTGCAACTGATTCTTTTGATATTATAGCATCTTTTAGCAGCCGCGGGCCTGTCACTCTTAACGGGAAAACGTATATTAAACCAAACGTTTCTGCGCCAGGTGTAAATGTCATTTCAACGATGCCTGGTGGCGGGTATGCGCCCAAGAACGGAACCTCGATGGCTACACCTCATGTCTCTGGCACTGTGGCATTAATGCTGGAAAAAAACCCTGCTCTGAAACCATCTCAAATAAATGAAATTTTAGAAAATACGGCTGTGGATCTTGGGCAGGCAGGAAAAGATAATATCTACGGTGCGGGCCGAATTGATGCGTATAAAGCTGTATTCAGCGGCTCAGAGAATATACTTCCTATAGCGAATTTCACTAGCAATGTAACCCTTGGTCCTGCTCCCCTTTTAGTCAAGTTTACAGACTTATCAAGGAATGCAACTGAATGGAACTGGAACTTTGGAGATGAAACTACTTCAAAAGAACAGAATCCAGTGCATACTTACGTTCAAAATGGAACTTACACAGTAACGCTTACAGCAAGCAATAAAGCTGGAAGTGATACTATGACAAAAGCCAGCTATATAAATGTAAGGACAGCTACACCTGCACAAAAACCGATTGTAAGCTTCTGGGGCTCACGAACTTCAGGGACGGCTCCCATAACTATCGGTTTTACGGATTCAAGTACAGGATCACCTACTGCATGGAAATGGAGTTTTGGAGATGGAACTTATTCAACAGTCCAGAACCCGAGACATACTTACTCAAAAGCAGGAAACTATACGGTAACACTCACAGCAAGTAATGAGGCTGGAACGGCAACGAAGACAAGAACCAATTATATAAAATTGACAGAAACTGTACAAAAACCTGTCGTAAGCTTCTGGGGTTCAAGATTATCAGGAAAGGCTCCCAT
>CAZLNG010000281.1:0-3522 GCA_964560735.1 uncultured Methanosarcinales archaeon | reverse complement strand
GGTACCAGTAGCAAGAAAAGTGAAAAAATGGCAATGGCTTTTTTTATCATTGCAGTATCCTTCCTTTTCCATATCTGTAATATATTTGGACAAGTAATGTTAGAAGCGCTGCAAAGAAGAACCAGTCTTTGATGTTTGTTTCTTCTTTTTCTCTTTTTATGTTTTCGCCGATGTTCCTGTAAATTTCATCCAGTGTTTTGTCATCGATGGATTTGAAGTATTTTCCTCTGGTATCACTTGCAATGGCTTGCAGTGTAGCTTCGTCAAGTTCTGCATACTGCGGGTTTCCAAACCAGTCATATCCAAGTAATACCTTACTGTTTGAACCCATGCCGATAGTATAAACCTGAATGTTGTTAGCTTTCGCATATTGGATCGCTTCATCAGGGCTAATATAACCAGCATTGTTCACACCGTCACTTAGCAATATGATTACTTTTTTCATGTTTGGAATGGATGAAGCCATATCAATCCCAAGACTAAGTCCATCCCCTATAGCAGTACTGCCTTCTTTTGGTGCAATATCGCGAAGTTTCTCAATTACTTTTTCTTTGTCAGGACTTAAATAAGCTGCTGTAGTAGCCCCAGACTCAAAAGTGACAATTCCCACATAATCTTTACTTTTAAGAGAATTGATTAGTAATTCAGCAGATGATTTTGCTGCTTCTAGTCTTGAAGGGGTGTAATCCTGTGCTTGCATACTTCCTGAAACATCCATTACAAGTACAACATTTACTCCTTCTTTAGTCTGCTCCAGAGGGATGTGAGGATTTGAAAAACCTATTATCATAAGACCAATGGCCAATAACGACAAATAAAAAAGATGTACATCCCGTTTTGACTTTTTAGTGTCACCTAGTGCTGATTTAATAAAAGCAAGGTTACTGAACTTTATCGCTTCGTTCTTCTTCTGTATTCTGACTTTTTTATGCAGATAATAAATAAGCGGAATTATCAGCAACAATATAAGAATATAAGGAGAATCAAAACCTGTCATTATCTTATCTCCTTACTTTTCTGCTCCTGAAGAATTTCTTCAGTGCAATTTCGTATGGTTCATCTGTAACAAGGTCAACCATGTCGACTTTCATTTTTCTGAACAGTCTTTGTAAAGATTCATTATGTTCCGTGACAAGTTCTGCATAGCGTGTCCTGAAGTCTTCATTGGAAGTATCGACCAGAAGCTGCTCACCGGTTTCCTCGTCTTCCAGTTCGATAAGACCAACATTAGGAAGTTCCTGTTCACGTTTGTCAGTTACTCTTAATGCTACGACATCGTGTCTGTTTCTTATCATTTTAAGAGGCTTTGAGAAATCATCAGAACAAAAATCTGAGATTACAAAGACAATACTTCTTCTTTTGAGCAGCATGGCAATAGTCTCCATACTGTTCATGATGTTCGTCCTCTTTGCAACAGGCTCATAGGAAATCAATGTGCTGAGCAATTTTAGAACGTGTTTTCTGCCTTTTCTGGCTGGAACATACTTTTCAATCCCTTCAGTAAAAATGAAGAGCCCAACATTATCATTGTTTTCCATGGCTGCGAACATCAGACTTGCTGCGATATCTATTGCTTTTTGCTTCTTTGTGATGTTGCTTCCAAAACTTCCGGAAGCCGACATATCTATAGCAAAATAAACACGTAGATCTCTTTCTTCAATAAATTCTTTAATGAAAGGATGATTGAACCTTGCTGTAACTTTCCAGTCAATTGCACGGACATCATCACCAGCTCTGTATTCTCTTATTTCAGAAAAATCAATACCCTGTCCTTTGAACACAGAGTGATAATTTCCAGTGATCAGTCCTTCTACTTGTTTTTTTGTGCTGATCTCTATATGCTTTACCTGCTTAATTACGTCTTTTGCACGCTGCATATGGCACACAACCTGACTGTGATTTGCATACTTCTTCAATTGCGAAAAGCTTGATTTGGTCGATCAAGGCACTTTTACTTTGTTCAGTATCTGTGCAATAATCTGGTCGCTGGTGACCTCCTCAACTTCCGCCTCATAGTTAAGAAGTATACGGTGTCGAAGCACGTTGTATGCAACGGCTTTTATGTCTTCAGGAATTACATATCCTCTTCCACCAAGCATTGCATGTGCTTTTGCACCAAGTATAAGCCACAAAGATGCACGTGGAGATGCTCCATATTCTATGTGTCCTTCGGCGTCAATACCATAAGCTTTCGGGTGTCTCGTTGCATCCACAATCTGTGCCACATAGTCTTTGATCTTGCTGTCAGCATATATTTGGGGATTGAAATTCTGAATCTCAATAATTTGCTCAGATGTGAGTATCTTCATTATATGGGGTTGTATATCCTGTGTAAACCTCTCAATGATCTCAATTTCCTCATCCTTCGTGGGATAATCAATAAGAAGTTTGAACATGAATCTGTCTACCTGCGCTTCAGGGAGCTTATAGGTGCCTTCTGACTCTATCGGATTCTGTGTTGCCATTACAAGGAAAGGGCGCTCGAGTTTGAAGGTTTCTCCCTGTATACTTACCTGTCTTTCCTGCATTGCCTCTAAAAGTGCTGACTGGACCTTTGGGGGAGCACGATTTATCTCGTCAGCAAGAATAAAGTTAGCAAAGATCGGGCCTTTAAGTGTAGAAAAAGAAGCTTCGTTGTGGTTATATATTTTGGTACCAGTTATATCTGCCGGCAACAGGTCCGGTGTGAATTGAAGTCTCACAAAATTACAATCAAGACATTCTGCCGTTGTCTTGGCCATGAGAGTCTTTGCGAGTCCAGGTACCCCTTCAAGCAGAACATGACCCTGGGATACCAAAGCTATTAGCATGTTGTCAATGATGTCGTCCTGCCCAATTATCTTGTTTTTAATCTCGGCTCTTAGTTCTAAGACCTGTTCAGAATAGTAGCTCGCTTTTTCATTGAGCTTCTGAATACTTTCTTCCATTTACTCACCTTCGATAAAGAATGCAAGTTTAATATTCTATTCAGTGCCTTTCAGTTTTTTGCCTAAGACATTTGCGAAATGACAAACATTTCGGGCACAGGATATGTTTTTCTAATAAATAAAGTTTATTCAGTTGAAAGGATTTAATTCTAAGGCGAGAAGTCTCCTTCCTCGAAGGGCGTAGCCCTACAGGCGGGAGATGATAGCCGTCAACTTCATTCCTGTAAGTTTAACAAAATATATACCTCTTTAAAAAAATAATATATAATATTTAAAAGCCTACAAATTCCGAATTTACCCTAACAAAAAACTTAGATAATGAAAACGACATTCCTAATAAGCAGAACTTTTCAGAATCAACTACAAGAGGTATTGATGTGGGCATCAAAGATTTTGCGGTTCCATCAAAAGGAGAAAAAGTTGAAAATCTACAAAATTTCTTAAAAATCTCTAAAAAGAGTGAAAATTATCCAAAAAAGAGTATCTAGAAAAGTTAAAGGTTCTAAGAATAGGAATAAGGCTAGACAGCATCTTTCAAAAATCCATGAAACTATTAGCAATCAGAGAAATAATTTCCAACATCAACTTTCTTTTA
>CAZLNG010000280.1:0-3547 GCA_964560735.1 uncultured Methanosarcinales archaeon | reverse complement strand
CCTCAACTTCCACCGGGGTTAAAATTTTTTGCGTCACATTCAAGCTTATCCAAGTGCCAGCTGTTTGAGTAAAACGAGGCTCTCTATAAATTCGATCCACTCATCCCATGTAATTTTGCAAAAAGAGTCAAATCATAAACGTCAATACTTCTTTAAATCGATTTTAAAAATTTGTTGCGGAGTGAACTGCCTTTTATCATTAAGAATGACTCCTCCGTTATAGAACTGAAAATCAGGGAACACGGCAAAATAAACCACTGTTCCCAGTTTCAAAAAGTATCCGGGAATCAATCTTTTGTTCGAATATCTTCTGAACCTGCTTGCCGGAAATATGACTTTGTGCCAGCCGAGGTCCAGGCCACCTCTCTCATCAGGAAAGTTCTTCCCTTCAAAGAAATAAATACAATTTTCCGTGAATATCGAATAGTCCAGGTCTTCAAGTCCTTCATACCTGAAAATCTTAATGATTTCCTGTGTCTTTTTATCCTTGAAATAGACGTCAAAAGCAGATCTTCTAACTCCTCTGGGACCGATATAGTACTCCTTTTCCGAACTGATCCTGCCTATTATTTGCTTAAAGACCCCTAAAAACCATAAATGCTCTATAGAGGAATTCTCAATCAGATTCTCCTTAAAGGCATCTTCCAGATGCTCGAAATTCTCTGGGACTTCATAGCTAAGTTCTTCTGCTCTGGATAAGTCCAGACCTAAATAGGGTTTTTCAAACCGGTTTTCATCAAAAATAACAAAATTACCTTTTCCGGTCCTTATTACAAAATAGCTTTTATCCCTTAGCTCTTTAGACTGTATGGAGTAAAAATCAATTGAAAGGTAATTTGGAGTGCGACCTGGCAGTTTTAATTTGTGCCTTGTTTTATATTCGGGAAAATTTCTTTCTGTTGAGTGACCCTTTATTGAGAGTTCTTTAAGAAATTTGGGGTCGTTGAGGAGTGGAAACCAAACAGTGTTCATTATAGAAGATAGTTGATGAGAGAGTTAATAAACTTTTTCATATAGATGTGGGTGGGAAGACACTTGAAAGTGAATTCATAGGGTACATGGCATCTATTCCTAGACTTCTTTGTAGGAACAGAGGTTCACAATATTAGTATTTTGTTGGAAATTGAATCAACTGAGAAGTAGAAGTTAAAATGGCTGAATATAGTTTATAAACTATTATAGAATAACTTTCTTATTAAACAGCTCTTTTTATTGATTTTTCAATATCTAACCATAATATCGCTTTTATAATTCTCTCGAAGAAAATCAAAAAACTTATTAATTTAGTAAGTTTTCCCGTATTACATGCTACTTTTCAAAAACTCAGCTAAGACTATGGAAGGAGTTCTCAACAACGCAAAGCATGCTACAGATGGAAAGCCACATCGTATCAAACCCGACGATATAATACTGATAGCTCAAACTAAAAGCACATTGCTGCCTGGACAAAAACCAATAAGATGGATAATGAATTTTGTGTCTTGCGAAGCAGATGTAAATAATTTAAGTGATAAAATCTGGGGGAAACACTGGCGATATATAATTAATGGAAATAATGTGAGGCCTATAGAGCCTTTCGACATAAACGAAATAAAGGTTACTTCCAAAAATTATGATGCGACCATGACTTTTGCTACGGTTGAGCCTGAAGATGAAGAAGAAGTGCTTAAGTGGATATCTGAATCTATGAGCAACTATGTGTATAATACAGGTACTTTCTCGAATGAGTTTAAAGAAGGAAAAACCCTAGATTGTGATGAACTGATACAAAAACTAGATCTCAAGTATAGAGATACTCCTGAATTTAAAGAAACTGTAGTTGAGCTAATACAAAGGCCTTCTTTACTATCTAATGCCGTAAAAGAAAAATATGGTTACAAATGTATGATTTGTGGATATCCGGGCTTTTTGAAAAAAGACGGCGAGAAGTATGCGGAAGTCCATCACATGATAGAGCTAAATAAAAAAGCTCCAGAAACACTTCAAAGCTGGAATTTGCTAGTTGTTTGCCCACTTTGTCATAAGAAGCTTCATTACGCAGACGTGAAGTCGGATTTTTTAAATCCAGGATGGAAAATAATGATTGATGGCGAGGAACATATTATTAAGTGATTTTCTCAATACTAAAAGACTAATTTTCAACGAAATATTCGCATAGGGAAGTTCAATTCTACCTTCTTTTTACCGGATTTATAAAGATGATAAGAAAGGTGACAACTAAATATAAAAATAGAGTTTATAAATTAATTGCTCTTGAATTCTTCCAGTATTTCTTCAATTGAAGATATTAGGGAAGGAAGATCTTTCTTTGCAGTGTTCCAGATAATAGGGAGATCTACTACAAAATACCCATGGACTACTTTATCGCGGATTCCTGCCATGAACTTCCAAGGAACGTCTGGATATTCGTTTTTAGGGTGTCAGGGAGATTCTTTGTTGCTTCTCCAATGATCTCCAGGGCTTTCATCACGGCGTATATTGTTTTCTTATCGCCGGAAAAATCATTGAATTCCATCCCGTAGACGAATGTTTCAACATCATCAATGGCATTAAGAATATCCTGTAAAAACTCAGTGAAATCTCTCTGATCTTTCTTGTAAGTCATAAAGATACCACTTCATTGAGAACACGTTTTCCAACGTTGGGCTTGAGCCCGGTTCTGGTAACAAGATCTACTTTTATTCCAAGCAGGTCACTAAGGTAATACTCAAGCTCAATATATTTTAGAAGGCTAGGTGTTTTATCAAACTCCACCAGAACATCAAGATCGCTTTCGCCTGTTTGTTCCCCACGGACGTAAGATCCAAAAACTCCGAGATAGCTTACGCTGTACTTTTCTCTGATTTCCGGCAGGTGCTGCCTGAGGATTCTTATGAAATAGTCAGCATCTTTAAGTTGTTGGGAAGGCATTTTTATCTTCTTCCTTATTATTTATTGCTGGGCAACTGAACTAATGGGAGATCTCATACAGGCACCAGCTCTTTCAACACATCATCTTTCATCATCGGGTGGAGAGCCCTTTCTGAAACAGCATCAACTGGAACTCCAAATAAATCTTCCAGGTAATCTCCAAGGCCCACAAGGTCAAATAGAGTTGCTCCTTCCGAAAACCTCACCAGGACATCAATATCGCTTTCCTCTTTTTCTTCGCCACGTGCGTATGAGCCGAAAATTCCTATTACTTCAGCTTTGAATTTTTCTCTTATTTCGTCCCTTCTTCCCAGAATAAGAAGCCTGATCTGGTTAACATCCATATGTGTTCCTCTGATTCACACAATGTTCATCCTATACTCTAGTCTCCATGTTTATGTTTCTATTCAGGTTTGAGTGATCTTTCAGCTTATAAAGTACTGTATCAATGTATAATATATAGCCTGCTACAGTGCATATTTTACTTCTTTCTCTGCTTCTATCTTCTTCCCGGAAAGGCCGGTCACTTCGTGACCGTGAATGTAGTCGGGGTTCTGTTTCTAGTTGTTCTCTTACTGGTGCGAAGTTCAAGTTTCAGGTTAAAAATCATGGAATTCGGGCTCTTTTAAGATATTTA
>CAZLNG010000279.1:0-3581 GCA_964560735.1 uncultured Methanosarcinales archaeon | reverse complement strand
AATCCGCAGTCATTTTCATAGACACCTATGAAGCTCTCTGGGAAAAAGAAAGAGATAAAGGAAGTTTCAATTCCAGAGACGGATGGCTCAGAAAACTTATTGAAAACATACAAAAATCCTGTCTGTGGGTAATCTGTGGAAGAGAATCCCTTCGCTGGGAAAAAAATGGAAAAAATAGATGAAGACTGGAAAAATTACTTTGACCAGCGTAAAATTGGAAAACTTCCAGAAAAAGATGCTCTCGATCTGTTAAAACAGTGCGGGATCACTGAAGAGGATATCCAGAACGTACTCATTGAAAGCAGTGAAGGCGTACCTTACTATCTTGAACTCTCCATCGATATTTACAGAAAAATAAAGCAAAAAAAGCAGCCTACATCGGGAAACTTTGCAAAGGTTCCGGAAGGTATTTTCTGCAGGTTTGTCAAATACCTTAACAGGGAAGAAAAAGAGACACTGAAAGTCTTATCGGTTCCAAGATATTGGAACCGTGAACTATTCAAAATTCTAATCAAGAGATTTAATACTGGATATCCTGCAACCAGTTTTTCAAAACTACATAGCTTTTCTTTTATGGACGTTGACGATAAAGGAAAATGTTCCATGCATCAGCTTATGAAAAAAAGCTTGCAGGATTACCAGGATCCAGATTTGAAAAAAGAAGTCCATAATTTCATGCTTGACTTCTACAGCAACCGACTAAAAGATCTTAATATTAAGGCTATAACCCCAGAACATGAAATCGCCCTAACCGAAGCCTTCTACCATGCAAAAGAATCACTTGATGCAGAAGAATTATGCAAATGGTTTATTTCTGTATCTGAGCCATTCAATAGAGCAGGATTCTGGAAATTAATTACCCCTATGTATGAAGAAATACTTCAAATTCTTGAAGCAGAACTCGAACCTGAACATTTGGATGTTGCAGCAACTCTAAACAACCTAGCAGGACTTTATTATCATATGGGTGCTTACGACAAAGCACTCCCATTTTATCAAAGGGCACTTGAAATCTATAAAGAGGCGCTGGGACCTGAACACCCGAAAGTTGCAACAACACTAAACAATCTCGCAGAACTCTACCGTAGTATGGGCGCTTACGACAAAGCACTCCCACTTTATCAAAAGGCACTTGGTATTCGTGAAAACGTTCTAGGTTCCCAACACCCAGATGTTGCAAATTCACTGAACAATTTAGCAGTACTCTATGAAATTATGAGAGAATACGACAAAGCACTCCCACTTTATCAAAGAGCACTTGGTATTCGCGAAAGTGTTCTAGGTTTCCAACATCCATCTGTTGCAACAACCCTAGACAATCTTGCAGTACTCTATAAAAATATGGGAGAATACGAAAAAGCGCTCCCACTTTGTCAAAGGGCACTTGATATTAATGAAAAGGTGCTCGGTCCGCAACATCCAGATGTTGCAACAACACTAAACAATCTCGCAGTACTCTATAAAAGTATGGGAAAATACGACAAGGCACTCCCACTTTATCAAAGGGCACTTGAAATTTGTAAAGAGGTACTGGGACCTGAACACCCGGATGTTGCAACAACACTAAACAATATCGCAAAGACATATCATAAAATTGGAAATCTCGACGAATCACTACAATTCTATGAGCGTTCTCTTTACATAGTTGAATATAAATTAGGAACTGCTCATCCTTATTTCAACATCACTATAGCCAATTTGATAGAATTATATAATAGTATGCTGGAAGAAATGATGTTTTATGGTTACTTGAGGTCACAAAGATAAAAAAGAATAAATGTTTATTCCCTAACATGCCTTACAATATGCCCGGCCTCAGGAATTATAATCTCAGAAAGAGCCAATTTCACCGCATTTGGCGATCCCGGCAGACAGAATACTGCTTTTCCTTTAATTACACCTGCTACAGCTCTTGTAAGGATTACCGACGTTCCGATGTCTTCAATGCTTTTATACCTGAAAAGTTCTCCGAAACCTGAAATTTCTTTTTCAAAAAGCGGAGTTACAGACTCGATTGTAATGTCTTTTGGTGCAAGCCCTGTGCCTCCGCTAGTAATAATAATATCTGCTGAGCTGTCAAGAGCAGCAAGAACGGCATCGGTAATTGAGGTTTTTTCGTCGGAAACCAGCCTGTAGAAAGAAACTTTATGGCCGGCCGCTTCGAGAAGATCTTTCATGGCTTTTCCTGAAAGGTCTTCAGCTTCCTCAGGTGAAGCAGGATTTCCGTATTTTTCGTATCTTGAAGTCGAAATTGTGATTAAGGCAAAAGAAAAGGATTTTTTTGCTTCTTTTTTGTGAATTTCCGGTGTGGATTCTTTCATGAAAGTCACATTCTCCATTTTGTATTCATTTGATTCAGGTTTCCGTTCTTAAAATTCCTGTTATCCGGTTTCTGTTCACTTTTATTTGCTTGCCTATGTTTTAATATTTTATTAACCAATGCACAGGTATGTTAATACTTGCAGCAGATGTAGGAACGGGTACGCAGGATATTCTGCTTTTCAATTCCGAAAAAGAGGTGGAAAACAGCCTGTTGATGGTCATGCCTGCTCCTACCCAGATAATTGCGAAAAAGGTACGGAAAGCGACTAAAAAGGGAAAAACAATAGTATTTACCGGAAACATAATGGGAGGAGGACCTTCGACGTTTGCCATCAGGGCCCATCTAAAGGCAGATTTTCCGGTATATGCCACTGAAAAGGCTGCTTTGACTATCAATGATAACATTGAAAAAGTAAAGTCTTTCGGGATTCGAATCGTCTCGGAAGCGGAAGCAAAAAAGCTTGAATCCGAAGAAAATGCTCTGGAAATTGTTATGCAGGACTTCGATCTTGAATCGACATCGTCTGCACTTTCGGCCTTTGAGGTTCAGATGCCGACAAACTACGCCGTGGCAGTACAGGACCATGGAAATGCTCCTGAAAAGAGCAACAGGGTCTACCGTTTTGAATTGCTTCGAGAACTTATTGAAAAGGGAGGAGAACTTGAGAACTTCGTCTACAGGCCCGAGGAAATTCCTGAGGCTTTTACCCGAATGAAAGCCCAGGCAGATTCCCTTCTCAAAACCGCTGGAAACCGGAAAACAAGGGCAGTTTTCATGGATACCGGGCCGGCAGCAATTTTTGGAGCGCTTACCGATCCTGCGGCAGTACAGCCTTCTGTTGTGGTTAATATCGGAAATGGGCATACTCTGGGGGCGCTTGTGAACGAAAATAGGATCGTAGCCGTTTTTGAGCACCACACTTCCCTCATGAGCCCTGAAAAACTCCAGGACTACATCATAAGGCTTGCCGACGGAAAGCTTGGTTTTGACGAGGTTTTCGAAGACGGAGGGCATGGTGCATATAGAAGGGGAACTCCAGGTTTTGAACAAATTAGCTTTGAGCAGGTCAAATCCATATTAGTTACGGGCCCAAAGAGAGAAAAGCTTGAAAAGGTTTCGGAATCCGAAATCAGGAAGGAGATATCAAATAAACTTCATTTTGCTGCACCTTTCGGGAGCATGATGCTTTCAGGTTGTTTTGGTCTCCTTGCAGGATTTCTGGAGAAATACCCTGAACCAGCAATAAACCTTATAAACC
>CAZLNG010000278.1:0-3600 GCA_964560735.1 uncultured Methanosarcinales archaeon | reverse complement strand
CCCGAATTGCGCCTCGCCCGAATTGCGCCTCGGGAGTACGCAGTCCTTTTCGCTCCGCTACTCTTCGCTCAAGAGGACTAATTTTTGGCGAAGTTTGCACAACTTTATTTTTGCTTTTGGTCAGTAGCCTCTTTAGAGAAGTGAGCTTTTTTAAACTGTAGTGACATTATTAGTGTCTTAAACGGAGCTTGTCGCGCACTCAGTGCGGCCTTACCATAAAGAAAAAAAAGGGAGTAGTTTTAATGTCCTGTTTTTAATGTTCTGTTTTTTCAGAAATAGAAATATTTGCTGTATTGTAAGTAAAACATCCTTTTCTTTGTTTTTCTTTTGGACTAACCCGAGCTTTCGCTCGGTGAAAAGACAGGTTAAGGATAGTGCATATGGTTCTTTGGGTTGAATTTTTAATTATTACATAGGGGGTGCAGAGAGTCACGAATACCCCTATCTTAAGAGCTTTCCAATATTCACGAAATATTAAGAGCCAGGCCAAAAAGGAAAGATTAAGGTAGAGTTGGGTAGATGTAGGGTACGTAAGTAGGGTATATAAGTAGACAGAGAATGAAAATTTAAGGGGACGCTGAGATGAGAAAAAACGACAGCATTAATGTTTGCGGCAGAAAAATTGATTATGAAATCGTCTACATCAGGAAGAGAAAGAAGGCAGCTATTCTGGTCCGGCCGGATATGGGGGTAGAGTTTAGGGCTCCTCAGGGGTTGAATCCCGAAACCATTAAAAAAATGGTGCAGACTAAGGCGGGCTGGATATGTAAAAAGCTTGAATTGTTTGAAAACAGGTTGCCTGATCAGAATAAGCAGTATTTTGACGGTGAAATGTATCTGTATTTCGGCAGGGAGTGTCCCCTGGGGATCAGAGTTCTGCATGATATCAAAAAGCCTTTAGTGGCTTTTAAAGGTTCAGAACTTATGGTTGGGATTCCTGCAGGAATAGATGAAGAGAGGGTTCCCGTTATTGTGAAAAAAGCTGTCTGGAATTTTTACAGTAAATGTGCTGAAGAGAAGGTTGGGAGTGTTTTGAGGGTTTATTCAAGAAAGCTCGGGATAGCTCCTCCGGTTTTTAAAGTAAAGTACCAAAAAAGACGGTGGGGAAGTTGTTCTGCAGACAACGTCCTGAGGATCAATTTTCAGCTTGCAATGGCTCCTCCTGAACAGTTTGAGTATGTAGTGGTTCATGAACTCTGCCATGTGAAGGAGAAAAATCACTCTGCAAGGTTCTGGAAACTTGTCGGGGAAACCATGCCGGATTACGAAATGCACAGGAGAGGCCTGAAAAAAGACGGCTGGAAGTATGTGCTTTAGAGAGCTGGGTAAATACTGGAACAAACACCTAAATCCCGGTTCATTTACAGGTTTAAAACTCAATTTCTTTTCCACCAATCAACAGACTCTTAATTACGGCATTTCCGTATTTATCAGCAACAACTTTTACATCAACTCCTTTTCCCTCAGTCCATTGTTCACTTTCTATTTCTCTGCCCTTGCCTTCGGGGACGAAGTAGCTCTCGATCCCATAATCGACCCTTAGTTCTTTAATTTCTGTTTCTTCATTTTCCCAGTCGTATATAACCTCTTTTACCCTGCCTTTAATGTAAAGTTCATCATCAGGAGGATTTCTGTACACTTTTTTAGCCACCCCATATCCGTCGTTCAATTCCAGTGCGAGGTATATCCGATCATTGTAATCAAAATAAGTATCTTCAGCCGGAATTTCTTTCAGGTTGAGAGTGCTTATCTCATAATCGAGAGTCACATAGTCTCCCCTGAAAAGGTCTCTGGGGTCCACAGGCACGGTTTTAAGAAGGACTTCCTTTCCTGTCATGAGGGTGTATTCCTTGTATAAAATTAAACCTGAAAAGATCAGGAGCCAGAAAACTACTGTGAGATAAAAGATTTTCTTCTGATTCATCTCCGGACCCCCCATTTTCCTGAAAGAATCACGGTTCTGAAGCCCCGAAGTTTCAAACAGCTACTGGTCATTCTTCCCCTCCGGCAAACTGAGCTTTTAACTCCTTTCGTTTTCTTTCCAATCCCAGACTTATGACCAGCAGGGCTAACCCCCCAAGTATAAAAAAGAGTGATCTTGGAAGCAGTTCCCAGAAAAAGTCAAAATATCTCGCAAAAATAAGGAGGATAAACCAGAACATCGCAGTATTGACAGTCCTCATATCTTCGGCGCTGTAACCTGAATAGAGGAGCATGACCAACAAGCCGAGAAAGATAATATTGAAAATAACCATGTAAGTTTTTTCCGATGCCGGCATGTATATTGTTGAGAGGGTGATTCCTGTCATTAACAACGAAACTAAGGATATGCTTGCATCTGCTTGAAATCCTCTGAGTCTCGATCTTACAGAGTTTGGAAGCAAGACTGCCAGGAAGAGTATTCCCAATACTGCGTAAATTACAGGAACAATTTTTTCAACTTTGTACTCCCCAAGTTCGAAAGTATGTATGAATAGTGCAAGGAGTGCAGCCTGCAACCCCATAAACTTAAACGGCACTGAGGCATATTTTACTTTCTCGATCAGCTCATGCAAAGTCCCGAAAAAATAAACGGCGATGCCTGACATGAGATAGAGGTCCCAGATGTTAATCAATTCTTTAAAGTCAGTCCTCTCTCCGTAATGCAGGCCAATCCAGATATAGAAGAGTAAAGAACATAGCCCGGCTACTGGAGCTGAAAGGTAACCATAAACGAGCGGAAAAGCTCCCAGAATCCAGATCAGGACAAGAGTGCTATTGTTGGCGTTGATGTTGTAAATTTGAGCAATTAAAAAAAGGCTGGCTCCAAAAAACAGAACTGAAAGGAGAATAAGAGCAGCTCCTACTCTGGGATATTTCTTTGTCTCATACTTTAAGTTATAACCTGCATAATGTATACCCACTGTACTTCCCACAAGCAGCAGAACTCTGATGATACTCCCGATTTTCTCCCAGTTGGACGCCACAAAAAGTATGGCTCCAAGCCCAATCAAAACAGCCCCGATTGTAGAAAAGGCAATAATTTGCTTTTTTGACCGGCGTTCCCTTTTGTACTCTGCAAGGTCTGCCTGCATCTTTTCTGCCTGAGCGTCATTAATGGTGCCTTCATCACGCCATTTTCGGATCAGGTCTTCATCAAACATATACTAATAATGTCAATATGTTCTATAAGCATTTTTTTAGGCACATTAATTCCTCAATTCTTTTCTCTGCCTCATTCTTTCTGCACTTTATTCTTTCTATCTCGATTCTTTCCTCTGCGCGGGAACAGTCTAATTATCTTTTAATCAAATTCGTGCGTAACTCTTATATTCATCAAAACCTTAGAAAGCCGCCAGATTGGTTTCATATGCAACTATTTTATGAAAGCTCTTGTTTCAGAACAAGCCTCTCAATCTCATAAAATTGGAGGAATATTATGGAAGACCCGAGAGAAATCTGTGGTCCTATCGCGCATATCTACAGGAGCCATCTGGCTTATATGGTAAAGGAACTCGAGACTTACAGGATCGGAAGTGGACAATTTGATTTTTTAATGGTTCACGGAGACGGCATCTCTCAGGAAGCCCTTGCAAAGATTCTGAAAGTAAGCAAGGCAAC
>CAZLNG010000277.1:0-3620 GCA_964560735.1 uncultured Methanosarcinales archaeon | reverse complement strand
ATTAACTGATGGAGCGTCCCGCTAGATTCTTTAATCTGAAAACCTTCTTACTCGTCTTATGTTTCAGGTGAAAAAGAATGCCCATCTGGCGGTGTTGACTGGCTGTGTGCTCTATGGGATGACAGGGTTATTTCTGTCCTTTATCCATGATATGCCCATAACTTCCATTATATTTTACAGGTTATTTTTTGGTCTCTGCCTGATTTTCACCTTTCTTCTGGTAACGAACAGGCTTGAAGAACTGAAGCCACGAAAAAGGAGTTTTTATCTTTTCTTACAGGGGATTTTTGTCCTTGTAAATATGTTCTTTTATTTCCTGTGCGTAAAAAAAACATGTTTTTCCGTAGCTATCCTGCTTGAATACACCGCCCCAATCTACGTAATGCTGGTTTCTCCTTTCCTTCTGAAGGAAAAAATAGGAAAGGAAAGTATTGCAGCTCTTTTTCTGGCAATCGCAGGTGTTTATCTGGTAATCCGCCCGGATAATGGATTTGAAGCCCTTGAATTTTCCGGGGATCATTTCATAGGGATTGCTTCCGGGCTCTTTGCGGGACTTATCCTTGCAGTAATTATTATGAACGTGAGAATCCTGAAAAAAGATCACTCAGAGTTTGCCATTGCTTTCTGGGGAACTGCAGTCAGCTGCCTTCTGATGACTCCTTTTGCTTTTGAGACACCCTTTTCTATGCTGACTTCGAATATGCTTCCTCTAATGGCTTTCGGAGTTGTTTCTGTAGGAATTGGGGGGATTCTGACCACCATTGGCTTTGCAAATCTTAAATCTCAAACAGGAAGCCTGCTTGCTCTTATAGAACCTGTGGCAGGTGTTTTCTTTGACCTGGCTTTTCTTGGAGTTGCCCTTTCAACAGGCGCAATTGCAGGGTGTTTTCTGGTTCTTGCCGCAGCTGTAATAGTTAGTTATGGCTGCTCTTCAAAACCTGCAGTAAAATATCAGGATAGTACAGAATCCATTGAAAACTGTAGAAATATTATTTAAAACATGGAAGGAGAATAAGAATAAAATAGGATGAAATAAGAATAAAATAAGGATGAAATAAGGATGAAATAAGGATGAAAATTTAAAAAGTAAATATGGGAGACTTATCTCCTGAGAATCATAGTTCTCAGGCGGTCAGCTGAACTTGCGGACTTATCAGCAATGCCTCCTACCCTTTCTACAAGTCCCATGAGATGGCAGACTCCGGCTCCTCCAATGATATCTTCGTTTTCAAAGATCTTTTTTAAGAGAGCTGTCTCAAGCACATCTACATCATGTTCCAGCTTTTCGACTTCAGGAATTATGCTCAGGGTTTCCTTGATCTCTTCTTTGCTGAAGGAAGTCGCAAGCAGTTTATAAAGTTCACCAGCAAGCTCATCGTATTTCCTTGTCGTCTTCAGTGAAGTGTTCATTAACTCCAGAAAACTATCTTTGACTTCCTGGGGTATATTTTTGCAGGGTCG
Organism: uncultured Methanosarcinales archaeon; assembly: GCA_964560735.1. Lineage (GTDB taxonomy): Archaea > Halobacteriota > Methanosarcinia > Methanosarcinales > Methanosarcinaceae > Methanosarcina. Next base: position 2,159 of record CAZLNG010000277.1, on the reverse strand, counting down.
AAGTGTCATCCAGTAAGCTGCAGCCTGGGCGAAATCCGCAATTGAATCCTGCTGCTTGAGGAAAGAAAGAAGATCTTTCGTATCCACAGGCAGTTTCACTGAGGAGGGGATACCTGCCCTTATCTTCTGTTTTAGTTTGTCAGCTTCATGTTCCAGTACATCAATTTCGTTTGTTCTTTCTTCAAGAAGGGCCTGATTTCCTGTGCAATAGGCTTCCATTGCTTCAGCCAGTTTTTCAACTGCCAGCACTCCCTTTTTTGCATGTGCTTCAAGCGGGACAAAGGGAGAGTCAGTGACCACGTCAAAGACGGAGCGTATATAGTCTTTCATAAAAAGATCACCTCAAGCCCCACAAAGATCAATGCCGATGTAAGGGCAGCTATAGGAACTGTTGCTATCCAGGAAGAAAAGATCCTCCAGATAACGCGTAAGTCGACGGCTGCAATACCACCTGCAAGCCCCACACCTATAACCGAACCGACAAGCGTGTGAGTAGTTGAGATAGGAAGGGAACTGTAACTGTGGAGCAGAACCACTGACGCAGTTGCAAACTCTGCGGAAAAACCACGTGTGGGTGTAAGCTCAGTGATCTTTGAACCGATGGTTTCAACCACTTTATAACCCCAGGTGGCCATTCCTATTACCATACCAAGCCCTCCCATTATAAGCACCCATATGGGGACATCAACACCTATTACTCCCATAACATTTAGTGCAGCAGCAAGAGGACCGACAGCGTTTGCCACATCGTTTGACCCGTGCGCAAATGCCATATAGCAAGCAGTTATGAGCTGCAGGGATATGAATTTTTTCTCAATTCTTGGCAGGTCACTGGCTCTGTGAAGGAATAGCTTTCTTATTATAGAAAAAGTAAGATAAGCAAGAACAGCCCCAAGAGCCGGGGATATAAACCAGCTGGCGACAATTCTAGTAAGCTCTCCCCAGTGAATATCAGAAAAAGAGATAGTTCCGTTGTAAGCTGCAATCAGTCCAAAGCCAAGTACTGAACCTACGATGGAATGACTTGTTGAGACGGGAAGATTATAAAAGGTTGTAAGGGTTACCCAGAAACCCGCTGCAAGAATTGCAGCCAGCATGCCCAGCACCACAATGTCTGGGTGAACGCTGCTGATTGTATCAATGGGAACAATCCCTTTCGCAATTGTCGATGTAACACGTTTTCCGAAGAGTACAGCGCCTAAAAATTCAAACACGGCAGCAAGGATAATCACCTGTTTGATTGATAAGGCTCCTGTTCCAACTGAAGTTCCCATAGCATTTGCGAGGTCGTTTGCCCCTATATTCCAGGCCATATAAAGGCCCGCTAAAATAAGCGCTATGACAAGTAAATCCATTTTTTCTACTCCAAGTTTAAGCTCAAAATTGTTATAATTATTATGAAGATCTACATTTTTTTAATAATCAAATCTTTGTAGAATTCCTTACCACTTCATTAATATTTCTTTAAATTTAGAGATTTATGGTATTCCAGAATATTTCATTATATTTTATAGTTTCCATATATTTTGTAATGCTCTATATAATCTATAGACCTATATACACCTATTTTTAATATATATTATATTTCAAAGACAGGTTATCTGATTTTAATAGGTTTGGCTTTCCTTCTATCTTATTTCTACATTTCTTATTTGATAATTTAGATAATAACAGGAATTGATTGATTTTATAGCAGTCTTTGAGTGGTTTTAGAGGAACATTGATTGATTTCGGACTGAGCGGTTTCTAATTTATGAATAATAATAAAAAGATAAATTTCACGAAGAAAGGTTTCTGTTTTGAAAAAACCCCTGTTTTACGGAAAAATAACACAAAGTTTTTATTCTGATGTATCTTTTCCAGAAACTTCAAAAATTAAGTGTGCAGAGTTGAAAGAAGAAAACTCATAATATAACCTGAAGGAAGAAGGCTCAATAATAATTCCGTTAAGCCGTGAAAAGGATTGTGAGAGGAACGCCTGAAAGAATTCTCTGGGAGGACTTACAATCTATGGATGACCCAGTTGATCTTTTAATTATCAACGCTGATTAAGTTATCAACTTTATGGGATTGCTGCAGAAATCCTTTCCAGAAGGAAAGAAATTTGACAGGGGCATTACCTTTAGCAATTATTCTTAATTTAACAATTAATCCTAATT
>CAZLNG010000276.1:0-3624 GCA_964560735.1 uncultured Methanosarcinales archaeon | reverse complement strand
AAACGCCTTTATATGGATTTTTAATGTTTCGAATTTCACTTTGATTTTACTTTTTCGATCGTACTTGCTGAATATTTGTCTCTAGTTATATGCCACGAGTAAAATAACATCAATAACCTTCGTTAATTAAATTCTATAGGCGTATTCCTTCAAATCAATTTTCCTTAATTGTTTGCCATTGATTCCCCCTCTTTTTCTACTGTTGATAGGCAGTGAGCCGAGAATTCTGTAAAATCAGAAGTCTTAAAAAGTTGTTGGTTTAAAAATCCAATATCGAGAGAACAGAATTATGCTTAGTATACAAAAATTTGACTTTGAATTTACAGCAAATTCTGGATACTGCCTGGCTTGTTAAAAGTTCTGTAAATTCTAGTTTATGATGCAAGGTTTTTGAGGTAAAACCTATGCATATTTCGTGAGAAATAAAATACGAACGTTGTATAGGACGAAGGACTCGTATATTGAAGCATCCTTTAAAATTAGATCTTTGAGGAAATATACAGGTTTTACTTCAAAACCTGGTATCTATTAGAGTACATAAGTTGTTCTGGGTATTGTTCATAGGGGATGTACCAAACACTGTTGATTGCAGTTAAAATAGCTTTCAAATTTAGCAAAGCAAGTTTTTTAATTTTCTCAGTCCCATTTGATTTCTCTATTTCCATTTTAATTTTCTTAATTTTTACTGGTAAGAATGGTGATTATAGAATGTTGCTCGATGAAAAATTATTATCAACATTACAAAAATTGGGATTAACATATTATGGTGCACGGGTTTATGCGACGCTTGTTTCGCTAGGTCCAAGCGATGCAACCGAGCTTGCGGCTGAATCGGAAATCCCGCGGACAAAGATATATGAAGTCCTGAGAAGGCTTGACGCCGAGAAATGGATAACTGTCGAACACTCAAGGCCTATTACTTATACTGCTAAATATCCTAAAGACATACTTGAAGAGAAAAAAGCCATCTTTAATTCTGAGATTAGCGATGTATCAAATCAGTTGTCTATGTTATACGATAAAATAATGGATAAAGAACTTCCTAGGGTTTGGCTTTTACGAGGAATGGATAATATAACAGCAAAAACACTTGATATGATAAGAAGAGCTAAAAAAGATATAATGCTTTTGGGAGCCCTTTACTCTGCAAATGAAATTGAGCAGCTCAAACCTGAATTAACAATTGCTAAGAAAAAAGGACTAAACATACGTGTTATATGCAGACAAAATATAAAATTAAAAGATGGCCAACTGGAAATAATTAAAAATTTGTCTCCGATTATGCCAAGCATCAAAATATCTGGACCTGCTTTTTCGAAATTTGTAATAATAGATGATAAAGAATTGTTGATCATATTTTCAAAGGTAGAAAACGATATTCTGGATATAGACAACACGATAGCTATATGGATTCCAAATGTATCGATTGCATCTTACCAAGCAAGCATGTTTAATGGCATATGGAATGAATCATAAGTTATCTAATAAAAAACTCGGCTCTGTAGAAAGCCTGTCAAATCCACTATCCATTAGGTTGATATCGGCAAATTCATCCAATAAATGATAATTTCTTTTGAATTTTTGTTAACTTTGATCTTTGCCTAAATGTTGAGGCTTTCTACAGAGCCCAAAATTCTTTTCTTTATTTATCAGACTCCATAATCTTTTTTATCACTCAGCAGAAGAACCGAGTTAATTTCGGTATCGTAAACAAATTATTTAAGTCACTAATTACCCTGTAAAAGTTACAAAAGTAATATGAATCCTTAATTAAATGATTAATTAGCATTTTCGTAAAAATATAGAGGAAAACTATGAAAATAGTCGGGATACAGTCAAGCCCAAGAGGCAAAAATAGTAATACATTAAAATTATTGGATGCAGCTTTGGATGGAGCCGCAGAAGCAGGAGCTGAGGTCGAAGCCATCAATATTGCAAAATTGAAAATTAAATATTGCATTGCATGTGATTCCTGTCATGATAAAGGAGTATGTTCAATAAAGGATGATTATAACGGCGTGCTGGAAAAGCTTCTGGCTGCGGACGGTATAGTCTGGAGCAGCCCAAACTACATGATGAATGTAACAGCTCAACTCAAGACACTGCTTGATAGAGGCCCGCTTATTGCTCATGAACAGCTTTTTGAAGGGAAATATGGTCTTTCCTTAACAACTGCGGGTGCGGGTATTGATGAGGTAGATTTTGTTCTTAATATTATGAATAAATTTATGACCAGGTGCGGAGGCAATGTTATTGGAGGAGTAGGCTGTGCAATGGCGCAGGGTCCTTCGGCAATAGAAGTAGCCATTGAGAAATCGCGCGAAATGGGCAAAGACCTTGTTGAAGCGGTAAAAGAGAAAAGACCATATCCTGAACAGGAAGCAGCAAATAAAGCCTGGAAAGAACGGTTCAAATATATTATCCTTGCCAACAAAGATCACTGGAAGCACAATTACGATTACTGGATGGGAAAGGGCTGGATTAAAGAATAACGTAACAATGAGAAGATAATTGTATGGAGAAAATCTTATGTTAAACCTTAAAGAACTGGGGAGAAAGCTTACGGAAGCCGGCAGGTTGAAACTGCGACCTCTATGTGTTTACGGTACGGATAAAATTCCTGAAGGAGCAGTTCCATCACACACAGTAGACCGCTGTATAGCAAAGGCAGTCTATACTTCTGCTCTTTATGAAGATACTCCTCCACTTTATATGGAAGCAACTCATGAAAAGTGCTGCCCTGGCGGAATGGTATGGACTGGATTGGCTGAACCTAACCCTATGCTGAAGTATTTCGTAACTGTTGGCACTCCTGAATTCCGTGGTGGGACTGCAGAACATTTAAAAGCGTCACCTGAGCTATTCGAAGAAAGCTACAAGCGTGCAGGTAAAATCACTCCACCTGGAAAATATACCGTCATCGGACCATGTACTGATAATATATCATCGGAAACTATCAGGTCACTGATCCTGTTCGCAGGCAGTGAACAAATAAGGAACCTGTGCGGTCTTGCACAGTTCAATAGTTCTGACCCTTTCTTTAAGACTTTAATACCTTGGGGTCCTGCCTGCGCGACTTTGATAACTTATCCTGCAGGCATGGCAGAGAATGCGCTGAAGGACTCAGCATATGTCGGTCCTACTGATCCAACCGGAAACCTATGGCTGCCTCCGGACCTGATGACCATTTGCATCCCTGTGAAACTGGCGCAGCAGATGGCAGTCGATTTAGAAGAATCATTTATCTGTAAAAGGAGTAGGATTGCATACCCTGAAAAACGTATCGCTATAAAACCATAAGTGTTTTATCCTGAAATTAGTAATGTACGAGCCCTATTTTTTCGCCGTTCGGGAAATATATAAATCCATTTACCTTTAGTTTCCTTAAAGCATTATCAAAAGTAAAATCAAACAGTTTTGTATTACTCTTGACAGTATTTAATAAAAGAGGCATTCCTGCATCATCCAGTTCTGTTATTTCTTTAAGCAGGATTTCTGCTTCAGGAGGCAATCTATACAGATAGTCTGTTGATATTTTATTAAGTTCGCTTACGTTATGTCTTGCCCCGTCCATTACATCTGACCAGAGTCCTGTACTTGTTTTCAAATCATTAAGTGTTACCC
>CAZLNG010000275.1:0-3628 GCA_964560735.1 uncultured Methanosarcinales archaeon | reverse complement strand
ACGATGAAGATCACGTAGCCCCTGGCGATTATGAGCAAAGGATACGCGATTATGTTTTGAAGGATTTTACGATAAAGGATGCAGAGCTATACGTTGGTAATTGCCAGTTGTATCATAAATCCGGACTTACGGTGGGTGTAATCTGTTATCATGGTATTAAATTACCGGAAAGAGTAGGCGATTACCTCCCAATGTGGTTTAATAAAGAGCCTTGGGATTTTGCATTATCAGCCGTAAAGAACACTGAAAACGGGATAAAAGGCGTTGTACGGTGTCGTTGGTGTCGAAAATCGTGGATTGTTGATATTCACGATATATTACCGTTCATTCCCGAGTTGGATTTTAAAACAAGGTTGAGAATCTATGCAGACTATAACGATAGATAAGAAGGGGAAACCGAAGAAGCGAATTATTCATCGAGAATTTAGCGATGAAGAGTTCGAAGCTTGCCTTGATAGGCTTATCGAAGAAGATAAAGACGTATTAATTGAACTAGGGAGAAAATGAAATGCCACGACAAAGCGTATACGAAAAAATATATTCTAGACTCCAAAAAATCGGGATAATTGATGAAAATGGCACAATGAACGCCGAGTACATGAGATTCGAGTCTCCAGGACTTATGGATCTCCACGTAGACAATCTCTTTGGAAACACGATCAGTCTGGCTCACAATGGGAAGCAAAATGGTGACATCATGTCCGATCCTGACATGCAGGTAAGGATTTATCCAGACCTGAAAGCTGCCGAGGCTCTGACGTTCCAAAATGATTATTTAGGTATCTATCAAGAGGTCTACCCTGAGCCTGGAAAATACTATCCCAAGTTGAAAAAGGAATTAAATATTTTTCTTAACGACTGGCTTAAAACGATGATAGAAGTGCAAAAATATAAGCTTGCACCTGAAGATGAAATGTAATTTTTTTTGTAAAATCTTGTAGATATTAGGAAATCTCTATTTTTCTTTGAACATAGTATCTTTTCCAACTACTAATATTCAAAATTAAAATTTTACGCTTTGACATACTAATCTTAAATTATCGTATCACATTGAAAGTTTAGAATAAATATTCAATTTCATGACAAAATTTACAATTAAATTGTAGCCAACCAAAAAAGTAAGGATTTTTGCTAGAAATTTTTCTCTTTTTATTGACAAAGTATGAAATTACTTGCGGCAATTTACCCATATATATTTTTTTCTGTCCAAACCTTCGAACAATTATAAACCAGAAAAATAGCTGCTTATTTAAATGAGTACGAAAGCTCCATAGTCTAACACTTTACACAGAAAGCTTATAAAGAGTCAACAAAGAGGAATTTATGGAGTTCAAATATAGTTTCCCAGTATCATATAAACTCCGGGTATACTCGAGAGGATTACTATCTTAATTTTCAAATAACTGCTTACATTCATCTTGCTTCCTGGGAAACTAACAGGAGTGAGATAAAATGAAAATAGAAATAGAATCTAGAACGCTTATTTTGCTTACCATAACACTAATGGTAGGTACCTTTACTCTAAGCGATACAACACTTGCAAATGGTTCGAGTTCTGAGATTTTTGAAAATATAAGCTATGACAAAAGCTCCCTTCGCTTTGCTGAAACACTAGATGATTTCGAAACAGTTACTGTGAATCCAGATGTTTTCTTAAAAGATGCTGAAGATGGTAGAGTCAAGTTGAGATTGCTTGGAAAAGAGTTTGATCTGGAACTTGGAAAAATTCACATTGTGGATGATAATGCGACTATTAACATAGAAAACGAAACTGGGAATTATATTATACCAGCACCAAAAAGTGATTCATACATAGGAAAGGTTGTTGGAAAAGAAAATAGCAATGCACTACTGACCGTATCAGATGATGTTCTTATCGGAAGCATTGAGTTAGAAAATACCTCTTTGGGAAAGTAATTCTTGTAGTTTACAACTCTGACAATATAAGAGAAATTGAAAATCCAGAATTCCCATATTGTGGGGTTGATGAACCTATTTCATCAGTAGCTAGGAAGGAAAACGAAATGAATCTTGATGATTCAATAAATAATGATTCAAAAACCCTTAAAGAAAATAGTCCAAATGTCAATAACTCAAGTAAGGGAAAATCGAATGTAATTAGCGCTACACCGGGTTTTGGAATATTGGGAGGCTTGGCCTTCTTGTATGTAGGGTTTAAACTTAGGAGAAAGTAGTTCAGGTTAGGAGATCTTTATGAAACAACTAAGCTCATTTTCCATACTCCTATTTACTTTTGTCTTATTTTTTCTGGCACCAAATCTTGTAAAAGCCGAATATATAATTGAAGCTACTGAGATTCCGTACCAAATAAACGATTCTGACCGCATAGCCATTGGTACTGTAAGTGGAATCGATATATTTCGTGATCACACCATCGTTACAATTAGAGTTGATGAATGGCTCTACAATCCTTTTCCTGCAAAGACAATAAAAGTGACTACAAATATAGGAACTAATTCAGGGGTAGAAGACGAAGCTGAATTTTCTGTTAAAAATGAATCTGTCCTCTTAATGCTGAACGACTTAAATTTAGATCAAAAACTCTTCCGTGTTACTATCGGCGAGCCAGGAAAGCATCCTGTCTCAGACAGAGACGCAGTAATAGAAGAATTGATAGCTCAAGGTAAGTGGAAGGGAGAAAATCAGGCAAGGAACACGAGTAAGACTGAAGGGTTTACCTTTGGCCCAGGAACTTTTGATAAACTGAAAAAGGATTCCAATTTTATTGCTGCTTATGGGAATATACCTTTGTTTGTAACTTATGAAGAGAGAAAACAGTGGCTTGATACACTTGACCAGATATATAGCGAAAGCAATTCTGAAATGTCACAGTATATGTATCCAAATGGTCCTGTCACAAATTACGGTTATACTATTGATGGCGTTCTTGAGGTAGGGGTTAATAAGACAGTTGAAAAATCATTTATGGACGAAATATACCAGATTTTTGACTTAAATGCGGGTTCAATAGGGATTAAAGAAGTTCCAGTAGTGTTTATGCGTGAAGATCTAGTTGTGCCAGTAGATGAAACAACTCCAGTTAAAGAAACAGAGAATTCATCGATAGCTGAAGAAGAAAACAATGGGGAACTCAATAATTCAAACAATCGGGATTCTGATAATATTGGTAGTTCAGGCGAGGGTAATTCAAATGCAGTTAGATATACTCCAGGTTTTGAATTGTTGGGAAGTTTAGCCTGCCTGTATATAGGATGGAAACTCGGAAGAAAATAACAAAGGCACTGTCTGCTAGTCTCAGCCTGATTTTGGACAGTCTTTAATGAAATAGTCTTTTTCAGTCCAATATAATCTCAAAAACGAAAGTTGGAAGGATGGAAAATGTGATTATCTATGACCATTAAAAGTAATAAAAAGCATGGAATTGTTCTAATCGTAACTCTTTCTTTGTTTATTTTAGGTGCTTTAGCACTATCAGATTCTTCACAAAACGATGTTAAATTATCAAGCAAGGCCGATGAACCTGTAAATAATAGTAGTGTAGAAGAACCTATAACTGGTAGCATGAGTGCATCGCTTCCAGTACTTAATCATACGGAATTGAGTGACCGCTCTGAAATGATTGTAATAGGTACAGTGAAAGAAATAC
>CAZLNG010000274.1:0-3630 GCA_964560735.1 uncultured Methanosarcinales archaeon | reverse complement strand
AGGATACGAATCAACTGTATATTGATTCTCACCAATTGATTTTTTCTTTTCTTATTGCTTTCCAATCATATAAGCTCTCTGATCATCTGTAATGTTTCTTTTCGATGATTGATTTCAATCATCCATATAATAACACCAGAACAAGAATCGAAATCTTTTTTCTTTTGTTGTAAATTCAACTCTCAATTTGCTCATAAAAAATTTGCTCAAAATTTGGGAACCTGCTTTTCTAATGGTTAACATAGAGCTTATCCCAAAATCAATTTTATTTCCACATCAATAAGAAGTTCATAAGTGTGTTCATTGTCAGAGGAGTGAGTGATTATTCCAAATTCAAAATTAGGGGAAGAAATTTAGAGTTTTGGGATCAGCTCATGATATATAGCTGGCTCTAAAGGCATGTATCCCTCGTCAATACGCTTCATAGCAAAGTAGTAAGACTGTGCCATAGATACCGCCTAATTGCCGCCTAATTGCGTAAGTCCGAAAAGTCCCTTATCGCTAGATAGATCAGGTCGTTATCAACATACTCATCTTTAATTTCGATCACTACCGAGTTTAACATAGTAAAAATATTACAACGTAAAATATAAAAAAGCTGACTTCGTTGAGAGTGCCATTACATAGTGTTTTTAAGATTCTTTCGGGATTTGTATGGGTAATCGAGCCTTCGTATAAGCCCGAGATCAGGGTATGTAAGTGACTATATTATACTATAACTATATACCCTCGCGAGAGTCACTGGCTCCAGCAATCCTTTTTACGACGGTCATTGTAGCAAAGGGTGTATTTAAGATATTCATTTTATGAATTATAACCTAATGACCTAATAAAAACAAAAAAATAATATAAATTAGGATATTAATCTATCCTGACCATTAAGAAGTGTGCCAGCTCGTCAACAAAGAAATTTAGAGAAGAGGGAAAATGAAAGAGAGAATTGAGCGATCTTCAGCAACAAACCCGAATCCTGTGCTTAGTGTGGCAAAGGACGGAGTCATTCTTTATTCAAATGCAGCAGGTGAGCCCCTATTGAATGTGTGGGGTGTGAAAGTTGGAGAAAAGTTATCTTCCTGTATCATACATTTGATTCAAAAAGTAATTTCACAGAATAGTCCAGAAAGAATGGAAGTTAGAGTGGGAAATAAAATATACTTGGTCTCGTTTCATCCCTTACCTGTAGAAGAATGCGTAAATATTTATGGATTCGATATAAGTGAGCAGAAAGAGCTCGAAGAAAGACTTAGAGAAGGTGAAGAAAAGTACCACAATATAGTAGAGACAGCAAATGAAGGCATATGGATAATCGACACTGAATACAGAACTACTTACGTAAATAAAAAAATGGATGAGATGCTGGGATACAGTCAGGAAGAAATGATTGGCAAATTTGTATGGGATTTTGTCGATGAAGAAGACAAGGCTATCATCAATCTGAATCTGGAAAAGAGGCGGCAGGGTATAAATGAAGTGTATGAATTGAGATTGATATGTAAAGACGGATCTCCCTTATGGACACTTATCAGCGCTAAAGCTTTTTTTGATAAGAACGGTAAGTTTACAGGCTCTATGGCCATGCTTACTGACATTACTAAACGAAAGAAAGCAGAGGCTAAACTTAAAGAAACACTCGATAATCTAGAACACATAGTTAAAGAACGAACAGAAGAGCTTGAGAAGGCTTATAAATCTTTGAAAGAAAGCGAAGAGGGTCTTGCTGAAGCTCAAAAAATGACTCATATTGGGAATTGGGTTTGGGATCTCATAAAAGGTGAAGTATACTGGTCTGAAGAACTTTATCGTATTTTTGGACGTGACCCTGAAAAATTGGCGCCATCTTACAAGGAATATGTGAATTATATACACCCCGATGATCGAGCTTACTTTGATAGCGTCGTTAGGAAACCTGCAATTGATAAGCATAACAGTATTGATCATAGGATCATTTTAGATTATGGGGAAGAACGCATAGTAAATATACAAGCTGAAGCTGTTTTTAATGAGAGAAATGTCCCTATTCGAGTGAAAGGAATAGTTCAGGACATTACTGAACGTAAAAAAGTGGAGGAATCTCTACGAGAGAACGAGGAAAAGTATCGCAACATCGTAGAGACAGCCAACGAAGGTATACTCATAATCAATGACAAGGCAATAATCACTTACGCTAATAAAAAAATAACGGACATGTTTGGATATATTCTGGAAGAAGGTATTGGCAGACCTATTTGGGACTTTATCAGTGAAGAAAGTAAGGCTGTCGCCAAACTGAGTCTGGAAAGAAGGCAGAAGGGTATCAATGGGGGCTATGAATTGAAATTAATGCATAAGGATGGCACCCCCATATGGGCACATATAAACGCTAAATCTCTTTTTGATAAGAATGGCAGGTTTATTGGCTCTCTGAGCATGCTCACTGACATCACCAAGCGAAGAGAAGCTGAAGAAGCCCTCGCAAATCTCGAAGTTGCCCGTCAGAAGGAAATTCATCACAGGATTAAAAACAACCTGCAGGTTATTTCCTCCCTTATGGACCTTCAAGCTGAAAAGTTCAGCAACAAAGAGTGCATTAAGAACTCAGAAGTCCTTGAAGCTTTCAGGGAAGGCCAGAACAGAATAGCATCAATTGCCCTTATCCATGAGGAACTGCATGAAGGCGAAGGAGAAGAGGCACTGAATTTCTCACTATACCTTGAGAAACTTGTCGAAAACCTTCTTCGGACATACAGTCTTGGAAATACTGATATTAGCTTAGAACCAGATCTAAGAGAGAATATTTTTTTTGATATGGACATTGCAATCCCACTAGGGATAATCGTTAACGAGCTTGTTTCCAATTCCTTAAAATATGCATTTACAGGCAAGAACAAAGGAGAAATTCAAATTAAGTTATTTAGTGAAGAACTTGCAGGAAAAGGTACTAGATACAATCTCATAGTCTCAGATGATGGAATTGGCATTCCAGAAAAAATCGATTTTAATAACTCAGAAACACTTGGTATGCAGCTTGTAAACATTCTGATAGATCAGTTAGATGGTGAAATCGAGCTAAAAAGAAATAAAGGAACGGAATTTATTGTGAAATTCAGTACAGCAGAAAAGTTATAATAAGTTTCGCATTTATGCCTTCTAATAGCTGTGCCATTAGGTCTGGGAGCTTCATAGCCAGGTTTCTGGGATAAAAAAGGCAATTGGATAGGTACAACTTTGTAGGGCTTTAAAAGTAGGTTCTTCGAGAAAATAGGTTTAGACAGAGTCAATTTTGTCTCTTTTCTTTATCCTTCTCATCTTCAGGCTCTTTCTCTACGAGAGTCTTTAGTCTCTCAATAATTTTCAATTCCTTTTCGTCTGTTGTTTCCGTATTCTTATCCATGTTTTTGACCTCCGATTTTGTTTGGACTGCAAAACCAATATCATAATAAACAATAAACCTTTGGATAAATATAATTTGGGTAATGAGATACATAAGGGGAAACGGCCCTAGACCTCAGTTATTACTTAAAACCTCTTTATATATTCATAAACCATGTAGCTTTGGTGTTGCTATGCATAAAACCTTCAGGGAATTTAACGGTAAGACCTACATGCTAGATGAGTTCAGCTATTTCGGACTTAGTAAGTCAGTTGCTGAGA
>CAZLNG010000273.1:0-3636 GCA_964560735.1 uncultured Methanosarcinales archaeon | reverse complement strand
CGAAATAAAAGAAATATTAAAAACCAGGCTGTTTTTAGATTTATATAAGGAAAAGAATTGAATATTCGTGAGAATATCATTTTCGCTTCGCTCAAGAGGACGAATTTATGGGTATAACAGTTATTTTCAGCCAAGAGACATAAATTCCAGATCATTTTAGCCCATACAACCTTATTCACCGTATTGGGTCGTTCCTTTTACGCTCGACGCAGGAGAGCGGTCTTTTCCGCGCAAAATAGAAAGAATTAATTTATATGGTTTCATAAGGGAGCTGATCAAAAATAAAGAGTAATTTTTCATATTAACGGGGATAAAATGGTTATTTCAGAATTAGCTTTAGGTTTTCTTACTAATCTGATATATGATTCTTCCAAGAAAATCCCTGAAAGTATTTTTAACACTTACTCAAAAGTGTATGAAAAGGCAATTGAAGAGTTTTCAAATAAAAATTATAAATTGAATGGAATACAAATTGATACTCTTTTTCATCAGAAAAATGTGGAAAAAGCAATCGAAGAATATCTTCAAAACCAGAATAAGACTGATTGTGTAAATATTCTTATCCACGAGTTTTTTGAATTATTTAGTGAGGAGGATTTCTCCCGCAGAGATGCAGATTTAATCTTAAACACTTTTTTTGAAATTCTAGATGCAGAGATTGAGAAATATCCTGAGCTTATAATATTTCTTGACCATCAATTAGCGAAGCAAACATATCAAAAAGTTCAGGAAATACACAAGGCAATTAATGGTAGTAGAGCGAATCAAGAACAAAATGAGTCAGGGATAGACGAAAAACTGTTAGTAGAATACTTGAACAAAATAATACATGAAGATCAAAACATCGAAGTCAGTGAGGTCTATACAGAACTCTCAGCCAAAGAAATTTTTCCAATATCTCTCAAATTTCGGGATGAGAATAATAATAGAGCAAAAGAATTTGAAGTTCTTGAGCTTGTTGATAAGGAAAAAAAGCTTATCATTTCCGGAGAATCTGGTTCTGGAAAAACGACTACACTTAAATGGCTAAACTTTACCTTTGCCACAAAGTATTTGGAAAATAAAGACGGAGATATTCCTCTGCATGTTGAACTCAACTCATATATCAGGGGCTCATTTTACGATTACTTTAAGCATCAAATAAAGAAAAAAGGTTTGCCTGAGATATCTCTGAAAGCTCTTCTTGAAGGAAGTGCAATTATTCTTCTTGATGGTTTCGATCTTCTTTCATCGACTGAAAACTTCTTTCCTAATGATGAAATTTCTAATTTTATCTCCGAATACAGTAACTGTAAATTCATCGTTTCCTCAAGACCTGGTTTTTTTGAAAGCATCCAAAGTGATTTCAAAGTTTCAGAACTGGAAAAACTCACAGATGAAAAAATCAAGATATTCATCGAGAAATCTGTTGAGAATAAGGAATTGGCAGAAGTTTTAATAGATAAAATTCTTGACAATCCAAAATTAAAATCCATTTTAACAAACCCTATGATGCTTTATCTTGCCGTCAATGTTGCAGTGGATAGACAGAAAAACAATTCTGTAGATTTGTCCGCTACTGAGGACTTGTTTCCACAAACTCGTACAGAGCTTTATGAGATCTTTGTTTCTGATCTGTTTAAGCAAAATGAAAGGAACAGAAGATTACATGCAGACAGAGCGCAAATAGAAAATGCTCTCACAGACCTATTTTTTGAACTTCAGCGCAGGAATAAGGTTTCATGCAGATATAATGAGGGCCTGCAAATAGTCAAAAAACATGCTGATGATCCCACATTTCGAAAAATAAGTTCTCAGGAAATTCTTGAAGACTTTATCAAACTTGGACTTATGAGAAGAAACAGTTCGGAAATTGGATATGGGATACATCAGTCTTTTCAGGAATATTTTGCAGCTATAAAGCTAAAAGAGCTTTTTGAAATTGGATTTGATATCTCAGAGTCATTTAGTCATCCTAAATGGGAAGAAGTCGTGATATTTACCTCAGAAATGTTGAATATAGATTCAGTTGACGACTTTATCTATTCGATGATTTCGAAAAATGCTATTTTCTTGGCCTCAAAATGTATAACCAGAGCAAATGATGAAATGAAGGAAAAACTATGTGCTTTACTTGAAGATAAGATAGACTCCAAATATGAGTTGGAAAAAATAAATTCTATTGAAAGCCTGGGAAGAGCTGGAACCACTGGAATCAGTATTATTGCCGAAGCTGTGAAATCTCAAGATGAGTGTGTGCGACGAATTGCAATAGATACACTTGAGAACATTAATTCGGATATTGTAGCGCAGTTGCCTGTTATCATGTTGAAGGATAAAAAAGGGAATAAAGATGTATGGAACTTTGAAAATTTTTCACTCGAAATGATAAAGACAACTGAAACTGTTGAAAAATCCATACGTACCATGCACAATAAAGATAAATTAATTTCATTGCTGGGAACAGATGTTTTAGGTATAAAATCTAGGCGACAGTAGGGCAATTAATAAGCTTATTCAAAGGTGAAGATTTGGAATGGGGGAAGATTTCTTCACCTGGAAAAATAAAGGAAGAAGCACTAGTAAAGCTACTAATTGATTTGTTAAAAGATGAGCCTTTTCCGATGATATTTATACTTGGAATTCTCAGATCGGAAAAAGCAGTGGAGTCGCTTATTAACATATTGAAAGATAAAAATGAGAACACAGATATCCGAAGTATGGCTGCATCGGCACTTTGTTTTACCAAGTCGGAAATAACAGTGCAGCCATTAATTGATGCTCTTAAAGACGAGAATTTTTCTGTGCGTCATGCCGCAGCAAGTGCGCTTGGAAGTCTTAAGTCCGAAAAAGCAGTTCAGCCACTGATCGATCTACTTAAGGACGAAAAGGAATTTGTGCGACTAGGCTCAGCAATAGCACTTAGAAGAATTGTGACTGCTAAAAATAAAAAGCAATTAGAAGATCTACTGAAATCTGAGCATGAATTCTCAATTAACAGAGCATTTGAAATCCTCAGTGGAATTGAAAAAGTAGAGAAATCAAAAACAATTTTATTTGAGAATAAAATGAGTTCTTAACTTAAAAATCTGATTTATAGCTCTATAAACTTATTCCAGCAGTTCTATATCCTCATGCGTATAAGCTGGCGAGCAGCAACAGAGAATTTTCAGCGGCGTGTTTCCTGTGTTTCGAATTCTGTGAGGAGTTCCGGGTGAAATGCAAATGGTATCTCCTGTTTTGACCTCGATTTCTTCAGAATCCAGAGTCATTATCCCTTTGCCTTCTGTTATGTGATAGATTTCTTCAGTCAGGCGGTGTTTGTGAAAAAGGGTTTTTCCGCTTTCAGGCACTGTGGCTTCGGCAAGACTTTGATTTGAGTTGCCGTGGACTGAAGGACGCATGAGTTCGCGGATTATGGAACCGTCTTTTGTAACGTAAGGTTCTATTTTCTGGTATTCGGTTACTGACTGCATCCAAAATTATTGAAACTTATAATTATATAATCGTTTGCTCACCCAGGGCTTTGGTGATTCAAATACATGTTGATATCCAAATCGAGGTGGTGATTCTAATCGATAAAGGTGGTTCAAATCGATGGTGGTAATTCATCTTCTTGCAATAGCTCTGAAATAAGCAAGGAACAGTCCGGAAGCT
>CAZLNG010000272.1:0-3640 GCA_964560735.1 uncultured Methanosarcinales archaeon | reverse complement strand
ACTGCTTTCATCATCTGAACCTGCGAGTAAATGTCATAAGACATGTATAAGTGTTACGATGACTTTTCCGATTCCCTGAATCACTGCTATTTTTTGAATTAATTAATATATATATTTTTAAATTAAATTAATTGGCCCTTTAATTTACCTCCTCTCCCTTTAAAAATCCGTTTACTTATATACAGATTCTTACAAAATTTAATCTGAATTAAAACGTAATGTCTTCATGTGGCGTACAACCTCTCAGCCCCTTTGCCGCAACTGAGGGATAATCTGCGCAACTGCCAGAATTATTGAAAGCCTGCCTGACAACATCATACATTACTTACAGTCTTGTGACTGAACTCACAGCCTTGTGACTGAAAGCATGCTTGAAAGCCTGTCCTCTGTTTAGTAGGATACGCTAATGAGATCGGCAATACCGGAAAGCTTTTGCCTCTATTCTTTATTTATATGACTTACCTTTATACTTTATTTATATGAAACTCGGGATATATTAAAGAGAGCTTTTAATTGTTATGGAAAAGAGTAAACATCTCAATTTCATTTTTTTCAGCCAACTCTCTAAATATTTGTGAATATGAGGCAGAAAAATGGCAAAAATGGTAGAAATGGCAAAAAAAGGAAATTCATTAAAAGAACTTGACAGGACTGCGGAGGAAAATTATAGAAAAGCCGCGATTCTTTTCCGGATGGGCAAGTTCGAAGAAGCGCTTGCTGCTTATGAAGAGGCAGCTGAGGCCTGGGAAGAAATAGCTACTATCCTTTTTTCAAAGGGAAAAGAAGACAGTGGAAAGGAGTTTCTTGAAAAAGCTCAGGAAGCCCTATCCTCCCGCGGGATGGCTCTTTTTAAGCTCGAAAGGTATGAAGAAGCTCTGGAAATCTTAAATTCAGCCCTTGAAAGCAGGCCTGAGAATTCTATGGAGTGGTCTAACAGAGGGTTTGTGCTCTCAGCTATGGGCAGATACGAAGAAGCTCTCGAAGCCTTTGAGAAAGCACTTTTTTTTGATCCCGAATCCCCTAAGATTCTTACAAGTGAAGGTATAGTTTATTTCAGAATGGGACAGCCTGAAAAAGCCCTTGAAATTTTTGACAGAGCCCTGGCTATCGAGCCTAAAAAAGCTTCAGATTGGGTTTGCAAAGTTCCACGTTTCAGTTTCTTTTCCCGGAACAAAGCGCCTGTTATGAGGCCAGATAATGCTGAAACCTGGTACTGGAAAGGAGCCGTATTTCTGGAAATGGGGGAAAAAGAAAAAACCCTTGATGCGTGCAGGATGGCTCTGGGAAGTGACCCTGATCATCTGGCTTCTCTCCTGCTGGGAGGGAATCTCCTTTGCGAATTTGCCGAATATGAAGAGGCTTTCAAATGTTATGCGCGAGCCCTGAAACTCAGCCCCGGAAATGAGGCAGCAAAGCAGGGAAAGGAGTTATGTGAGTCAAAGCTTGGTGAGTCAAATTTTAAGATCTAACATCTGAAAATATTAGCATAAAAAAGGTAATGAGCTTGATGAAAAATTGGTTTCGGAATTAGGATTAAACTAATTTAAAATCAAGCTCAAGATTAAGGCACAATTTTCCTGATCAAAGGTATTTTTTGCAATATCATCACAAGGATCGGAGAAACAACGAACAGTAAAGCTGTAACCAGCGGAACGGATATTGTCGGGCTCAGAACAGATGGGGATAATAAAGAAATCCCGAATAATCCATGGCGTACATAAGATAAGAGCATTGGGTGAATGAGGTATATTCCCATAGAAGCGCCGGCAGCCATACTTATAATTGTTTCAAGTTTTTTGAACGAAGTTGTTAAATTTATACGGCCCAGGGCTTCTCGCAGCAGGATAAACAAACATATTGCGTATGTTGTTTGTATCATATTTGTTGACATTAAATGAGTATCGTATTTTCCACTATTCGCACTCATATAATAAGTCCCGAAGATCATAACAACTATCGAGGTCACAACTACGAGACCTGATAAATAAATTATTTTGTTAGTTATTTCCGTTTTTTTGATGGCATAACCGGCTATGTATAATCCCAGATTCCCTGTTGCAGCTTCTACGGGTACTCCAATGTTGTATCCGAAAAATCCTATCATCTGGTTGAAAGGCGTGAATAAGAACCATAATAGTAAGAAGTAATAGACATCGTACATGCTTGCGTGTGCCAGAACCCTGCGTAACAAAGGTGTGAGGAGATATAATCCTATAATATTGTAGAGAAAATACAGGTGATAATAAATTTTATTAGCAAAAAATTTTCGAACGAAGTCTTCAGTAAATATACTGAATACGTCATATTTGTTCGCATATATCATGTATATCATTGACCAGGCAACCAGAGGTATGACAACCTTGCTGAACCTTTTTGAAAAAAAATCTGGTCATCTTCCTGCTTATCCAGTAACAGGTAACCGCTCAATACGAATAATATCGGAACTGCAAAGCGTATAATCGCATTATATACATTAACCGCCCACCAGTCTATCAATGGGATCCTGTCCCAGGAGGATCCGAAAGTATCTACATGGATTGCCACTACTGCAACTATCGCTATTATCCTGATCAGATCAGCCCAGATATATCTGTTTCTGGTTGCGGGTTCTTGAACTGTATTCTCCATCTGATTCCTCAAATCCGTTTTAATTATTTTAAAAATCCGCTTCTTTTGAGTCTCTGGAAATATAATGTGGAGAGAAGGGAAATGCTTCTTTTGTCCTCAAATATTGTTGTTTGAATTTGAGATAAAAGGCCAGAGAAGGGAACGAAAGCATAACTACTTCAGGGTTCCCATCAAATGATGCTTCTTGTTTTCTTATTGATGACCTGATATAAGGAAAATATCCAAAAAGTGCTAAATTTACACATAAATGAGTCAGTTAGCTCGTACTCTACATTATTTTTACATATTATTTTTTCTATTTTCTCCGAAAAGTTGGAATATAGTGGGAATACAGTTACAATAAAGCTGAAACAATTCGATCTTGTGCAATTATTCGATCTTGTGCAATTTATTCGATCTTATGCAACAATTCGATCTTATATTACTGCAAGGAATCGTATACATTTAGAGGAATTTAATGTAGTACAGATCCTCGTATAATTGATATACCATAGTGACAATCTTTAAGGCTATGAATTATAGCAAATCCGAGAATTCAGCTTCATCTTCTCACTTTTCAGGCGCAGCTGTTGAAAACCGCAAAAAAACACCTGCAAGACAGCTTACTCCTATTTACGAATCAAGCACTTTTTCAAGGCCTGCCGTTGACCAGTTAAACGGTATTCTGCCTGACTTAAACAATAGACTCTCTTCGGAAAGGGATCTCGGACTTACTCCTGCAGGATCTCCACGCCTTAGCTCAGAAAACCTTCCAAGACTGGTTTCCGACTCCTTTAGAGGGCTTTCAGCTTCAGAATCTCCGGAAACTCTCTCCGGAAAATTTGAGGTGCCTGCCGTAAAAGGGCTTGAATTAAAACCTGATCTTGCTGGAAGGACACTTACAGGGGCAAGGGTTTGCTCTACATTTATCCAGCCAGATCTTCCAATTGCTCCTCTTGAGAGCAGGTTTGTTAATCTCAAGCAGCCTGAAGTTGAATTAAAGGAAGAAAATAAGAAATAATAGCAATTTTTC
>CAZLNG010000271.1:0-3644 GCA_964560735.1 uncultured Methanosarcinales archaeon | reverse complement strand
GGATCTACTTCTGCGGCTTCAAGCGCTTCTAAAAGCCGTATTTCTTCATCAGTAAATAGTATATGCATAAGAGTTGCTCAGTGTGGCTTTGCACCTAAACTCCAATTTTTGAGGTACTTTAGGTGCAGAATTGGGACTTTAAGTGCAAGTGCGAAAGTAATATGTTTTTGAGGTTAGATTGATAAAAAATAAATATTTTATATTAAATTTATTTAAAAAATGTGAAATTTAATATTAGGAATGGAATAAAATAAAAATAGTTTTATATCTCTTTTCCAGAGTTTTTACATAAATAGTTCCTTTAGGTTAGTATGGAGACGTTTTAGATGACAAAGGAAGAGAGATATAAATTAATAAATGAAATTGGAAAAAAACTTGAAATGAATATAATAACGTACGTAACGCTCACACGCCCCAATTTAGATATAGAAATGGCAATGGATTCAATTCGTTACATCTACGAGCACTTAAGAAAAATTGAAACCCCTAAAGAGGAAACGAAAATCGCTCTCTTTCTTCACAGTAATGGAGGAGATATAATTGTACCATGGAAACTGGTTACACTAATTAGAGAATATTGTAACGAGTTTCATGTTATAGTTCCTCATCATGCGTTCAGTGCAGCTACGTTAACTGCATTGGGAGCAAATACGATTATAATGCATCCGATGGGCATGCTAGGACCTACCGATCCCACTGTCACAAACCCATTTAATCCCCCGAATCCTCGTAATGCACAGGAATTACTAGGCATTAGTGTTGAGGATGTTACTGCCTATATATCATTAATAAAAGAAGATGTTGGTATTCGTCATGAAGATGAGTTGGTTCAAGCATTCAATATTCTCGCACAGCAGGTACATCCACTCGCGCTTGGTAATGTTAAAAGAATTCAATCACAGTCACGAATGCTGGCAAAAAAATTAATGTATCTGCATAAAGAAAAGGATGATGAGCATAAGGTAAATGAAATTGTAGATAAGTTAACTTCAAAATTATTTTTTCATGGGCATCCTATCAACCGCACAGAGGCAAAAGATATAGGTTTAGACAACATAATAATACCAGAAGTAGAACTAGAAGATCTTATTTGGAAATTGTATTGTGAATACGAAAATGAAATGAAATTAAACTCCAAATTTAGCCACATTGAAGAATTTGTAAAAGCTAATCCAAGCCTACTTGCTGGGAAATCGAATATTTTAAAATTAAAGCAGAAAGCCGTATATATAGAAAGTAATGGGTACACAAATGTTAATATAATTGATTTTGAAATAATTGGAACTAAACTTCAAAATGGTTTATCGCAAGCGCAATTATCTGTATTAAAACACGATTGGGAGGAGGAGTAATAAACATGGATACGTTATTGTACAAAATAGAAAGTATAAAATGTATTGACAATGGTTATATTCCAAAAGCAGCATCACACCCATTTAGCTCTACAACGACAATTGATTTAAGAGAATCTCAATACCCATATGCTAGTAAGATTAGATTCAGCGAACAAAATGTAAATCAATTGTGATATTTTGAAAACTAAGCTGTTTTGCTTTCAAAACTCGCTGTCCTTTTAGTTTAATTAATTTATTTTTTCTATTTTTCCGCTTAAAAATTCAGGCTCAACCCCATTCTCATACATCTCATGTATAACTACAGTCAAATTTTAGGCTATAATCTTAGCCAATAACTCAATCTCCTGAGCAATTCGATTTTTATATTTCAAAGTCTCTCCAAACTTCCTTTTAATAGCCGCATTTGTGGATTCAATATTACTCCTCTTGTCGAAATGCTCCATAAATTCACCTCTGGGCTTTCTGCTTATTGCAACCTGTTATGCATGTCGATGGTTTTCTACTGCTGACAACACCTGATGATCTTTTTGTCAAGTTCCCAGATAATCGGCTATTGATACTACCTGTGGATTTCCTGCTTACCGGCGAACCTTTACTTTTGTTGATAGATCTACTTGTAGACGTTTTACGATGCACTGGATGAGCTTTTTCGCTTTTCAGTATCCTTTTGGGCGCAGCTATCCTCTGCGGAGCACCAATGCGTTTAGAGGGATTCTTTGCAGGCACTCTGTGGGCAGGCTTTGCATGATTAATTGGTGAGCCTTCCATTGCATCAAAAACCTCTGTAGCGACCTTTCTGCCGGTCTTAACGGCAATTTTTGCACCTTTTCCAGCTTTCTGTAGTTTCTCGCCTGTGCGCTCCGCGAGGGATGTTGAGCCTTTACGGTATCCTTTCTCGTAGGCTTTGCGCTCTTTTTCGATCTGCGTTGCAGACTTCTTTGCAGCTTGCTCCTTGGCTCTTACGGCTTTTCCATCTTCTTTACCAGCTTTATAGTGCTTCTTAATGTTCTCGCGGTCTGTGTTGTATTGCCTGATGTGATCTGTTACACCAGATAAAGAAGATCTTTCCTTTGCTGCAAGCTCCTCAACTTTTGCACGAGTGATGCGCTTTGTTTTAGGTATTTTTACAGGCTTTATAGGCTCAGGATCTTCAATGATGACAACATTGTCATCACTTACATCATCGAAGGTCTCTTGATATGTTTTATGTGCTTCTCTTTCGGCTTCCCTCTGTGCCCGCTTTGCTTCAGCTTCAGCTTGTCTATCAGCTTGCTTCTGGGCTTTTTCTGCGGCTCTCTGAGCCTGTTTTTCAGCCTTTTCAATACGCCTTTGTTCCTGCATAGCAGCCCTTTCTGCTTGACGTAATGATCTTGCTTCCTGATAGGCTGCTGCTTTATCGCTTGCATAGCGCTTGAACTTCGAAGATAGCTTATCGTAGTCTAACTCTGCCTGTTTCCGATTTCTTACTTCCTGTACATATGGGGAATACTCAGGCTCATCATTATTCCTGAAATGATCAAGGAAGCCCATATTAACGCACCCTTACAGTATTTGATTTCATAAGGTCGAAAGCACCTCTAGTGATTTCATCAGCGTGCGGAGAGTACCCATATTGTTGCGCATCACTTGTAGTGATTGTACCTGTTCGCAGGTATTTCTTTACCGGCTTCCTTGTTTTCTTGTTTCTTCGAGGCACTATTAGCGCTTCCGGCTTTTTATACTAACTTTTGGCGACTGGTTTTTCACTGTAACTTTTCGAGATCGACATGGGCACTCGCCAGTCATATTAAAGATAAATCGTTTAGCGAATTTTATTGATTTTTCAAACATTAATGCACCTCAGCATAGCGATTTCAATTTTAATTGTAAGCATTTATTGCAACCATTATGCCGACTATGAGCACACCGAATCCCATTAATTGAAAGATAGGTGTAATAACGTGCGTAGCACCATCTGCGCTATGCGCTACTGCGGTATCATTGGATGCGGAGGCTTCGCCTAATAAGTCGCTTGATGCGGTTATACCTACCGACACAATAAGAGCGAACATAACCAGCATTATGAGGCTGCCGACTGTGCCGACTGTTTTCATGTTGAAAAATTTGATTCGTTTGTATATAAATGAAATTAGACTTTTACCGCGAAAAATAGCTAAAGTTTGGGCGTTTTTTGATTTAGACAGTCAGTAACATTTGAAAGAAAAATCGTAAATACATCCCCTAAGTTCTGTACACATTTTATAATACACACCCAGACCGTGCCATCATTTGTTACTGTAGTCAAACCTC
>CAZLNG010000270.1:0-3669 GCA_964560735.1 uncultured Methanosarcinales archaeon | reverse complement strand
GAAGAGCATTTTTATGGACAATTCTTCCTATATAGCATCGCTGGCCTCCGTTTGAGAAAAATCCATCTACTGCATAAGCTAGGTGTGAATTTTTAATATACCCTCCATAGATACGCATGAACTGGGTCAAGCTTGTTACTAATCTAGGAGGAATAGTGGGTCCTCGTTCAGTTTCTCCTAAAAACCCCGCAGTACTCGTGCTTACTCCTTCAATCGGCCTGGCACCGATTTCGAACTCTTCCATATAAACGCCTGGTGTTAAATATTCTGGCATATTAGTTCCTCAGATTTTGCTTTTCATTCTTTCTCAGTTTCGTTTATCTTACATGTGTCCATATTCACTAACAGGACTACGCTAATTGCCCATTTCTGAAAATGCTCCCGATTAGAGTAGTGTTTTATTAAAAACGCGCCATATCGACAATATGATCTCACGAAAATTAAAAACATTAAATCAAGAGCAAAAGATAAGGCTTTTAAATTTTGTGAAGAAAAAAGAAGCATGAAGCCTATTCATCATTAAAATATCTTGCTTTTGCCAACCATATTAAGATAAAAATAATCAGTTGTCACGGAAATAGAACTTTACCCAAGGATTTCAGAATCCCCTCCTTCAAATTTATATTAATAGACTTAATATCTCCTTTTTTCTTAATTTCAATTGAGATTTCTTCATTTTTAATATCATAAAAATAAAGTACGAATTCTCCCCTTTTATCTGTTTTAGTTTCCATATTCAGGTTTGCAATTTTTATTATTGCATCGACCACTGGATTTTCAGCTGAGTCCAGAAGCAATCCTGTTACAAGGGTCGAATGGTCTCTAAAAGGGTAGGAAGGCAGAGGTTTAAGAAAAACTGTGACAACAGGATTCTTAAGAGCACGAATCGTGCTATCTTCAGCATTAAAACTATGTTTCAGTCCTCCTGCCCATGAAACTTTTTTAGTCTTAATATCAACATCTGTAATCGTCTTCCTTTCTATCTCACCAACGAGATTCTGGAATTCGACGATGTCACCCTCTTGTAATTTTGAAACATCTTTAAGTTTAGTACTTGTAGCCTTAGATGAAGGCCCTTTAGTATTGAACTTTAACATTAAATTTGAAGTTTTTATCTTCGAGATATCAATTACTCTTTCCTCAGGAAAATAGAGCTCTGAATCAATGTTAACTGTATATTTTGCGTTTTCAAGATCGGTAAAAGTATAATATCCACTAAGATTCCTGGCTGGTTCTATGTTTCTTTCTTTAATTATCACTTTTATATGGCCGATAGCATTTTTCTTTGTAAAATCATCTACTAACCATATCGCCAGAGACAGAATAGTCTTAATGGGGTCTCCTTTATAAGTAGTAGATTTATTTGTGACAGGAGATATAACAAAAGTCATTACTTCTCAGCTCACTATGGTACAACTGGATTGTAGCCAGCCTCTTTAGACACCACTCTCTGTACAGTAATCTCACGACCAGAATCGATCATTACTGGAGTAACAAGACAACAAATTGACGACCGAAAGGGTTTTCCCGGAAAAGTTGTCCACATTTTAGTCATGTCATCAAGACTTAAAGAGGATAGCGTAACATGAAGTTCATAGCCATTTATAGCTAAGCTTCCTTTTAAAACCGGGCCATTAAGTTTAGAGTTATCATTTATGACCTGTATGGCTCTGCCAAGTATACTATGCTCTTCTCTGGTCTTTTCGGTTATATCCTGAGTTCCTGACGGATAAGATGTTAACATGTAATACAGATCCAGAATTATAGGAGGGAATGTCAATGTTTCAGGATCTTTTATCTGCATTTCCTGATTTTTCAAATAGACATTTTCAAGAACTTGATATAGAAAAAGTGACAGCCGAACATCATCATTAGTTTCAATTTCCCCAGGAGAAGCAAGAACTATCGATTGTCTGGGAATCAGATCCTGCATATTATTCCTTAATAGTTCGATAAGAGTTTCTCCTACATCGGCTATTGCTCTATAGTCTGGCATACTTTTATCCCGGTTTATTAATTTATATAAGGATCATCGGATTGCTTCTAAAAATGCAGAGAAATCAGTTCTGCAAGACTACCTACAAAACTTATAGTACTCTCCAAAGTCAGCTTCAGTAAACAGTTTTCCAATTTTTTGATACTCTCTTTTTGTAGCTTTAATTAGATGTTCCATTGCAACGTCCTTCGAGTTTTCCGCAGCCAAAAAAGAGGCGGCGAGAACTATATTTTTAATATTTCCTCCTGCTAACTTAAATTTTGAAAGAAAAGAAAAATCCACGTTTTTTGCAATTGGGGTTTCTTTTGGGAATGTTTTTCGCCAGATGTTTTCTCTTGATTTATCATCAGGAAGAGGAAACTCTACTGTGAAATGAAGCCTACGTAAAAAAGCATCATCCATGTTTTTTCGGAAATTGCTCGCCAGAATCACTATTCCCTCTTGTTCCTCCATTTTCTGAAGTAAATAAGCGGTCTCAATGTTCGCATAGCGGTCGTGAGAATCCTTTACTTCGGACCTTTTACCGAAAAGAGCATCAGCCTCATCAAAGAAGAGAATAGAATTGCTCGTTTCAGCTTCTTCAAAGATTTGTTTCAGATTTTTTTCTGTTTCCCCTATATACTTACTAACCAAACTTGATAAATCGATTTTATAAAGGTCCAGTTTAACTTCATTTGCAAGAATCTCCGCAGCCATGGTCTTTCCGGTTCCCGGAGGTCCTGAGAAGAGAACATTCAGGCCTTTTCCAAGCGATAATTTATTTTCAAAGCCCCAATCGGAATGTACCTTTCCTTTGTACTTGATAAAACCAGAAACTTCTTTTAAATGCACCAGTGTATCTTCAGGGAGGATAATATCTTCCCATGTGTAGTGTGAGCTGGTTTTCAGAGCAAGAGAACTTAATTTCTGGTTGGACTGCACCTTACAGCTTTTATAGAGACTTTCCATAGACAATGGGCTGGTTGGATTTTGCCCTCCTGAAAAATTGCATGCTGTCCGGGCAGCATCCTTTATTTGACCGCCACTGAACTTGAATTTGCTCGCAAGCTCATTCAAGTCCACCCCTTTTGCCAGCGTATAATCTTTCAGGCAGGAATTCCATAGCTGTCTACGGACTGAGTATGCGGGTAGAGGAAAGGCACATGGAATAAAACCGTTATTAATCAAATTTTTATTAAATTCCATGGATTCGTTTCCTGCCAGGAATACCAATCCTGGAAAGGTTGTTAAGACCTGAACCAGAAGTTCTGAAGGATTCTTTGATTCTCTATCTTCGAGAAGCACATCAAAGGCCTGAAGATAAAGCGCGGAATTTTGAAGAAGTGCTTCTCGCATTATGAGATTTGCAATTTCGAGAGGTTCGCCTTCAAGCAGGAACTTTGAATCTGCTACAAGAAGGTTTATTCCAGCTTCCATGCAAATAGCTTCCGCAGCTTTTTTTTTCCCGCTTCCTGGAGGACCATAAAATAGAAACTTAAGTGCTAATCTGTTTTCTCTGTACCCGCCTGCCATATTAATTAACTTATTTTTTAAATCTGAAGGCAGAATAAGGTCCTCAAAAGAATTCTCAGGTTTTACTATATAAGAAAAATTCCTGAACTTCAGGTCCAGATCATCAATCCCAAGCAAAAAATCAACTATTCTATCATCTATTTTGATGAAACGGGATATAA
>CAZLNG010000269.1:0-3669 GCA_964560735.1 uncultured Methanosarcinales archaeon | reverse complement strand
GATTTCTCCAATTTATCATCTATTAGTTTGTAAAAGACATTGTAACGGTTCCCAATAGAGGGCTCGGTGAAGTACCGGAACTATCAAAAGAGGAATGATTTAGAGGCTTGCCAGAAAGACCCACGGGTTTTTAGTTAACCAGCCAATTTGCCTGCAATGGTAAGCATCTGAGGGTGGTTCGCAGGCCTAATTTACAGCAATCCAGTTAAAAAAAGTGGCTTCAGAAATCGGGATATGTAATTAAAGAAGTTATGCTTGATACTGATTTGTATAATTAAAGTCACTAAACTGTCTCGGAACTGTCCTTAATATTCGCCGGAAACTAACAAGGAATTATCCCGTACTTATACCTACAAGCTTCAATCAAACATGTTTACAGTTACGTATTTTTGATTAGATAACGACTCTAATATATATTGACAAACTATATTATTAATCAACAAGATGTGCTAAGTTCACATCCCGTAAACCCAAACCCAACAAGTAAACCCAGGCATACCCCCTTGCCTGGGTTCAATTAAATTTCATATTCTCTTCAGGTAGCTTTTTTCTGTTATTCGAATTTATCTATCGTGTTTTCTCCAGTTCTTCTACCTTTATAACTGAGATCATTTCGAGAAATTCGATTCGGTTCTTCGGTTTATACTTCGATTCATAAGAATACCTTATATTTTGATTTCGTAATTCCCAAGTGGGGACTTCTGCGGCTTCTGTGTATACCCCTCTAGAGCTTTTACCCAATTTTCCCCGTCCCATTTTTTCCAGTGCATCATTATCATTGCACGGGTTAACAAAAGTACTTCTCCAGAATCAATGAAACCGTTTCCATTCTTGAGTCCATGTTCGAAAGTATATCTAAGGCGTACAGAGTACCATTCCAAAAATCGTAAGAATGCTTCGAATTCAGATATCTTCAGATTCTGCATAAAAAATGCGATACAAATTTCTTGGAGTTGATCTTGTCTCGGTAGCCAGACATAATTAATAGTATTATTTCCAGGATAGAGTAAAACCTCAACTTCTTCAAAAACAGGATTGTAAACAAAATCGCCGGATTGGAATACCCATTTCCGCTGAATCTCCTTTGCAAGCGAGCACATTCTGATATACTTCTCTGATGTGTCCATTTTAACCAACCTCAAAATAAAATATCGAGTAATGGTTAAAAGGTTCACCTGAGCTATGTGAAAGTATTGATCTCAAATGGTTCTAATGAGTCCTGCTTTCAGAACCTTCAATATTTTCAACTTATTCTCGCAACCTTTTATTATATGTTTGATACTACCTTTCGTGATGTCTTCCTCTAATTCTGAAAAAAATCATGGTGGAAGGATAATTTTACATGTCGATATGGATTCTTTTTTTGCGTCAGTTGAGATCAGAGAAAATCCTGAATTGATAGGCAAGCCTGTGGCTGTTATAATGGGCTTAGACCCAACAGGATCAATGAAGCATGGCGCTGTTAGCACAGCATCATATGAGGCAAGGAAATTCGGAGTCCATTCAGCAATGCCGCTTTCCAAGGCTTACAAATTATGTCCAGATTGTGTTTTTCCGCCAGTCCGAATGGAGCTGTACAAAACAGTATCTTCGAATGTAATGGAGATTCTAAGAGGATACTCCGAAAAGCTCGAGCAGGTAAGCATAGATGAAGCATACTTAGTTCCAGCTGATACCCATACATTTGATGAGGCTGTTCACATTGCGCATGAAATAAAGGGCGAAATCCAGAGCCAAGAAGGGATCACATGTTCTGTGGGCATCGGATCAAACAAGCTAATCGCCAAGATAGCATCAGGTTATCAGAAGCCTGATAGTCTTACAGTTGTGAGACCGGAAGGTGTCAGAGAGTTCTTTAATCCTCTGCCAGTTTCAAAAATACCCGGAATTGGTAAAAAGACAACAGAAATATTGAAAGAAATGGGTATAAAGACAATCAAAGAGCTTGCAGAATATAAGATACAAGTGCTTTCAGCAAGGTTCGGCAAAGCTGGTATCTTAATGAGTCAAAGAGCTAACGGTATCGATTTTGAAGAGGTCGAAGAACGGGAAGGCGTTAAGTCAATCAGCAAACACGTTACGTTTCACGAGGATATTGATGACCCTGAAGAGATAGCCAAAAGCATTGATAAGCTTGCTGAGAGCGTGTATCAAAACCTGATGAAGAACCATTACCTTTTTAAAACCGTGACAATTATGGTTCGGTTAAACAATTTCTCGACCTTTACACGCGCAAAGACACTGCCTATCTGGACATCGGATGTAAACGTGATTAAAAGGACAGCGATGGAACTTATTGAGGAATTCCACGATAGAAAACTAAGGCTAGTAGGCGTAGGGGTAACAAAACTAAGGGCAAGAGATAACAGACAAACAGAAATTATGGATTTTGCATAAAAATACCTACACCGGAAAGGATGAATGTGCTGTCTCCTATTCCGGGAATTCACCTTTTTTTTAAAACTACGTAATCCATAGAGGCTATACCATGCAGAAATCAATAGTTATCCCTATTATCCTGATGATCATAATGATTATCCCGGCGTTCGGGATGTCAGTAAACACCGATTACAATCAGACTCCTGTAGAACCTCACCCAACGGTGATCACCAATTCAAAATCTACGCAGGAACCTATGCAGGAATTAGCCAGCACCGGGAACGTAACTGTTTGTGAATGTATCACAAACTCTGAATAACCTTTTATACATCCCGTTCTAATCCCTTTTCAGTGGGGTTGCCTGCCATATAGAAAAGAAAATAATTGTCTTTAATTGCGCGCATGAAATCGCTACGGGCAACCTATCATACATACTGTTAGATTGTTAAACAGCGAACACTTTTCATTTCTTGCTTTCCCGGATAAAGTTATTGTCGATTAATAGACATAATCTATAAATATTTAGACGTAGTTTATCATATTGTTTGCGCCGATTACACCAGACAGGCAAACGCAGCCCTGATCTACCGGCATCTGATCAGGGCCAACCCAATCCACCGAGAAGGAGAAGAGGAAGGAAGCTTTTTAAGGAGTGAAGCTTCCTTTTATCCAATTACTTGGGCTTGGGAAAGGAAGTCACTTTAAAGGCTTATTAATATTTACCTAATCTCATTTTATGAATATAAGTACTATAAAGGATGTCAGGGAGTTAGAGTTTTTGCTTGTTATCGGATAACCCGGGCAAGAGGAAGAGAACAAGCCCGGGATGCCCGAAAACGGATTATGAATAGAAGCCGCAATCGGGTCATGATTTATCTTGACAGGGTGGTAATTCACCAAGATAAATCCATTGTTAACTCGGCATTTGAAAGTATATATACATGTGTTTTTGTGTTTCTATAAAATTTTCTTTTGAAGTACATACTCCATAGAAGTAAAAAAGATTATACTTAAAAAAGCTCTTTCCTTCCATATTATTTTCAATATAACTACCGGGACTATCAGATCCCACGTATCAATTGCATAATTCCCATAAATCAAAATCGAAAGACTTTAATATATCTGCCGAAGGATGAATAAATATTAAATAACAAATTAAAAAATAGTATATAATCTGAATAAATAAAAGGAAGAGAATTTTAGAGGTAATATTAATGAAGAAAATGTTAAAGATAGTAGCAATGTTGCTCGTCATTGCTGCCGTTGTATCAGCTGCCGGATGTGCCGGAA
>CAZLNG010000268.1:0-3673 GCA_964560735.1 uncultured Methanosarcinales archaeon | reverse complement strand
GATTGCAATTCCTTTGTTAATCTATTTCATAGTTATGTTCAGCGTTTCCTTTTTTATTTCCAAAAAAATGGGGGTAAATTATGAGCAGACAACATCTCTTGCATTTACTGCAGCCAGTAATAATTTCGAACTTGCAATTGCAGTAGCAGTAGCGGTTTTTGGCATTAATTCAGGGCAGGCTTTTGCAGCAGTTGTAGGCCCTCTGATTGAAGTACCTGTGATGATTGGACTTGTAAATGTCGCGCTCTACTGGAGAAAAAAATATTTTAATATAAGCTAAGGTCAATTTGAATATGCAATAAGATTATGTATTGTCAATAATAAGACTGTAAAAGATCTTATTTTATTTCAGTCAAACAGTTTAATCTAAACAATTGCTTCCTTTAATGCTGAATTTCAAAAATCTAATATACTATTATATAAGAGTGATTGAGTCCGAGATCACTCGGACTACAGGATCTCAAGGGTTTTTTCTAGAGCTTCTGAGATTTCATTATCCTTGAGATCTTTATCTTTATTCTTTTTGATTCCCATTTCAGAGATGATAATATGTCGATCTACTTTGAAACCTGCAAGTTCGAGAGTTTTGACCTTACAGTTCACAGGACAGCCATCGATTGCAATTATCCTGTCTGAAGCCTCGGCAGATTTCATAAGTCCAGGGGCTCTAGCTCCAATCCCAACAGTACACATCAGATTCCTAATTCCCTGCTTTTCAAGTTCAATTGCGATTCTATTTGAGAGATAGCCTACGTTTGAAGCCCCGACACATGGGAAGATTGCCACATTTGAGAGCTCGCATGCACATTTGTTCTCCCCTACTATCTTTTCTTCTCCTTTTTGAGTTTTCATCTGGATTTAGTCTTTGAGCTCATCCCAAAACCAATTTTGTCCCCATATCAATATGAGTTGCAGAACCATTTTCCTGACCACAACCTCGATTGATTATTCAAAATTCAAGATTTAGGGATGTAATTTTAATTTTGGGATCAGCTCTTTTTTAAAACAGTAGTAAATGCTCTTTCATTGGGCAATCCATTTTTTAATATCTTTTTCATCAGGAACTTTGCCTGCAAGTTTTATGTCTCCGTCGATGACAACTGCAGGGGTGACCATAACACCATAGCTCATGATTTTTTCAATATCCTCAACTTTGATCACTTCAGCTTCAACACCACTTTGCTTCACTACTTTTTCAATTATTTCTTTTGTCTTTTTGCACTTAGAGCATCCTGTACCGAGAACTTCTATTTTCATATATTTTCCTCCATTTCCATTAATTGAATTCCTTATCTACTTTTACGTTATCTATAGTACATTTATTTACTAAATTATAATACATTTATTTACTAAGTATTAGAAGTCAACTGGATTTACAGCAGTATATTGAATAAATAGCCTGTAAAGATAATTGAAACTGCCACGATTGAAACAAAGATAGCAATCAACTCTTTTTTTAGTACCTTTCTGAGAATAATCATTTCAGGCAGAGATACGGCTGTGACAGACATGAGAAAGGCCAGGGCGGTTCCTACCGGAAGCCCTTTTCCAATAAGACTTTCTACAATAGGGATCATCGCCATAACGTTCGAGTAAAGAGGTACTCCAATAAGGACAGCAATCGGTACTGCAAGCAGATTGTCCTTGCCAGCATATTTTTCAAGAATACCTTCAGGTGCATATCCGTGGAAAATGCCTCCGATAGCGACTCCTATTATTACATAGAGCCATACTCTGCCTACAATATCTTTTACACTTTCAAAGGCGTACCCTGCTCTTTCCTTCATTGTTAGTTTCTCATCCTCAGTACTTTGCTTCCCCACTTTCATCTTATATACAAAATCTTCTACATATCTTTCAAGTTTCAGATGACCAATTAGATAACCACCCAAAACACCAAGCGCAACTCCTGATATAACATAAAGTACTGTAGCCTTAAGTCCGAGAGTTGCCCATAGAGCTGCTACAGCGGCCTCATTTACAAGAGGAGAAGTGATCAAAAAGGCAAAAGTGACTCCAAGAGGCACTCCAGCTTCCACAAACCCTATAAAGATTGGAACAGAAGAACACGAACAAAAAGGAGTTACTGTCCCGATAAGAGATGCAAGAAAATAATATTTGATCCCTTGCTTGCTTCCAAGAACCTGCCTTGTTCTTTCGGGGGTGATGTATGTCCTGAGATAGGAAACAATAAAGATCATTACAGCTAGAAGGACGAAAATTTTCATTACGTCGAAGATAACAAAATTAACACTGGACGCGAGGCGTGTATCAGGTGCGATCCCGAAGACCTCATATGTCAGTTTATCAGCAATCCATTGAAGGGGATAGAAAATGTCAACCATTTTTGGATCCTTCTTTTATGAATTTATAGTTTTCACAGTTGTATTTACAAATACATCAATATACATTGATATAGTCTGTACTATATAATTATTTCCATATAGCATGGAATATTTTACTTTTTTTTAACCCGAAATATTTTTGTTGTCATCAAAGAATTTTTCCCAGTATATCTTCAAAAATAAGTC
Source organism: uncultured Methanosarcinales archaeon (assembly GCA_964560735.1). GTDB lineage: Archaea > Halobacteriota > Methanosarcinia > Methanosarcinales > Methanosarcinaceae > Methanosarcina. Next base: position 1,142 of record CAZLNG010000268.1, on the reverse strand, counting down.
TGCAAATTCGCTGAATTGCTGAAAAATAAATGATAGGTATAGAAGGTCCCTTCGAAAAAAACCTCTGGAAAACATGATATGTGCAAATTTTCGATTTGCGGAAAAAGAAAACTTTCTTCTTCACATAAACAACCAGTAAGTTGAAACATTAAATGACCGGGAAGTAAAACATTAATCCCTTCATTGATTACTGAAGAAAGAGGAAAGCAAGAAAAATTCATTCTTTTTGAAGAGGTGCTATTATTCATGAACCTTTGAAAAAACTATTTATCCATTTATATTATTTATTATCCCACATTCCGCAGCATTTTTTCGAATCTCACTATTTTTTCTGATAGCGTTTTTGAAACCTCTTACAATAATCTAAAATCAAATGAAGCTCGGTGAAAATTGAATGCTATCGTTTTTTGGCCTCTAAACTCATACATATTCACTTTTTATTCCTGCACAAAAGTCCAATAAATTTACGTTAAATTGAAAATCGATAGCAGCAAAAATTGTGAAAAACTTAAATTTTACTGCGGAAAGTGGGTTAAACCTGTAATCCACATAATTTAAAACGTATACTCGTTTCTGCAGTGTTCCATAATATCATCTATAAATGTAACGTAAAAATTATCCGGGACTGTAACTTTCTCTCCTGCTTTGATAGCTCTTGCCTTAAGATCTTCTTTGCATGCATAAACTCTGCACTCTGGAAGTTTTTCCTCTATTCCGGTAAGCAAATGATAGACTCCGTCTCCTGCAAGGTAGAGTCTGACGTTTATGGCGCGAGAAATAAGTTTTAAGCATATTTCTGACCTCGTACTATGGGGAGGCTTCGTCAGCAGGAACACATCCCATCGTTCTTCTTTCATATTATCACCGATTCATCCTTATCCGGTAACCAATATCTTATCCAGCACCAGTATTAAAGCAGAACAATACAATCCGAGTTTTCCATAGCTGTTAAAAAATCTTCCTCATCTGTCAGTTCCAGAGTTTCTATAAGGGTTTCCTCAAACAGGCCTCTCTCTACAAGGGACTGTTCATGCACGAGTACTCTCAGTTCCCCATAAGCATACAGAATATCTGCAAGATTTGGCATTCCAAGATTTATACTATCCTGGCCACCAACCGTTAGATAGACACCATCTCCATAA
>CAZLNG010000267.1:0-3693 GCA_964560735.1 uncultured Methanosarcinales archaeon | reverse complement strand
AGATAAATGAATCAGTAAATAAAAAATAAGGTTTTAATCAAATAGAATAATTTTTTACTGAAAATCAAAGTTGTACTGGCGCACCTCGCAGCAAGCTAGTGAGGTATTCGACTGAAAAAAACAGATAATCTTTTTCTCACTTTTTTTAAATTACTCAAATAAATTAATACTAAATTTTAGTTTATTAATAATTATTAGCATTTTTCCCATAATTATTTTATCTATATTTGAGAGATTTTAAGGATCAATATTTACTTAAATATATTACTGTAAGATACCTCAATATTTCCAAAAAAAGGCTGAAATATAATCCCTCAAAATCGATATATTTTAAACAAAGTATTTCACTAAAACCTTCATTTGAGATTCCATACTTTAAGTTAATCAGAATTTAAATATTCTTATGTTTTAGTACATTTAGGAAGATTAATATATTTGAAAATTTGTTAATAAATTGTTTATTTGTGTTAATTTTTAACATAAGCTTAGAAAATGTTTTTGAAGAATGATCTTGAGGGAACTTGCCATAAAAAGCCTAGTATGAACATGAATTGTATTAAATATAATTAACAAAAAATATCTATGGGAATACTTTTCATGTAATTAACGATAAATTTTATTTACATTTTCTAGAAAAAAATTAAATCCAGCTACTTATTGAAGGGAACTTTATGCGCAGATCTCTGGAATTCATTCTCCAACTTAAGTACAGGAGGAAGATTCACGAATAGAAAAATAATTCTGATATTGTTGACTCTCATCCTCAGTAGCGGAATCTGCCTTGCTGACAGTTACGTAGGTGGAATCCCTTTGACTTCTGTTCACAGTGGAACAGTAAGTGGGGGTATCTATTGTGACAGCTACTATGGAACAGCGGATCAGCAAACGAAAGTTTCCAAAACTATAGAGAAGACTTTTACACTTCCGGATGATGCCGATGTTGAATGGGCAATGTTGCTCACAACAGTATACTGCGGTCATATGCAAAACAATTATCAAGGGACTGCAAAAGTAAGTTTTAATGGGCAGACCCTTGGAACCGAAACCCTGAATGTTCCCTTTACATATCTTACAAATGGAGGGGATGGCTACGCTAAAGTAAATGACCATGTCAACAGGGTAACAAGTGACTACATGATGTATTATGATGTCACTAAGCTTGTAAAGTCAGGGGCAAACAAGGCTGTAGTAAAAACAGATCCTCTTGACAATTCATTTGATGGGCGGGTAAAACTGATAACTCTTGTTGTGGCTTACAATGACGGCAGTAAAAAAACAATCTGGTATCAGGTCAACCGCGGACATGATGTAGATACTTATTACAACGATGATGAAATGAATGAAAATTATGTAGGAAGCACGTCTTTTAAGACAGCTTTACCCGAAGATTCTTCCCTGGCTGATGCAAAACTTACACTTGTACATCTGGCAAGCTCGGATGGGACATACACTTTCAACGGAAAGACCATTGCTTCAGGCACGCCTCAGGGTACCTATACCGGATCCGATACATGGGATGTTAAGAGTTCCTTAAAATCATCTGGTACAAACACTCTTTCATATGACAGGACTGATTCATTCTATAAAAACGCCCTTGGAATCCTGACAGCAGAATACACTACATCATCATCAGGTAACACCGGTGACGATAATTCTTCAGATAACACCGGTGACGATAATTCTTCAGGTAACACCAGTGACGATAATTCTTCAGGTAACACCGGTGACGATAATTCTTCAGGTAACACCAGTGACGATAATTCTTCAGATAACACCGGTGACGATAATTCTTCAGGTAACACCAGTGACGATAATTCTTCCGCTGATCTGGGTATACAGGTAATAAAAGTCTCTCACAACGATGCAACGAAAGTTTGGGATAATCTGAACAATACAGTAAACGTTACTGTAATTAACAACGGGCCAGAAAACGCAGGCAGCTGTGCTCTTGAACTTTATTCTGAGGGCTCTCTTCTTGAAAGCAAGCCGGTTACTGGACTTTCAAAAGGGGCGACAGAAGCTGTTGAGTTTACTTGGAAACCGGAAGAAATAAAGAATTATACTCTCAAAGCGGTTATAGTTCCTGGCTCTACCATAAGTGATACTAACACAACAAATAATGAACTGAGTAAGACTCAGGAAGTATTGCATAATGGTTATGCTGGCGATAAGCCTCTTGAAACCTATGCTCATGGCATCGTTAAAGGAAGCCTTATTTATGATTATGGGAACAGCAGTTACAGTAATAAGATATCCTCTGGCGGTAAATACACCGTAAGCCACTCCCTTTCTCTCCCTGCAGGTGCAACTGTAAAGCTTGCAAGGCTCTACAATTTCTGGACGTGGAGTGCAACAGGTACTACTGGAGTTACTCCTTCTATGAGTCTACAGTTTGATAGCAACTCTCTTACCCCGGAAGCTGAATATAGCGATAAAAAAGGTTGGGGTTCGCAGTATGACTATCCAACAGGAACCTGGGCTTATAATGTAACAGGGCTTGTAAGCGGAAACGGAACTTATACCACAACAGTCACAAACACCAATAGCGATTCGAAAAATTATTTCTGTATCGATGGAATTGCCCTGCTTGTAGTTTATGAAGATGCATCTGGTAAGGAAGTCGAATACTGGATAAATGAAGGCTGTGACATGGTTAGTACAATGAGTTCTTCAGGAGGTCTGGCTCCAGAAGATGCAACAGTGAAAATTCCATTTGAAGACAGCTCGATAAATCTCAGCAATGTGGACGATGCCCGTCTCTGGACTACTGTCCAGTCTGGAGGACATGAGGGTATTGCTCTGAGAGTCAACGAAATGAATGTATCTGGGGTTTATAACTCAACTCCATACTCTGATCTGGACATTGATGAAGCAAGACCTGTTGGAACTTATCTCCTGGCAGAAAACAACATGGCTCAAATAATTGCTCCATCAGTTACAGATAATAGTGGTGATTACCTTACCCCTTCAAGTGCAATCCTTGCCGTCAGTTATAAAAACGGAACAACTAATGACATAAATGGAACAACTGACACCAATGGTACTGACACCAATGGTACTGATACTGGCGGTTCAGATAATGGAACGTCTAATGAATCTGGCTCCTGCGCGACGGTATTGCTTAAAGTCAATATCACACCCGCAATTTCCCTGACTGTCTCCACAAACTCGATTGATTTTGGAACGGTCAGTCCGGGAAAGCCTAGTGAATCTGTACCTCTAACCCTCCAGAACAATGGAAGTGGCAGTATAAAAGTTACAGCTGATGTGGAAGACCAAGACAATGGTCCCTTTGAGACTGGACTTAAGCTTGATCAGATCTTATGGTCTGCCTACAACAAAATTATAGGTTCAAACACTTCTGAAGTTTCGGAAGTTCAGATTGATCTTCCGAGTAATTATTCGTCTGTAGGAGAATTCAACGGAAGTCTCATTTTCTGGGCAGAAACAGCCTGAAAGGCTGTTTCTTATTTTTTTGGGCTGGTAAATACTGAAATCTATGAAAAAGTTCTAATCATGCCTTGTTCAAATAATACTCAAAGAATTCTCCTTCTAAAGCAGTGCAGACAACAAAAAGCATTACATAGGACAAATTTTTAAGCGATACATAAATCAAAAATGTAGAGTTAAAATCTGTAGTGAGGAGAATACCTTGGAACAATAGAGATGGAACAATTTCTGATTAATCAAAAC
>CAZLNG010000266.1:0-3694 GCA_964560735.1 uncultured Methanosarcinales archaeon | reverse complement strand
CGATAAAAATCGAGATCAAGTGTACACTTTTTCTCATGATTTCAAAGACAAATTCGGGCATTAAGTCGGAATTCCTCATTAGTTTCACTCAGCTTGGTGACCATTTATATTCAGACAACATTTGTGATGAGTATTCGGGAATTCATAATAGAATTAACATTAGTTTGCCCAAAATTGAGGCGAAGATACGGCAAGCAGAATTCTCTGAGAAAAATAAGACCTCCATATTTGACTATGAGAATTATATGTTTGCCGAATGTATAAAATCCTTAAGGATTATCTTATGTATTTCCATCTTATGTCGTTTTGCACTCTTCACCACAAAAAAAATTTTAAGAATATAGGTCGAGCTGACGTTCAGAGTATTGTAGCAAACATAGAAATATCAAATATATCTGACTCTTCTAAAAGAGAGTACGACGTAGGCTGAAATATTTGTTTAAGTGGCTGCAAGGTAAGCAACATTCCGCTTTCTGGATAAAACGAGTATGAAGAACAATTCTTGTAAATTATCTGAGGCTCTTTTTACAGAAGAGGATGTCGGGAAGCTTATTGAAGCTGCTAAATATCCATGTGACCGTGCATTCATTTCATTGCTTTTCGAGAGTGGCTGTAGAATAGGGGAGGTAGGAGATCTTCGAAGAAAAGATATTATTTTTGGGTTTCGGGGAAAAAATAAAGAAGGAATTCCGGGCAATTGATGCCAGGCTTTCCGGAATTTTAAATCCCGCCTTTTCTTTTAAAGAATTATCTGGCCAATTATTTTGTTACCTTACTTCACTCGGTTACTTCATCCTCGGTCGTTGTATTCTCAGTAGTTACATTCCCAGTTATTGCCAGATTACTATCCCCCTTAGTTATCGAATATGCGAAGTTGTTTGCATTCTTCGGAAGAATTGCAAGTTCCCAATCTCCTACTGATCCAGGGGCCATATAGGTTTCTATATAATTTTCATAATTCTCTTGATATATGTATTCATTACCTGTTACCCACGTTGGGTAGTAACTTCCAATACTGGGGGAGCCGCTTTCAACTGATTTTACAAGAGTCATATTCACAGGAATGGAATTACACGTCAATCCGAGTTCAAACGATGGTTTTTCTTTTATTGGTGAAACACGCAGCCCCATATCTGAATCATACCTAGAAGTCGAAACTTCAATTGTTATTGGATAGTTATTTGTGGTGTTAAAGGTTTTTACGTAAGGAACTGAAGTCTGTTGCCAAATACTGAATCCCAGGCTTATTTGTGGTGAGTACCCATCATTTGTTTTCCCATTAACATTCATGTCGATATACCCGTTATAATATCCGGTTGCATTTTCAGGAACTTGGACCCGGATAGTCATACTAGCGACTTCACCTGCTTCTATAGTTGTAGGTGCAGAAATTTCAATTGCATCATTGTTAAATGCCTGTGTAGAACCTGAATAATAATTATAATTATTCACTTTTGGATCAATTGTGATGTCTTTTGAATCTACGTTTTTGATTTTAATCTGATATTCATATTCCTTTCCGACCTCAACATTATCAGAGATATAACTTGTCTGAAGCTCAATTTTCGGTTGAGCTTGGACTGAAACATCAAGTTGCATTGAATTGACGTACTGAATGGAATCTGGCACAAGATCATTGGTGAAGGCTATAGCGGCTTGATAGTTTCCACTCTCTGTGTCCCTGGGTACATTTATTTCTACGACGAAATTCTGTACTGAACCTGGAGCTACCGTTACATTTGTGGGTGATATAGTAATCCAGTTTTCATTTATGTTATTTATACTGTTAGGGGTAGATACTAATTTAGGATTTAAAACGAGGGTTTCATTACCGCTGTTAGTGAAACTCACGGTTAACTGAGTACTACTCCCCGCAACTAAATATGTAGAATAGTAAGATGGGCTTACGTTGTTTACTACAGTCCCTATTATTGGCCTCTCATCAGTCACATCCTCTGGCGTTGGATTCTCGGGGAGTGAATCCTCCGTCATTGGCTTTTCATTAGTTGCATTTCCTGTCACAACTTCAGTCTGTGTTATTGTTGGGGATATTGTGATAGAGCTGTCATTCATGTTGCCTGTATTAATGGGAGTTGCAGTGAACTGATTTTGATTTCCTCCCTCAACTTCAGTCTGCGTTATTATGGGAGATATTGTGATCAAGCTGTCATTCATGTTGCCTGTATTGGTAAAATTTACAGTGAACTGATTTTGATTTCCTTCCGCATATGCAGTCTGTATTAGTAATATACAAATCAATAACCCCGCAAATCGTAAGGCTACCTTCGTTCCTTTACCTTTACTCATATTTTCGACTCCTTATGGTTGGATCACATTCAAAAGTCAGTTATTTGGGAATTTGTCAATGACCAACCATTTTAATTAACTCATTTAAATTTCACAAGCACCTGCAATGGTCATCAGATAAGAGTTTGAATTATTGTGGACTGAATTTGAAAAGATATTCTTCCACCATATCACAGGCACTGTTAAATTTTACTTGCAATGTCGTCCACACAATCATCTTACTTTATCAAAATATTTATACATTTGTACAGTGCATGAGCTTTGGACTCTATTGAGTCGGAAGAGGTAGTTTAGAAAGTCACATTCATCAGAATCCTGCAAATTAATCATATTACAGCCTTTAGAAAGAAACGTTTTTTCTATGTTAACATTGTTAACAATGTAACAATAAATTGGGGTTATTATGGTAACCTGCAAATAACATCTCTTAAAAACAAGAGTAGTACATCAATGATAGTAGTACATCAATGATTAATGACGTCCTTGAAAAAACTGGTGAAGGGCAGAAGTACAGTAAAATTTTGTTTTCGAAAAGTGATTCTCCTTATCTAATTGACGAGCCTTTTGAGATAGTCAATTCAGGAACAGAATAGGTTATGGAAGATGGAGCGTTCCTTCAGCTTGTTGCAAATGCTGACCAGAAATTTTTCAAAGTTAATTTATCTAATTGACGAGTCTTGGTCGTGTACGCGAGTTATTGATCAATTACGGAAAAGCGAGTACATCCTCCGTATTTGAGAAAAATATTGAGAGACTCCTATGCTTCCCGTTTTCAATGACTCATACCCATCACCCTATATTTTTTATTTTCAATAAGTCCCTCAACCTTCTTAAACCGTTTTTTCAGAGTCCCTCTGGAGTTCTGCCGAATCTTCTGTTAGTTTTTTAATCAGGTCCATGTCTTTGAGAATCTTCAAACTTACAATGCCTCCGAAAAGCAGGTTCATATGATATGTCAGAGCTCTCCAGGCAAGTACTGTAATCCCCAGGACAGATGAGTTTACGAACATTGAAAAGACGGAAACTGCCCCCAGTTCAGCGACTCCACTTGAGCCGGGAGTTGCGGGAACCAGTAAGACTACTGTCAGAAGTACCTGAGCTGCAAAAGCGGCAAGTATAGAAGGTTTTTGTGAAAGGCCCATCAAGATAAGTACGAGCAGTGAAAAGTCCACAATCCAGAAAAGGAAAGTATATATCATTCCCCAGATCAGCCCCTTTTTTCCTTCTGATAAAAAGATTTTCACACTATCATGGAAATTATCAATTTCCCTGTCTATTTGTTCTGTGAGACTGAAAAGTACTTCATCTGTCCGTTTTCCTAAAAACGGAGCAAGCTTGCCTGCAAGCTTGTGAATTATATTTTTTAACTTTTCTGGCTTCCAGATTC
>CAZLNG010000265.1:0-3720 GCA_964560735.1 uncultured Methanosarcinales archaeon | reverse complement strand
ATTTTATCTGAGATTCGTGCTATCTGTCAAATTCTATACCAAAAATTTGATCAAAAATTGTGAAAATAGCCATCAAGAGAAAGAGAATCATCTGTCAAATTGAATCGTAAAAAATGGGCAAAAATTTGTTGAAATAATATTACTTATTATTCCAACGGATAGGAAAACAGTCTTTCAACATAAAATCAAACTGTCAAATTCAGGTTAAAATCTAAAAATGGAGAATAACATAAGTGCTTAAAAAATCAATTTAAAAACAAGACCCAGAAGCTGAAAGAAGTAATATGGTTTATGTTTTTATTACGATGTAGAGACTGAAGGAAAATTCAAGTCAATATATAAAAAAATAATTATTATATGAAAAAATTATTCCTACAACCTTATATATTTTAGATAAATACACTATTTATTTATTGAAATCTGTATTTTGGGGAATTATTTTTTTGTATCAATTTATTATACAAAATGACATTTTGCTGTACAGTAATTTGTGAAATTAGCTCTATAGAGCAAATAATTGTCATTTATGGATATTACTTCTGAATATAGATTTTAATAATAATTAGTATGTTTAAATGAATCAATCTGGAAGTTTGAACGTTTTAAAGTTAAATCTGGATGTGAGGTGTTAAATTGAATAAACAATATTTACCTTATGTTGCTGTATTTTTTTTTGTGCTTCTTATAATCGCACCGGGGATAGCAGCAGCAGATACTGACCCGGTTGTACCTACTGGAGATATAAAAAATTTGACTGCCTGTGAGGCTAAGGAAATGATCGATGAGGAAAATGTCTTCATTCTTGATGTTCGTACCCCGGCTGAATTCGAAGCAGCACATATAGAAGGAGCGACATCGATACCATTCAAAAACGTGCCAGCACATGACCCTGTCAATGTAACCGATGACAAGCTATTAAAAAATCGGATAAATGAAGTACCCACAGATAGACCAGTAATCGTTTATTGTTTGACCGGAGGCAGGAGCCTTAATGCAAGCAAGCTTCTGGTAGAAACAGGGCGCACTAATATATATAACATGCAAGGTGGTATCCCTGCATGGATAGACGCACGGTATCCAGTTGTATCCACTTTTGTGGATGAATTAGGTGTGAATCATTGTATAGAAAAAGTCCTCAATATAAGAATCAACAGGGTATTGCTTTATTTAGAAAAAGGAAATGATGCTAAAGCTGAAAAAGAGCTTGACAAATTCATCAGTTTTGTTAACGCAACGGAAAGGGCTGGTAAACTTGACTCCAGTCAAGCTAATTACTCAAGACTTGAAGCAGAAAATATAAGGCATATGATGTAAAAGTCAAATTTATTTTTGGCATGGAAAGTACATGAAAATATGCTCCTCACGTACTCTCCCTTTCCTTTATTTTTAAACATCGGTAAACCAGAGATTTCTGCTCATCAATGAAAGGAAACTCTCGGAATTACTGTAAATTACACAGCTTCCTCTGTTTGAACTATTTCGATGGATTCTTCGTTTTTAAAAATCTGATGTTTATCAAAACCAAAGTATTCAAAGATTTTATTCTCTTTAATGACACTTTTCTTCATTTTTCCAACAACTTTTTCAAATTCTCCCCTTCTTCTTTCATATGCTGCCTTATAGCTTCAACTCTTTTTTTAGCAACTTTTGAAAGTAACCAACTGAACCTAAAAGAAAGCGCCGCAGAAAAAATACTTCCACAATTTGAAGGCATTATGGAAAAAGAGCCACCTGAACAGATGATGGACTCCGGAAATAATACCTTATATTCTATCAATTCATTCCTCACACATAAGGTAATCTCAAAGCTTAATTTTTCCAGTTTGCCCCCAAGATACTCCTCAGCATAAAGCACAGCACCTTTTTCAAAATTCGTTCCTTTGACCCATCTGGCAGATACATGGTCTTTGTGCCAGGGCCTGTAGTTTTCCGTAAAATGGGTAAACCATTCAAAGATGGCTTCAGGTGGCCTGTTTATTTTTACGGAATCTTCCAGTGTTGTCATTATTACAGCCCCTTTCTCCCTTATTCATGTGATCGGTTGAAAAAATACAATTACTTGTACTTTGAAACCAACTGTATATTGCTTTCTTTCTCCCTTATTCATGTAATGGGGTAAAAAATACCTGATCTTATTTCAAAAATAAGGCCCAATAACCTTATCCTTTTGATAAAATATATTTTACAAGGAAGGGATCCAGGGAATTAAACTATAACCGAATTTTTCAATAAAAGAAGTACGCCTTTTCAGGCGCATTCCCCAGATATTCGGCGGCAAATAAGAAACCTTACTTTTTAGAATTTTATGTAAGACTTACCTTCTTCGTAAGACTTACCTTCTTCGTAAGACTTACCTTCTTCGTAAGACTTACCTTCTTCGTAAGAGAAGTACAGTCATTAATACGAATACAAGGCCTTCCAGTGTAAATCCAGGCAGAGTTTTATACACAGAATCTACAGTAGGTGTTTTAGCTTCAACCTTTATAGGAAGCTTAAGTGTGTAATCTTCCGCATTTTTGATATTGTCGCCGAAATAGTAGACTACTCTGCCTTCCACATTAAAATCTCCAACCTGACTGGATTCGATTCTAACTTCTATATCCCTGCCCTGTCCGGGTTCAAGCTCATATGTTGTAGTGTACTGGCCTGCTCCTGACTGGACAAATTCGGAGGAAGAAACCATCATTCCAGAAGGTGGAATAATGATTACCTGAACATGCATAGTAGGCTTTGTGATAAGATTCACTGCTGAAAGCTTAAGTAGAATATCTTCTCCTGAAACTACCTCAGTTTTTTCACCATGAAGGCTGACACTCGCCGAGGGAGGTAATTCCTGAGAGCTTTTCTGAGAATTCTTAGACGGATCTGTGCTTTCAGATTCTTTTTGTACGTACTGGTTATTTTCTATTTTTGTGTACTCTGAATGTACAATATTGTACGAGACTTCTGTTTTTGTATCCTGAGAAGACACTTTATCGGTATTTTCAGTGGAATTTGCTTCTGTTTTCTCTGAAGATTGTATGTCTGCGTCTTCTGATGCTTCTTCATTATCTTTTGTTAGAGTTTCGTGATCTTCAGAAATCTGGACATTCTCTTCTGAATCCTGTGCCCCTTTTTCTGACGGCTGTAATTCTTCTTCAGAAATTTCTGTATTATTTTCATAAGAATCGGAATTGGTTGCTGAGTCAGATGATGAGGCATAAGCGTATGTAATGTTGCCGATTAGAAAACAGCCTATTAAGAGGCAACTTACAAGAACCTTTAAAATTTCTCTCCCGGTCATACTAGCACCTTTTTTGAACTGCTCTTTATGGCAGGATCTCAAATTAATAAAAAGGGACAATGCTCCATTATTGAGATTCAAGCATGAAACCCTAACTTCCATTGCAATCAAAAAGCCTGAAAATCCTAAGTTCACCAGAAACTCTACTGAGAATAACAGGATAGGTTATTCCAGGATACATTATCGTCAGAATATATTATCATCAGAATATATTATCATCAGAATATATTATCTCTGGATGTATTTCCAGATTTGTATCTTCTGGCTTTGAATTGGTATGTTTTTTACAATTTATCAAACTTAATAAAAATAGGAAAAATAAAGGATTTTTCCTAAAGAATACATTTAAATTTTTTTGATATATTCTCTATTTTTTATTCGGATTTATTTTCTTCTGGCAATATAAATTCCTAACAATCCAATGACTGCAATCAATC
>CAZLNG010000264.1:0-3721 GCA_964560735.1 uncultured Methanosarcinales archaeon | reverse complement strand
CATCACTGGTCATCAAAAAGAGAGCTGAAGTGCCTTCAGTCACTTTGCTGCGTACAGACTTTATGAAATCTTCACTAATACCCACATGGGCCATGGAACCTGCCAGTGCGCCCATTGCTGCCCCAACAACCATACCAAATATAGGAATAAAGAAAATCAGACCAAAAAGCAAACCCCAAAAAGCGCCACTTAGCGCTCCGGCACCTTTTAAATCACTTAAATGCTTTGTTTTCGGCTTCTTTTTTCCCTCAGGCCAGGTGACTATCGCTGCGTCATGCAGATTGATCAGTTGTTTCTTGCTCAAATCCTCAATAATTTCAAGTGCATTTTCTGCACCGCTCGCGGTGTGAAATTTTAGTACTGTTAAAGTTGTCATTAATCAAACTCCTTTTCTGCTTTCAGATTTATTTCTCGGTTTATCTTGCCAGCCCGCCGATCAAGACTGAATTTTATTGTTACTGCCTTTTTGCAGTCTTCAACCGGAAAGCCGAGGCAATTTATGGAAGGAGCCAAAAGAAGTTGTTTTGTAAGCTGGAACATTTATCATTTGCCTGCCAGAATTATTGTAGCTATTTTCCAACAGGCCTTTCTCGAGAAGCGTATCTCAGGTCCATAATTATTGGTGGGTATTCAGGATAATTTATTTTTGACCCAAAAACCAGGCATATGATATTTTCCACCCTCAAGCACACAACTTGCTGAGTGATGACACTGGCTGCAGTTGGTGTAATCCGAATGGAAAAATAGCGTATTTGTCGCACTCTTCCTGCCATATGTCTATTTGAGCTAGCTGATGAAAACCTGTAGATATCAAAACGAAATGTCAAAAATGACAATTCAAGCCTGTATCCGGCTAAATTTTATATTTTCGACTCTCCCCCTTTATTGAATTGCGATATCTACCCAGAATTCGCAGTCCCCTTATTACAATTGTATATTTAGATTTTAATGTATATTATATTATACTTATAATTATATTTTAGTAGGTTAGCTGTTCTATATAATCAGAAGCCCATTTAAGTGCCAATATTAGTTCCTGAAATCATTATCCTCTTTGGAAACTGTCGCCTTATTTTCCTGGTCGGTGAAATGGATGATAGTATGTAAAGATGGTACTGGGACACCTGCATTTATCAGGGCTTTGTAAATTGCCGTGTTGAGCCGGTCCTCCGAAATCCTTGTTTCTACATAGTTTTCTATCCAGCATCTGACTTTGAACTTCACTCCAAATTCTGTAAAATCGAATAAAAGTGCCTGTATAGGTTTATCATGCATGATCCAGTCTTCGTGAGCTAAAGCCTCAAAAATCAGATTTCTCACGTACTCGATATCAGGACCATAGGATATGGTGACAAGAGTTTCGACACGGAATATTCTGTTAGGCATGGAATAATTCGTAATAAGTTCCTTTCCGACAACAGAGTTAGGGATTGCTACCTGACGGTTGTCCCTGGTAAGAATGCGAGTTGACCGCCAGCTGATCTCTATCACATCCCCCCAAGTATTGAGCTTTTCTATTAATATACGGTCCCCGATTTTGAAGGGACGATCAATGGAAATTGCAACCCCTGAAATAAAATCAGCAAGAGTGTTCTGAGCTGCAAGGCCAATTATGATGCCTCCGATGCCGAGAGCAGTAACTGATTCACGAAATGAAACCTGCGTGACCCTGAAATGTTCAAGAATTATGGTAATGGCAAGAAAACCGAAAACCAGCTGGGATATATATTGTACATAGCGAACCGCTCGATGGTCGATTTCTTCCATGTCCGTCGAAGGTACCCTGGACAGGCACCAGTCTCCAGCAATAGATATCAAGTTAAGAGCTATATATGCCACTATAGACACGTAGAGAACGAAAAAGAAATCATTAATGAGCCATGCATAGCCACTGAAATATTCACTGAAAAGCCCTACTGCGGCTTGCAGACCCAGCAGAATGATTAAATTCAATAGTGAGTTCTCTACTAAGCGGAAAATTTTATCGGCGGCTTTTGTTTTTTTGATTGTTGGACAGAGCCATCGCTTCAAAATCAATCGGCTAATAATCATAGTACAGATCGTAACTAACAGAACAACTATCAGCTTCAAGAGAACAACGCCAAATGACAGTATCAATTCAATATTGACCATTTCTACCCCCAAGGTCAAGACCAGTTAATTCCACGAAATCGTTAGATTTACTCCTTCTTGCCTATTCCTTATAGGCCAATTTCGCTATCCTCCATTAATATAATTGCAGCATAGGCTGGCGATCCCACTCATTGGTAAGAACTTATCCAAAGTTCTACCAACTGATCACGGTCTACCGTGATCTGATCCCCAAACTGGACTCCGGCTCCGGCAATCACTCCTCCGAGAATCGAAACAATTAAAACAAATAAAAGAATTACCAGAAGGACGCTAATTTTACCAGGAATCCTTTTTCGCCTGATCCAGTGGACAAGCGGGGTAAAGATAAGTGCTGAAAAAATGGAGAAAAGAATGGTTGCAAGTTTTGGAACGAGCTCCCGAATCCCAACAACCGGGATGACCGCAAAGGTTCTGTAAACTAGAATTTTGGCCGGTACAGAAGTGCTATGAATGTTCGTGATTAGCAACTCCAGTAAGTTTCGCCGCTCATTGTTCAGTGAGGCAAACCTATAGGATTGTAAGGGAAGAATTCCACGCCAAGCATGCTGATGAGCAAAAAATATAGTCTCAACCATTTTTCTTCCCAATATTCAAACAGTCATGATCTATCTGGTCAATTGATGCAGTAATTGCAGAATGAGCATGTTATCCAGTCTTTTATAATTTGAGAATCTTATCATCGTTGCTGGAATTTGGACTTCCTAGTTGAAGCCTATATTAATGAAGTCTATTCCATAAATGAGCTTTTCCAAACCTTTTTCTAATTTCTTCTTTCAGGAATATCTCAGGAATGTCTCCGGTAGCTAGATAAATTGTATGGAGTGCCGCAAGTCCCACGAGTGAATATAAAATTCTGGCAAGGGAACTCTTTTTTCCGAAAATCGCAGCCACAAGATCGAAATTCAAGAGCCCAACTAACCCCCAGTTTAATCCGCCCACCAAAACAAAGATACGTGCAATCCAGTCAATCGAATTTTTTACTATCATAACCATCATTCCTTAAAATTTGATAATTTTATAGCAAATTATATATAATAATGTTTAATTTAGGATTTCTATTATTAATAAATAACTAAAATCGATTTAAGAAGCCAAAAAAAGAAAAAAATCAGTGCAAATTCTCTGGTTTAGTTTTTTAATTACACCGCTTTTCCCCCGCTTCACAAGATCGAAAGAAGGTGGAGTCATAACGTTTTGCACTATATTCCTCAATCCCTTTAATAGGAGTGTACCGAAAGTTCTGAAAATATGATTGACTCAGTATCCTCTTTCCCATTACAAAAAACAGGATTCAGAGTCAATGGTGAATTTATTTTCACTCATAAAAGATTATCTTGTCAATAAGGATATGGAATTCGCCAGCTAATTACCTGATTTTTGAATCTTTAATAGGGGACGAACCCCTTCTCGAATCTGATGCAAAACGTTATGAACAGAAGATCGTGAAGCCGGTAGAAACGGTTACAAGCTCCGAATTCTCCTAACCAAATATGAGAACTTAATTATTAAAGCCTCAATTCGCGTTTCTAAGAGGTGGTTTCTATCAAAGTTTATTGTGCCGGAGCCGTTTCTTCTTCGGCGAAAATCT
>CAZLNG010000263.1:0-3758 GCA_964560735.1 uncultured Methanosarcinales archaeon | reverse complement strand
TATTTCCTGTCCGTAATATCTACTATCCGTAACACTCACTGATTAGTAACACTTATTATCTGTAAAATCCACTGGTCTGTAATACTAAGTATTTTTTATTTTAGGACGTTCTATTTTAATATACTTTGTTTGTGTTTTATTTATTCCTTCAATATCTTTTATTTATTTCTTCAATATATATCTCTTAAGTATCTGTAACTTCAGGTATATTATTCCATTTTATTACGCAATTTGGTCCAGAATTAGAAACCTGATAGTTATATACATGAATGGTACAATACATCCCTGCTATCTATGCTATCTATAATATCATAAAAAGCCCGGCCGTTAGGGTTCCTTAAAGTTTGGGTACTCTTGGGTACTCTCATAATTTCCAGGGATGGTATAAATGCTAAAAACACGCCTGAGGGATTTCCTTGTCACGAAAGATAACTGGCTTTTTGCGGTTTCAGATTACTTCCGCAGTGATGGAATTCGGGCCACACTCCGTTACGTGCCCGATGAAAACGGGGATAGGGAGTTAAACGGGTTGCGATATAAAAAATACGACTTCGGTCCGGCTTTCGAATTCATGAGAAAGTACAGGCCTGAATGGGTACAGGACGTCCACGTAGTTCCGGAATCCGAGGTAAAGCAGGTGCTTCGCCCCTCTGACAAGATTCCCGAGCTTGTAAGCTCTGACAGTCGCGTAAGGGCGATCGTAAAGGCACTTGATCTGGCAGGCATTCCCAGGACAAGCATGGGAGTTACGGGCTCGATGCTCGCAGGCCTTCAGAACGAGAGCTCGGATATTGACTTTGTTGTATACGGTCCTGTATGGTTCAGGGCAAGGGATGCCGTAAATGCTGCAAAACAGCAGGAAGGCCCAATTGAAGAAATTGACGAGGAAATGTGGCAGAGAATCTACAGGAAGAGAATTCCTGAAATTTCATTTGACGAATTCATGCTGCACGAATCCAGAAAAGGCAACCGGGGCATGGTTGAGGGCACTTATTTTGACCTTCTTTTCGTAAGGGAATGGGACCAGATAAAAGAGCCTCTCCTGCGCGGAAAGGATACCATCAAAATGAAAATCGAAGCCAGGGTCAAGAATGCCGACTTTGCCTTTGACAGCCCTGCTTACTACAAGGTCGAACACGATGAAATCGACCACGTGCTCTCATATACCCATACCTATGCAGGCCAGGCCCTTCCCGGAGAGCTAATAGAAGCTTGCGGCATTGTCGAAGAAGTCGGAGACCTCAAGCGGCTTGTCGTTGGCACTTCAAGAGAGCCAAAAGGAGAATGGATAAGGTCTCTTACACTTATGCAAGAAGCAAGATAATAAGATTTCGGTAAACTGAACGCATGAATTGATGAAAGAAGTTTAGTTAACAAACTAAGAAAAGGAAATGAATTAGGGAAATGAATGCAAGAAAATACCAGAAATGAATTAAGGAAACTTAATTCAGAAAAGAGGATGTTTTTGGGATTGCAGGATGATCACAATGCCAGCCGTTTTCTGCAATCACGGAGCTTGCCCGCGCTGATACTGTAGGAGCGCGCGGGTGAGATACATCTACATATGCAGAGATGTATTTCAATCCACATGTGATATGCGGTGCGATATCACAGACAATCATAAGATACGGGATATTAGTATTTATATTTTCGTGGATTTATGCACTTATTTAGATATTTTTAAGTAAGGTTTCCCAACTTCATCTCCAGGCTTTTCCCTCCAACATCATCCTTGGCGCATTTACAGGCTGGTGGCTGGGAGATCTGGCTGAACCTGGGATGTTTGCATGGTGGGCTCCAGCCATGAGGCTCTTGTGAGGTTGTGAAATTCAGAGTTGGGATTATTTTAGAGATTGGCTGGCAGGCTTGCAGCTCTCAATGAGCATTCCTGCAGTCCCTCAGCTCACCAACTACACAAGCCTTTTATCGTGGAGTAATAATTTTCGGAACAAATTAATAATTAGGAATAATTATTCATATAATTTTATTAAATTACATTTATATTGTTTTATATCCTACAGAAAAAACGATCATTTAGCTATGTCTGAGGTTTTGAATTAATCTCTATTTATGTTTTTCAGTAACAGTTTCACTAATGCAGATAAGGGGGGAAAGAGATATGAAAATTAAAGAAATATTACACTCTTTATTTTTGGCTTCGATAGTCACGGCTTTGTTTTTGATTCTAGTTTCATCTGTGACATCGGCAGATACTGTACAAAATACTTTGTCTGAGGCATCATATGCATATGTCACGAACTCTGGCAATGATACCGTCTCTATAATTGACACAGCAACAGACACTGTTACCGCCACGGTACCTGTAGGGAATGATCCTATAGGAGTTGCAGTCAGCCCAGATAGAAAAAAGGTATATGTGACGAACTATGAAAGCGATAATGTTTCTGTAATTAACACCACAACAAATACTGTTACAGCCACGGTGGATGTAGGAACTAATCCTCACGGAATTGCAGTCAACCGAGATGGAACAAAAGTATATGTGACAAACTACTACGACAATAATATCTCAGTAATTGATACAGCAACAGATACCGTTACAGCCTCTGTGCCTGTAGAAAGAGATCCTTTGAGAGTTGCAGTCAACCCGGATGGAACAAAATTATATGTGGTACACAATGGAGAGGTAGTCAGTGGTTGGTTAATAAGGGGATTTATCTCTATAATTGACACGGCAACTAACGCTGTTACAGCCAAAGTGCAAGAGGTAATAGACAATCCTTGGGGAGTTGCAGTCTCTCCAGATGGAAAAAAAGTATATGTGGCGGACTACGGCAACTACAGTGTCTTAGTAATTGATACCGCAACAAATAATGTTACAGCTTCAGTGGATGTAGGTAAGGGTCCTGTTGGAATTGCAGTAAATCCAAATGGAACAAAGGTATATGTGGCGAACTGGTTAAACAACACAACCTCTGTAATTGATACAGCCACAAACAACGTTACAGCCACGGTTGATGTAGGAAGCTATCCTTGGGGAGTTGCGGTTAGCCCAGATGGAAAAAAGGCATATGTGGTGAATAGTGTCAGCAACAGTGTCTCTGTAATTGATACCGCAACAGACAATGTTACAGCTACAGTTGATGTAGGAAGCTATCCTGCTGATGTCGCCTGTACAAAGTTCTTTGCTAGCGGTACATAAAACAACACAGTAAATGATGTAGGAAATCGACCTGTCGGAGTTATTTTCAATCCTGTCAGGATAGTTTGCCTAGATTATTTAGCTCGTTCAGTCTGGACTTTCAGGGATGAATTGGATGGGTTTGTGCTGCCCTCAGGATTTGAGGCATTCTGAGAGGTTCAAAGTGGGTTAAAAACTTCAGGGTTAGATTGTGGAAACCTGCCACCAGCCTGCCAGGATCTTGGAGTTATTTTCGATATCGTGTAGTGTTGAGTTTAGACAGATGGCAGACTCACGGGCTCTCTGGACATCCCTTCAGCTCTTCTTTTGATTCCCGGATAGGGCTCTCAGAGAGACTGCAAAATTTCAAAAGAGGATCAAAAAATCGAGAGCCTTAGCCTTCGAAATGTGTGCGTCCTAGATTGTTCTTTCAATAAACTATATTCGATGCACTTAGCCAATGCAGAATTGACCTAGGTTTGAGCAGGAATACCCTGGGCAGGTGCTTGGAAGCTCTTTATAGGCTCGCCACTAGGACTTCAGGGCTGGGTTGGGACAAAGAAACACTAAAATCAAAGCTTAATAACCAGCAAAGAGAATTAAATAGTTAGAAAAG
>CAZLNG010000262.1:0-3762 GCA_964560735.1 uncultured Methanosarcinales archaeon | reverse complement strand
TTTTCCGGACCTATTTTCTTGATTTATTTTTCCGTATTTATTTTTCCTTTTTCAGAGTCTGTTCAACTTCTTCCCCTATTTTAAGATTCATGAGAAAATCATCAACAGTCGCAAGAAGAGAACCTATTTTCTCAGAGTGAAAATGGACAGAAACTTTTTCGTCACTAATTTCACTTTCCATGCTCCTCAGATTATCCGGAGACAGAGCTTGCAGGATTCTGGCTGCATACTCTCTCGACCCGGGATCGGGAAATTCAATAGTACCTGTAATTTTCATAAGCATTCCTCAAATGTTTTGCCAGCTTTTTATTAATTGAGCTTATTCTTTCCTTTGCTTAGTCTTTCCTTAATTCAATTTCCATCAATGGAGCTTCACTTTACTAGTTTTTCGGAGCTGTTCTCCTATAATACGGTCTGCAATGCTCAGGAATTCTTCTGAACTTCCAAGAGGAATGGAAGCTCCGGAAGCTACACTGTGTCCACCTCCACTTCCCCCAACTGCACCCGCAGCTTCCCTGAGAGCAAAAGAAAGGTCCAGGCCTTTCGAAACAAGCTCGCGAGTACCTCTTGCCGAAACTTTCAGGATACCTTCGGATTCGTTTACACATATAAAGGGGAGTCTAGGATGAATGTATCGGACAACTGTGCTTGCAAGATCTCCGGTAGAAAGGGCATCAGCGGTTTTTATGTACCAGAGATTTTCCCCTTTTCGAATATTTTCTACATTTTCTTTGATATTAAGGGTGAGTTTTTTCTCATGTTCTTTTGTCAGAGAAATAGCTTCATTGACAATTCTCTGGTCTTTAAGGCAGAGAGACAGAGCCAGTCCATAAATTTTCTGCTTTCCGCATGTGTTAAGGATAGAGATAAAATCATAAACATTTTTCACAATTTCTCTGTTCAGGAGGAAAGTTTCCCCTATAACAGCTTCGATTGCTTCCGGGCTAGCTTGCCTGACCAGCTTAAGGGCAACGGCATTGACAAGCTTTGAGATCTCCTCTTCAGACAAAGTTTCAATGTTTCCTGAAAGCCCAAGCTGGTCCAGGAAGTCTTTTACCTTTTCGGGATACCCGGTAATGTCAAGGAAAGGTTCGGTACTGTATGCAAGTACATCTACAAGGTTTCCATCCCCTACTTTGAGCCCCTTCCGGACAGAAACGACCCCTACTTTCAAGGCTTCTTCCAGAATAAAGGCGTTAGCTGTATGGAAAAGCTGCCTGTCCCCGACAGCTCCTGCAATGGCCAGCCCTGCAAGATCAACATTTTTTTCATCCAGCTCCCTGGCTACAAGGTAACAGGTTCCGGAAGCTGAGATGTCTGTGGCTCCATCAATTCCCACCAGATGGGCATTTACCACTGCTTTTGCCGGAGACTGGCCTACTGGCTGGTGGTGGTCCAATATCACAACATCAGCTGCCACCTTACCAATCAGGTCCGGCTGCCCGCTCCCCATATCGCAGAAGATTACGAGTTCTCCCCGGGAAAGGCTCCTGTTTACTTCTCCAATTACAGCTTCATCCAGCCTTCCCGCAATAGAAAGCTGGAAACGGATACCTGCACGCAGCAGGGACTGGGCCATTATCCCGGCTGAAGTCAAACCGTCAGCGTCGTTGTGTGAGACTATGCGCACAAAACTGTGTTTCCGGATTTTCTCAGCCGCATTTTTTGCAAGGTTTATCAGTTTTTCAAGCTCGCTCAAAACCCATCACTCAAAAATTCAATATAAGATCAAAAGGTCAATTTAATACTTAACTTCAGATGAATTAAAGGATACCAGTCTGTACAAGTTAATAAATGCAGTCTATGCAGGTAATAAGGATTCCAGTTTATACTGGCTTGATAATATAAAACACAATGCCATAGAGAGTGCTCAAGGGTCAACTTAATTAATGAGAAAGTGTATATAAAAAGGTAGCAGGATGCCCTGCCAACATCAAACATCAGTAGTGTAGCGGTCATCACCGGGCGTTGCCAACGCTCGAACCCGGGTTCGAATCCCGGCTGATGTATACTATTTATCTCTAACTCTTCTTTGAACTCTAACTCTCTTTTTCATCTCAATTATTTCATTTGTCGATGATTATACTTTCAAGCAATGGTTTTACCCTGCTGGTTTTCTTTACCTAGATTTTCCTGTGACGTTTTTCCCCAACTGATTTTCATTTACTTATTTTTTCCATACTGAATCCCATAATGATCTTTCTTTACTTATTTTCTCTTAATTTTATTCCCTTAATTCTTCCCTTAATTCTTCCCTTAATTCTTCCCTCTAAATGATCTTCCCTTACTGAATTATCTCATTAATTCTCTTTAGCTACATTCCCTATTGGTTTTCCTTTATTCGTCCTTTAACCCTTTTAGATCAGCAGTTATTTATCCAATCGAAAATCATTCTAATTGGGGATTTTTTTCGCACTGGATATTATTGTGGGGGAATTTTTTTGAGAGGGATCACGGAACACTCACATAGAGTAAAAATTGCCATACAGTTGAGCTTTATTATCTGGGTAATGCTTGGGATCTTTATCTTTTATGCTACTTTTGAAGCAACTGCCAGAATGTGGGGAACTCTAATGCTTCTGTTTATGGTTATAGTTTATACTCCATTTCTGCCGGATGGAACAGCTTATGAGGATAAAGGTAGCATGAGTAGCTGCGAAGATGACTGAAAATATTATGGAATCCAGTGAAGCGCGGATTCAAAATTTTACTTTCCTGTAAAAAACTTTCTTTATTGTTTCAGCTGTAAGTATGTACAATCCTATTATGGCTCCGAGAATTAAAATAATCGAGATAGGAAGAGGTTTGAAGCCAAATGGGACTGCTAAAGGAGTATAGGGAAAACAAAGCGTCAGGTCTCCGACTAGCAGGGTAGCTGCCAGCAGGTACTTTCCTGGCCTGCTTCTGAAGAAAGGTTTTCTGCTCCTGATTACCAGAACTATCAATGAGGCAGAGATAACAGATTCAATAAACCAGCCAGTCCTGAATTGTTCTACCATACCCGGGAAAAGGAAAAGTAAAACACCGAAAGTCAGATAGTCGAATATAGAACTGATGAAGCCGAAAACCATCATAAACTTGCGAATAAAACCTATATCCCATCTGCGAGTCTTCTCAACCATTTCCCTGTCCACTGCATCTGTGGCTATGGTCATCTCCGGAAAATCAGTAAATAAATTGATTAGAAGGATCTGTGTGGGTAAAAGGGGAAGAAATGGAAGAAAAAGGGATGCTCCTGCCATGCTGAACATATTCCCGAAATTTGCGCTTGTGGCCATGAAAACGTACTTGAGGGTGTTAGCAAAGGTTTTCCGCCCTTCTTTTACCCCCTGCACAAGTGTATCCAGACTCTTTTCATCAGCACGATTTCTGCATCTTCTTTTGCAACATCTGCAGCACTCTCAACCGAGATTCCCACATCTGCTGCATGAAGAGCAGAGGCATCATTAATTCCATCTCCCATATACCCGACTACATTTCCGCTTTTTTTAAGTGCAAGGATAATATGCTCTTTCTGGATCGGCTCTACCTCGGCAAAAACATCATTATCGTTTACCTGCTTTATTAGAGCCTCACTGCTCATTTTATCAAGTTCGCTTCCGGTTATAACTCTGGCATTCTTAATCCCTATATTCCGACTGACACTTGCAGCCACAAACCTGTTATCTCCAGTAATAACTTTCAGAGAGATTCCAAGCTGCTCCAGACTTTTTATCGAATCTACAACGCCTTGTTTAGGAGGGTCACAAAAGAAGAGGAAAC
>CAZLNG010000261.1:0-3891 GCA_964560735.1 uncultured Methanosarcinales archaeon | reverse complement strand
TTCTTCTGCAATTTGCCAGTCTTCCATAATAATATCATTCCTGAAAATGCAGGCATAAACCTGCAGAAACCTTTTTTCAACCTTTGTTTTTAGTTTTTTTAACAGTGTAACTTAAATCAATGTATTTTGACGACGGGCTAATATTATGACGAACACACGTGGCTAATAATTCAGGAGGCAAGTCACAGTCTTTATTAAAGCTTTAATTTAACGCCACAGACCGGACAATTCTCTGTCTTATTTACGTTTAGTTCGCTAAAAGAGCAGGAAAGGCCATCCCATAAGAGAAGGCGATTTTCCAGAAGTTTTCCCTGGCCTACAATGAATTTAATTGCTTCATTTGCCTGAATTGTGCCTATAACTCCCGGAGTTGTCCCAAGTACAGGAAATACCTCTTTTTTGAATGAAGTTGGGAAAATGCAGCAGAGGCATGGGGTTTTTCCTGGAATTATTGTTGTTGCCTGGCCTCTGTATCCGGACACTGCACCGTGAATCAAGGGGATTTCTCTCTCCACGGCAAGCCTGTTCAAAACATGCCTTGTATCGAAATTGTCCAGAGCATCTATTATCAGGTCACAGGGAGGAATTATTGAACCTGCATTTTCGTCGGTTATTTTTTCTTTAATTGTTTCTACCTCTATTTCCGGATTCAGGGAGAGGAGTTTTTCCTCTGCGGATTTGATCTTATCTTTTCCAATATCCTTTTCATGGTGGAGAAATTGCCTGTTAAGATTGCTCTTTTCCACGCAGTCAAAATCCGCAATTATTATTTTCCCGACGCCTGCAACTGCAAGGTAAGTGGAAACAGGAGAACCCAGCCCTCCTGCTCCGGCAACGAGTACTCTTGCTTTTTTCAGTTTCTCCTGCCCCTCTTCCCCAAAAAGCATTATTTGCCTGATGTATTTTTCATTTACAGTATTCTCCATCCTTCTCCCCCTAATTTCTATTGTTATACTCATAAGTTTTTAAGAGGAAGGATTTACTCCTTCCAGGGTTCAAGGCCTTTTTTCTTGAGATAATCGTTAATTGCTTCGTGTATCGCCTCTTCTGCAAGCATTGAACAGTGCATTTTAATTGGGGGGAGCCCATCAAGAGCTTCGGCGACAGCTTTGTTTGAAAGTTTCCAGGCTTCTTCCAGAGTTTTTCCTTTGATAAGTTCGGTTGCCATACTGCTTGATGCAATTGCAGCTCCGCATCCGAAGGTCTGGAACTTCACGTCTACGATCCGGTCATCTTCTACTTTCAGGAAGATCTTCATTATGTCTCCACACTTTGCGTTCCCTACCTCTCCTACTCCGTCGCAATTCTCAATGCTTCCCATATTTCTGGGGTTTGAAAAATGATCCATTACTTTAACGCTGTAATCCATAAACTGTCCACCAACACTATTTCTGTTTCATATTATTCTAAAAGGTTTAGATTATATATTGTCCTAAAATCAGTTTCCTTTTTCCAGAATGAGCCTGATTAAACATCTTTCAGCTCTATTCTCCAGCCTGCATTACTCCTCAAAAATTCCTGTATTCCTGAGGGGTGAGTGGCGACATATTTCTCAGCCTCTGCACTATCTCAGGCAGCACCTCAAGCACCCTGTCCACGTCTTCATGGGTATTCATCCTTCCAAGGCTCAATCTCAGGGATCCGTGAACTATTTCGTGCGGAACTCCGCAGGCTGTAAGCACATGTGAGGGTTCAAGAGAAGAAGAGTTACATGCGCTTCCTGTGGATGCAAAAATTCCTTTAGCATTTAGCAGGAGCAGAAGAGATTCACCCTCGATGTATTCAAACGTGACATTCACATTGTTTGCAAGCCTCTGTGTGGGATGACCGTTGAGGTGGGTTTTTGGAATTTTTAGGAGCCCTTCAACCAGCCGTTCTCTCATCTCCAGCAGAGTCTTATTTGATTCTTCAATTTCGCCTGTTGCAAGCTCTATAGCTTTCCCAATCCCCACAATTGCCGGAACATTCTCGGTTCCTGCTCTGCGCTTTCTTTCCTGTGCGCCGCCGTGAAGAAGAGCCTCTACCTTTACTCCTTTTCTTATGTAGAGGGCTCCACATCCTTTCGGGCCTTCAAACTTATGCCCTGAAAGGGATAGAAGGTCGATGTTCATTTTTTTGACATCTATAGGGACATGGCCTATTGCCTGGACAGCATCCGTATGGAAATAAATTTTATTTTCTTTTGCAATTTTCCCAATTTCTTCGACGGGTTGAATTGTCCCTATCTCATTATTTGCAAGCATTATGGAAATGATAATAGTGTCATTTCTAATCGCATTTCTCAGGTCTTCAAGGGACACCATCCCATATTTGTCCACAGGGAGGTACGTTATCTCAAATCCCTGTCCTTCCAGCCAGATACAGGTGTGAAGGACTGCATGATGTTCGATTGAGGAAGTGATTACGTGTTTTCCTTTATTCCTGTTTGCAAAGGCTACACCCTTTATTGCCCAGTTATCGGACTCGGTACCTCCGGATGTGAAATATATCTCATTCTCTTCAGCACCGATCGCATCTGCAACCTGTTTCCTTGCTTTTTCAATCGCTTGTTTTGAGGTTTTGCCCAGCTTATAAATAGAAGAAGGGTTTCCGAAATTTTCAGTAAGATAAGGGAACATTTCTTCCACTGCTTCTTTTCTAGTTGGGGTTGTAGCAGAATTGTCCATGTAAATGGCTTTGTCTTCAACTATCAAATTCACACCTTCACAATTGTGATTAATCATAACAATTGTGACTATATAAGTTTTATCGTCGAAAACAGGAGGAAACTTCTGCCCGAATTGCAAATTGCAGTTATTTATTTCAGTCGAATACCCCGCTAGCTTGCTGCGAGGTGCACCAGTGCAATTTTGATTCCAAAAGGTTTGAGACAAACATCAGGGTTAAAAGAAGGATCGTAAAAAGGGTCACTCACTATGCGGAGAGTGGAAAAAGCTGCCGGGCGTATTCACTGCCAATAATTAAGCATAGCCGGCAAGACCGGCAGTCGAAGGGAATTTAAGGCCAAAGCGGGAACGGATCTGGACTCTCGGGATGGTAACAAAAGCTATGAGGAGCCATCAAAGGATTGCTTCATTGAACAAACAGGTATCAAAGCCACTATTTGCTTCATTGATACAAACAGGTATCAAGGTCACTATTTGCTTCATAGGTCATTATTTGCTTCATAATGCATCTTTCCTCTACCTTCAGTAGAAGAAAAGTATAAAATTTGGAAAAAATAAAATAATATATTATTTTGAAACAGGCTCAATGGAAAAAAAGCCGAATGGCATATTAATGAAGGGGAAACACGGGATGTTTACGCAAAATCCGAAATTCCTACCATTCCAGGATTAGGATTCTTCAGTACTACAATTATGCTCTTGATTGCGATATATGGGTTGCGGAAACGATCTTAAAAAGGGAAGATTGACCTGCAGGTTCAGCTAAAGTTCGCAATGGGTTTTTCGAGTTTTATATAAAAACCTCATAAGTAAATCAATTAAGCTCGAAACATTTTTTTAAAAGTATTTCGTCTTACAAGCCGAGAAGTTCCTCCAATTTCCAAAATCTTATCGTAATTATAAGCGTTCAAGGAAAAATTACCTGATAAAATCATAGGTTTTTCAATTTCACTTTTCTGAACCTTATCTCAACAAATGTATTCGGGGTAGATTTAAGCAGACCATCCAGGAAAAATATATTTAAAATTAATTGCTAATGGGCGAAGATTTTCCTTTCGAATTCGGCGGTTCAGTTTTGGATACTTCTGAATATTTAGAGGCTCTCAAATTAGAATTTTGACTTAAAAACTTGGCATTGTTAACTAAATATGGCTAACTCTTTGTTTCTGTATTTCATTAATAGAAGAACAGAGTACTTTAGCATTTCAAGACTCTTAGTATAACA
>CAZLNG010000260.1:0-3943 GCA_964560735.1 uncultured Methanosarcinales archaeon | reverse complement strand
CCCACGTCACCTGCAAACGTTGTAAATATACAGAATTCTACCAGGCAGACAGCAGTATGCTCGGAAACCTTTTCGACCTGTTTACATAAAGCTGAGCCGACAACAGAGTTTTAGTGAAAATTACCTTTTCTCCGTTCCCCTTTTTTGACTTTTTGGTTGCTTATAAACCGGAATTGGGGAATAGCGTCTTTAACGGAGATTTTCACGCTCGACGGAGGAGAGCGGCCTGTGAGATACAAAAAGCTGAAGAAAAAAGCAATTTCTACGCATTCACATTTCATTCATCCAAGTGATTTTTGGCAGCTCAAACTGCTTTACAAGGAGTTTGGTTTATTTTGTGGAATTCGAATTGAACAGCATTTTTTCTTCATTTCTACAAAAGTAAGCTCCTTCAGATCCTGAATATATTTATGCATAAGAGGTGAAAAAGCCTTTATTATTGCTTTATTTTCCTCACTAATGAGTACTTCTTTTAACTCTTCTTTACTTCTACAGTTTTCTACTGTCTCAAGGAGTTGAATAAATCTTCTTCCTTCATTTTCCGAGTTGTTCAGGATTTCATTTTCTTCAAAAATGTGGATAATTTTTGTTTTTAACGGAACTTGCCCAGATTGTGTGTCTCTTGCAGAATTAAAATCTGTATTTATCGATGTAACCAGGACAAACTGTTCCATTGCTTTATCAACTGGTTTTATTATCCCTTCATCCTGTCTTTTATATGAGTATTTATCAAGTGTTGAAACAACCCCTGTAGAGCCTCCAAGAACTTTTTCATCTTCTCCAACTTTCTCATCTTTTCCAATAGTGAAGATCCCATTTACCATAATATATGCCTTGTTTCCCGAGCATAGAGGGTTGCTTATTTCAGCCTTTGCTGTTTCATAGAACCTTTCCGGGCTAGGGTTCGTTTGAGGTACGAGAATAACGTCACAGGCAGAGATCAGACGTCTTCTCAAATCGGAGTTCAGATATTCGTAACAGATCATTAGCCCTATACGAAGATCATCCTGAAGTTTGAAAATGTGATTGTTTTTTCCAGCTTTCATTCCTTCAGTGAAAAAAAGTTCACGTTCTTCCCGCGCACCAAGCAATTTTTCATTATGCACTATCTTTGAAAACGGAGTTACGACAGGGGAGACATTTTTCCTCAAATCTTCTTCTCCAAATTCCCGGATGAATAATTCTCCGTAATCTCCAAGATATTCTTCAGTTACATAATGACTGCCTGCAACAACAATAATCTCATTTTCATCGGTGAATTCCTGTATTCTTTTGAGAAGGTCAAAAGGTATGGAAAACTCGGGAAAAACAACAATATCCGCTTCATCCTTCAAAGAATCCAAAATTTTCATTACTTTTTGATAATAAGTCTCATCAGCCGTTATTTTTACAACGGAGTTTTTGCCGTAAGCATGATACTTTAACTGAACAGCTGCAATTTTCAAATCTTTGTCAACGCAGGTATCATTGCAGCAGTCACATTGCAAGATTCTGGTTTTGTGGTCTTTAATTATGTCTTCAAAATAGTCAACAGACCTTATAACCGGCTTTTTTTGCCCTGGAGTTGTAAAAGTAATTTCATCTTCTCTTTGTGGAAAATATTTCTTATCTAAATAGTTAATTTCGAGAATGTGACTTTTTACCTCTTCTGGAGTCAAAAGTCTGTTTAGAAGGATCTTGTTACCTGCTTTAATGATCAGCTTTCCTTTAATTCTTGTAGGGTCGTCAAATACAACTTTTAGCTTCCAATTTTCATATATCACGTTTGGACTGAAAGGTTCTTCAAAATAATCGTTAATTTTCTCGTTAACATGCCCGAAGAGTTTTTCAAGCGCCTTATATTCTATATTACCTATTTCCTCATCAAGTTTCATGAGTAAATCCTTTCGAGCAACTGTATCCTTTTCTTCAAAGATCTGAGGGATATTTTCAAAAGAGGCCCTTATACTTGAATTTGAATCTTCGGGAAGAGTTTCAACAATTTCCTGAATTAATTTTTTCAATTTTGGAACATCAGCTTCTTCAAATTCTTCTATTTCTTCCAGAATCTTAAGCAGTCCTATATAAACGCAGAAACAAACATTTGCCTTCTCATAAGTTTCTTTTGCACTTTTAAACTGCTCCACAGCTTGTCTGAGAAGTTCTAATTGAGGCTTACGGGAAACAAGTGCTTCGTTAACAAGTTTCCTTCCTCTAAGATAGCAAGCGGCAGAAGAGCATAAATTTAAGACCGTTTCATCACTTTCGATATCAGCCAGTTTTTCAACAGCTTGAAGAGCTTTTTCATAGTGTTTTATTCTTTTACCCGGATCCCCCTCATATCTTACATTTATCATTGAAAGATCGGTATAAGCGCTTAAACCAGCTTCTGTAACCAGTTTTCTCTCATGATTTAGCTCATATTTAAGGAAAAATTCCCTATGGTCTTTACATAGTTTAGTTACTGCTTTTAGAAATTTTGTCTTGCCCAGAAGGTTACTTTCTTCTTCTGCCTGTTCTGAGTTCAGTCCTATAAGTTTGATTATTGAATGTGATTTTTCACCGATTGTCAAATATTGCATAGGTTCGGTGTAAATTTGTAGTGACTCCTGATATCTTTCCTTTGCCTCTTCGAAGCGCCTCATATTTTTAAGCAAAGTCCCTAAGTTGTTGAATGTTGTTCCCACGTGTGATTGGTACACTACATTATCAGGGTCTTTTTTGAGCAGTTTTTCATAAATCTCTAGCGCTTTTTCGTATCTTTCCTTTGCCTCTTCTATGCGCCCCATAGTCCAAAACAAGTTTCCTAAGTTGTAGAGTGTCATCGCAACGTCTGATTGGTACCCTACGTTTTCAGAGTCTTTTTTGAGCAGCTTTTGCCTCATCTCTAGTGCTTTTTCGTATCTTTCCTTTGCCTCTTCGAAGCGCCCCATATTTTTAAGCAAGGCACCTAAGTTGTTGAGTGTCATTGCAACATCTGATTGGTACCCTACGTTTTCAGAGTCTTTTTTGAGCAGTTTTTCACAAATCTCTAGCGCTTTTTCGTATCTTCCCTTTGCCTCTTCGAAGCGCCCCATAGTCCTAAACAAGTTTCCTAAGTTGTTGAGTGTTGTTCCCACGTATGATTGGTTCACTACATTATCGGGGTCTTTTTTAAGCAGTTTTTGCCTCATCTCTAGCGCTTTTTCATACCTTTCCTTTGCCTCTTCAAAGCGCCCCATAGTCCAAAACAAGTTTCCTAAGTTGTTGAGTGTTGTTCCCACGTATGATTGGTACACTACATTATCAGGGTCGTTTTTGAGCAGTTTTTGCCTCATCTCTAGCGCTTTTTCGTATCTTTCCTTTGCCTTTTCTATGCGCCCCATATCAGAAAGTAAGTTTCCTAAGTTGTTGAGTGTCATTGCAACATCTGATTGGTACCCTACGTTTTCAGAGTCTTTTTTGAGCAGTTTTTCATAAATCTCTAGCGCTTTTTCGTATCTTTCCTTTGCCTCTTCTATGCGCCCCATAGTCAAAAACAAGTTTCCTAAGTTATTGAGTGTCATTGCAACGTCTGATTGGTACTCTACGTTTTCAGAGTCTCTTTTGAGCAGTTTTTGCCTCATCTCTAGCGCTTTTTCGTATCTTTTCTTTGCCTCTTCGAAGCGCCCCATATTTTTAAGCAAGGTCCCTGAGTTGTTGAGTGTTGTTCCCACGTCTGATTGGTACACTACATTATCAGGGTCTTTTTTGAGCAGTTTTTGAGAAATTAAGATAGACAGTTCGTAGAAATTTTGCGCTTGGGAAAAACGTCCTATGTTTTGTAAGTGATATCCAAAAGTAAAAATGTTGTAATATTTTTTATATAGTTCAGACTGGAAAAATTCATTTTTAGGGTTTTTTAACAGGAACTTTACGGCTTCTTCTGCCTTTTCAAGCTTCTCTAAGGCTTCCTTATATTTGCCCTCTTGCATCAGCTCTAAAG
>CAZLNG010000259.1:0-3980 GCA_964560735.1 uncultured Methanosarcinales archaeon | reverse complement strand
TTGCTTTGTAATGTTCTAATGTGGCTCTGTTAATAATAATTTTGCAATTTAAGGTCGATAATCTCATCTACAACCTAAAATTTTTATTTTTAAGGCTGTGCCTTTGGCAACTTTTAAAAAATTAGATTTGGGAAGTTAACTCTTAACTCTCAAACTTGGCATGATAATTTGGAAATGTGCTTTCGAAAAATGTACCGACTATAACACAACATATGCCCACTAATCGGTCAAAAAGCAGAGAAAAAAAGTATTAAGAAGAAGGTACTGCTCAATATGAGCAATATTCTTCTTCAGATTGTTGGACTTCGGATACTTGATCAACCATCTCGCCGGATGGAACGGTAAGAGAAAGAATTAAACCAGCCTGATATGAAGTGCCTGCATAGTTCGCATAGTTTTTCTCAGGTAATGTTAGTGTTTCCACCTTCTTCCTGTACTGATAAACAGTATCCTTTGTTGGTCTACCGTTTTCATCCTCTCCACTGGAGAAGATCATGCAACACTCCTTGAGTGTTTCAAGTGCTGTATCAAGGTGTCTCAGGCTGCCTCCGAAGGCTGTCAACAGATCCTTTTTTGTCATTATAGGCTGTTCTTTCATTATTGACTTAATTTGTGCGATGTCACCTTTGTTATTGTCTCCACCACCATTATCCGAACCCGCAAGCAGGGATTCTGCAACTTTCAGTGAGTGTGGTAAATACATGCGGTCAAACATCTTGAGAGCGAATTTCATTGTTGATGGCGTGACTATGAGTTGCTTTATCTTGGCATCTTTGAGTAATTCCATATCGAAGTCTAAGAGCTTATCAATGTAGTCTTCAATGTTTTCGACATCTGTATAGTCACCTTCAATTTTTAATTCTCCTGAGAAGCCCTCACCTACGTTTTCAACAACGTAATACGGTATGTTACCTACTTCTATGAGGATTGCAAGCTTGTATGCGTTCTCCATAAACCTTGAGCGCATTTTCATGATAAACAGATTATCCTGATAGTGCTTTTGTGATCTGATTTCCCAGTTCTTGATGATGGTAAATGCATTAGGTGTGAAATCGATTTTCAGCTTATCATTATCCAGCAGCGCATCGATGATATTTCCGGCTTTCACAAGCGCTTCGCGTTTTTCGGCATTACGCTCGCTTATGGTGATTGATTTTGAATTGTTCACGGCATCAAAGACATTTTCGATATCATCATGTTCCTCTGTTTCATCTGGCATTTCGAGTTTGTAGTCTGGATTCAAGATCATGAACCTTGGGAGGAGACCACGAACAATCATACTTACAGAGAGCACCTTTGCAAGATCGTCAGATACCGTTGCTCCATTGATGGAAAAGAATGAATCTTTTACGTTGTATATCTTGGTGTTATTTGAGCTACCGCCGGCATTACTCTTGGAGACAGACATGCAGGAATACAGCTTACAGAGTAATTCCACCATGCCCAACATAAATTGCTTATTCGTGCCTGTAAAGAAACCACCGATTTCATCATCCCACATGTTTTTCCAGCTATTCGGATATTTTGAAATGTCTGCCGGCTCTTCTTTAGCTTTCTTATCACCACTTCTTTTAATGGCATTAAGATCTCCTTCGACTTTCACGGCTTCGCTTTGCAGTTTGTTTACAGCATCTTCTGCATCTTTGGGTTTTATTCCCAATACTGAAGTGATGATGCTTTTTAGTTCCTTGTCTCTTCCGGTCTCCCTTTCATATATTGGCTTTTTGTGCTGCACAGATGCCTGTTTCTTTCCGTTTATAATAGGTTGTGAAACCCATTTCTGTGTGAATGGATTGTACCTTGTTGTAAGTGATATAACGTCTGGTACAGCTTTCGGCACTTCAGGCTGTGGAACATCTTCCTTTGGAGTTTCAGGTTCTTTGACATCCCCAGTCTCTGTCTTAGAGTTCTCGGTCTCCTTCTGAGCTTTTGTTACTTTGGTAACAACCACTGGCTTCTCATATGATATTGAGACTGTTATTTCTTTGTCTGTTAACTCTTGAGTTTCAGATTCTTCTTCACACTCTTCAGGTTCTTCTTCCTTCTTAGATTTCTTTTTCTCCCCACCGATGATCTCATCTGCAAGGTTCTCTTTCAGGGATTCTGGCGAACTACCATCTACAAAAATACCCTCTTTCATGACCTGCTCTACAATACCCATTGCAGCTTTTAGCGGAATTGTTTTTCCGGCAGCCGTGAAAGCCAAGACCAGTAAGAAAACATTGCAGAACAACGGATCTTTGAAAAGGACTCCATGCATATTTTCTGTTTCTGCAAATACTCTCTTCAGTGTAAATGCAGAAACAGATGCCAGACCATTTTGGTATGCAATTTCAGGATATATTTCAGGGGATTTGATATAATCCATGTATTGCCGGATATAGTTATAATTTGGAAGCCCAAGCAAGCCTTCGGCATCAAGTTTCAGTAATGGTTGTTCTTCCTGTATTGTTGCTTTTGGCATCCTTGGTTCAATTCGCTCTAAGTCATATTGATTATACAGGATATTCAAAGCGACATTGCATTTATCGTCAAAGCCTGTACCTTCGGTGTAAGAACTATTTACAAATGTTCTGTAGAAAGCTGCATCAACAGCATTCTTGTCATACTTTGTTAATACTGCGAGTGATTTTAAATCGGTACTTATCTCTTTAGAGATATTGTTAAACAATTCCTCTTTAGTTGTCATTTACATCAAGTCCTTCTAAGGATGACGTAAACTGATTCAACGTTAGAAATGCCGAAAACCTTATAAGTTAGAAAATCAATAATCACACTTGCGAACTGTGAATTGGTTTTGGGATCTTCACGCTTATCTTGTTGGATTCGGTATTTTCAAAACTCAGAATCAATTTACGTATTTTTCTTTTCTTTGTTCTGTTCTCTAACTTTCCTACATGGTATGAATTTACCACTATCATTAACATCACGAGATACACCTTTCCACAACACGAGCTTAACGATGAAATCATGCCACTGATCTTTTGTTACATCTTCAGGGATGATCTGGTGTGCAACTCTAAGCATATTACGGCGAAATGCTTTTGGGTTACCGACATCATTAGCATGAATTTGTATTGAGTCACCTGATGCATCTATTTCCTCACACATATCTTCATCAAGCCAGATCGTCCAAACATTGTCCTTGAGGTATGTTCCCTGACGCATATGCACATCATATATAAGATCGTAAATCTTTTCGAGTTCTGGAGTTAGTTTTATATCGCTTTCCTTAGACATTCTTTATCACCTGTTTTAACAGTGTCTTTTTCCTTGTGCCATGATTTCTTCAGGCAAATTCATACATTCCATCATCATTGCTTCAACAACTACACTTTTTGATGCAGAACCACGAATCCTTTCAAGTTCTGCTGCAACAAGCGGATTCACATAGACCGTAAATTGTACTTTTCCACTCATCTATCTTCATCCTGTGGCACTTAACTTACCACAATACCTTGTATACAGGAATGTGTATAAAAGCGTACCGGAACTCATTAACTTTATAACATTGTAATCATGATATTGCACATGATTTAGTCCGCCCTAAATCGCTCCAAATCGTTAAAAACAACACATTTATATACCATTCCGGTCGCTTTAACACAAACAATCGCAGTACGCCGGACACATAACTTCCACGCATCGAGACACCATAGAATTATTACTCTCAGCTATATTACAGTTAAAGGATTTGTTAGATGCATACGGTTATGCGATTATGAGCCTGAGTTATATGGTATAGCTAATGTGCTAATGTCAATCATGCGCGCAAGATGCAAATCAAGAAACGTAAAAGATGTAGTGGCTTACGCATAGCGCTTTAAATAAATTAAAGCAGAAGTATAAATAAAAACAAGATAGACAGTATATTGTTAGTTAACATCATTTCTGTCATGGGCTGCACTTCTCCCATGATCTTCTCCTATAATCACTTGCTTTCTAACATCCTATCATGATGACATCATGATATCATCACC
>CAZLNG010000258.1:0-3988 GCA_964560735.1 uncultured Methanosarcinales archaeon | reverse complement strand
TTCTTGATGAGCCCTGGAATTGGGACCGATTCAAAAAACGATCAATCAATTAAGACCATGTCCATTTAAAAAAGACAGTTCTGTGGTGTGGAAAAGTGTCAGGCAAGAAAAAAAGAGTCGCAGAGAGCTCATGTATTGTTAGCATTGAGAGCTTTTCTAAGAGCGTGTCTTAAAATTAAATTTGATTCTACAATTGGAACAAGAATCACGCATTTGAACTGAAAATCTGTGCAGTAAGCCGTTAAATGCTTAAGCGTAAATTCCAACCATGATGCCTGAAGTATTTGATTTATCCATATAGTAAATAAATCCGGTGTAATAAATTTACATTCCGAATTTGAAGCTGTGGTGCTAATTATCCAGTCGTAAAAATGGTTTGAATTTTAAGACACGCTCTAAGATAAGCACACGCTCGTAGAGGGCTTCAAGGTATATTACAGGAGTATATTGGCGTACTTTTTTGGGATACGCGAGAAATAAGTTGAAGTAGAGCTTCTTCTGCAGCTTCGCAAGTAGAGATACTTTATAAATATAGTCATACATCCCTCTATATCAATTTCATTTTCAGGATTTTCATATCAAGAACATCAATTGCAGAACCTCTGATAGCATACTTTATCATGGAGTAACAGGATTACCAGCAACATTGAAGGGAACACAAAGACTGATGTTGATGCGATCTATTAAAGTTCTTATATTATCAGTAAAAAGTATTTCCTGTGACGCATTCAAGAATAAGTGGAGAAGAATATTAGCGAAATTTACCCAAATGTCAGGCTCCTTGATTTCTTGATATTGTCATGTGAGCTCCACACAAACGTTACCATTTATGGTCGAATAACAGGGTGGGTTTACTCTCTACCCCGTCTTCTAGGAACCGGACAAGAATTTTTCAATTCATCCGGCTCGAGCCACTACTACCCTTTCGGGTGTCAGTTTTGAACAGAATTGGGGTTGGTGATGCGTTTCTTCCGATGGTATTCCATGAATTTCCATTGTTCGAAATATTCCTTATCGATAAATGGATTCTTATTAAGGCTTGCTAGTCTTTGTCTAGCAATTTTGGCATTGGAGAATATCTCTAAGGTCTGTAGCTCTGTGCAGAATACGTATTTTCTGTTACCGGATTTATGTCAGTATTTGGTCATTATTCAGGTGAGACTTTTATTTGAGTGTCTTCTTTTCGCCTAGGAGGTTAGCATGTTATAGACTATGTTATCAAGTTTGTTGAAGATCGCAGAAGAAACTGCGTGATTATGATACTGTGACCAGCCCCTAATGATTGGGTTGAGTGTTTGTGTCAATCGGTCTTGATCCCATGTTTTTACTTTTCGAATTAAGTCACCGATTTTCTTGATAACTTCCTTTTTGGAGTCTTTAGATGGATTCGGAAGGAGTTTTCTTTTGTATTTCCTGAAGTTCCATCCTAAGAAATTGAATCCTTCACTAATATTAGTCACAAGAGTCTTTTCCTCGCTAAGCTTAAGTCCACGAGGATCTAAAAATGCTTGGATGACATCGATGATTTTATGAGCTGTTTCAGAGGAAGCAGCGGTTACCACAAAATCATCAGCAAAGCGTATGAAATTAACCTTGTGCTTGTTGAGATAAGATTTGTCGATCGTTCCGTCTGATTTGAAATAATAGATACTCGCTAGGATCTTTTCCAGTCCGTTTAAGGCGATATTTCCAATTATTGGAGATATTGTGCTACCCTGCGGAGTGCCTTTTTCCGTAGGAAACAGATGGAAATTTTCGACATATCCAGCTTTTAGAAATTCTTTAAGGATTCGTTTGTTCATAGGAGTGTTAGCAAGTATCCAAGTGTGATTTAGTTCATCAAAGCAAGCTTTAATATCACCTTCAACGATCCATTCAGAAGCGTTTTTATTGCTTAAACAGAGGTGAAGGTAGGCATAAGCATCTTTTGTGGAACGATAAGGTTTAAACCCAAAAGAAGTTTTGTCACCTGTAGCAGATTCGATTGTGCCTAACACCAGAGAGTGCAAGGTTTGCATTGCTCTGTCATACATAGTTGGTATGCTAAGAGGTCGTAGTTTACCGTTCTTCTTTCGAATGTACTTCCGTGTTAATGGTTTTGCACGGTAGCCCTTGTTCGTTAGTTGTAGAGCAGAACGCATTTTATCTGCCGAAGATGACCAAACGATGCCATCTATTCCGGGAGTTCGACTTCCCTTGTTAGTAGTTACTTTGCGTACTGAAAGAAGTTTGGCATAAAAAGATCGGGTGAGAAGACGGGAGAGTTTGTTCACAGTTTTCCAATTTCCGTTCTTAGCTGCACTTGCAATTCGAGACTGAAGGTTATTAACGAATTCTTTCACTCTTTTCCAATCAATGGTTTTCCATCGTTGAGTGAGTTCTTTGTCTGTAAGGTCCGTAACCGAAGTTATCTCTGGTTCTCTTACATTCATAAGTAAACAATCCCTGTTGCTTTCGTGACCAATGGCAAGCAGGCATGCTTTCGCATTGAGGTAGGAGTTTTTTTCCTCTATATTCCCCATTACAGGGAATCTTTAGCTTTTTGCCATTTCCTCTGCCATCTGTGTTATTGGTTCTTCTCACGAAGTTCCTACCTCAATGAGGACCACAAATGGTTTACCGAGTTCTATACCCTGGATAATTGCTGGACACTTAGGAGGATCTCCAAGACCGGAAGCCCATATGTCCATTCGTCATGACACGACATGGAATGTCATAACCGAGCTTCGGTGCCATTTTGGCTCATGCGTGTTAACCTGCTTTCGCATGTTTTACTTCACGATCCCTTAAGCGGATCTTCACCTTTCGGTTCTCCATATGTCCTTTTCCCTAGCGGTTTGGAACTGTCAGGTTCAGTTTTACACCTCGTTGTCCTCTGAGCTTTGCACAAATCCGTTGCCAGAGATGCACATCAGAGTAGAGACATTCTGAATGGATAGAATGGCGGGTTGTTCCGTAATCCATGGTATAACTTCTCGTCGCACCATGTCACAATAGGATTACCTCAAATGGAAAAGGTAGCGCAGTGACGCAATTCATAATATAGCTTCTGTCGCACCTGCGGAAAGCCAGTTATTAAAAGGGTCAAAAAGCGAAAAAAACGGGGATCGCCCCGTAGTATAATAAAGGGAAAATCTGGTTATCAAAAACCTATATTACTAGTAAATATATTAGCCTTCAGAAAAGAAAATTTGGCATTGTTAACTAAACATAGCTAGCTCTTTATTTCAGAATTTCATTAATAGAAGAACAGAGTACTTTAGCATTTCAATACTCTTAGTATAACACTTTGTCTTTCTTCTCAATCTTGCCAGAAAGTGCCTCAATATGCTGTTATATCCTTCAACAGTATACGTTTCTGCTTTAGATTGAGTATGAATTTTTTCTGGGAGAAACTCTGCATATGCCCTCCAATGATCAGTCATCACTTCCCCTATCTCTTTCTTCTCTAATTTTTCCCAGAGTTGTCGTCCAGTTTCCGTTCCCCTACTGCCAAAAGAGCAGTTGATGAACTTTTTTCCAACTCTATCAACAGCAATCCAGATCCAGCAATATTTTTTTTGTTACCGATGTAAGTGTGCATCTCATCGAGTTCAACAATAGATATCTCATTTTCGCTTTTTAGCTCCTCTAAGTCCTGACCAAATTTCTTTATCCATTTTTGGACAGAAACATGACTTACTCCTAAAAACCGGCCTATTGAGCGAAACCCTAATCCTTCAAGATAAAGTTGTAAAGCCTGTCTCTTAACAGAAATGGAGCTGGCAGTTGATTTTATCTCTACTGTATAGTTATATCCACAATCATGGCATTTGAATCGTTGACGTCCACCAACTAGACCGTTCTTGTGGTGAGTGGAACTCTTACATCTTGGGCAGTTCATGCAGAAATATAGGTTTTCATAATATATTACTATTTTTCATTACCAATGCCGAAATGTTTAATATTACCTTTAATACTTTTAATTAAGAGCCTATCCTAAAAGTGG
>CAZLNG010000257.1:0-3992 GCA_964560735.1 uncultured Methanosarcinales archaeon | reverse complement strand
GTATCTGAAAACAAACCTTATATATAAAAAAAGAATATGCAGATTCAGGTATGGAGAATTTTACTCGAGACGAAACTGGCTCTTTTTGCAGTTACCTTTCCGAAGGCTGCCGGCTCTGCCAGGAGGGGGCAAAAATGGTCCTTTTTGTAACTGGTCTTTGTCCTAAAGATTGTTTTTACTGCCCACTTTCTGATGAAAGGCGTGGAAAAGATCTCGTTTTTGCAAACGAAAGACCTGTAAAAAGCGATGAAGACTTGCTGAAGGAAGCCGGGCTTATGGATGCTCTAGGGACAGGGATCACGGGTGGCGAGCCTCTCCTGAAACTCGAAAGAGTCCTGCACTATATCAGGGTTCTGAAATCTTTTTTCGGGAAAGCACATCATATCCATCTTTATACTTCTCTGGCTCCTGACAAGCAGGTACTTGAGAAATTAGCCGAGGCAGGCCTTGACGAGATTCGTTTCCATCCGCCACAGGAAAAATGGGAAGATCTCAGGAACAGTCCGTATGAAGATTCCCTGCAAAACGCAAAAGAGCTTGGAATTGAAGCCGGAATTGAAATTCCTGCTCTGGATGGGGCGGAAAAAGTTGCATTCTTTGCAGAGGAAATGGGAATTTTTCTTAACCTGAATGAGCTGGAGTTTTCAGATAACAATTCAAAAGCTCTCCTGAATAACGGCTTTTCTCTTGAATCAGACACTTCCAGCGCAGCAGCAGGCTCATGCAGATATGCTGAAGCAGCTTTTTCAACGAGCAAAAAAATTCACTTTTGTTCTTCAACATATAAGGATGCAGTCCAGCTCCGCAAAAGATTTCAGCGGATCGCGAAAAATACGGCAAGAGAGTTCGATGAAATCACTGATGATGGAACTCTCGTCTATGGGGTTATTGAGGGTGGAGAACAGAAGCTGGCAGAAGAAATTTTGCAAAATATGGAAGTACCTCCTGAATTGTTCGAAGCAAAAGACGGGAAAATCGAAATCGCCTGGTGGGTACTCGAAGAGCTAAAAGATGAACTCAAAGAAGAACTGGAGCTTCTTGGTACAAAGTTTTTCATTATTGAAAGATATCCCTTTGAAAAAGGGATGCTTATAGAGTTGACTCCTCTTTAAAGGGTTCCTCTTTAAATAAGATCTTAATTAATATTTCTCATAAGTATTATATACTTTCAAAACATGTTCTTTTTGACTTTCATATTTATTTAAAAAAAGTGTTCTTTATGCCATATCCAGTTGCACATGTTCTGTTCTTTTTGTTCTGTACCAGCGCAGTAGCAGTCTATGCTGCTGTAAGGTCAATTTCTCGTGGAGAATTGCCATTCAGAAATGTGCCGCAACTTTTATTATTATTTTTTGTAGGCAGTTTGTGTACTCTCTTTCCGGATATTATGGCTGTTTATAATCTGTTTGTAAACGGCACTTTAGAACACTGCTGGATTGGTCCGATTCCCACACATTCATTACTGTTTAGTTCTACAGCAATCATATTTGGAATTCTTGTCGGATTCATTATATACAGAAGGTTTGACAAGGCAATCTATCTGGGGCTTTTTGCAGAAACTGCTTTTCTTTCGCATTTACTGCTGGATGACATTGGTGAAGGCGGCTG
This sequence comes from uncultured Methanosarcinales archaeon, assembly GCA_964560735.1. Classification (GTDB taxonomy): domain Archaea; phylum Halobacteriota; class Methanosarcinia; order Methanosarcinales; family Methanosarcinaceae; genus Methanosarcina. The sequence goes on along the minus strand of CAZLNG010000257.1, from coordinate 2,384 downwards.
TGAGTACATATATCCACTATACAGTGGAAAGATTAGCGTGTTCTCTTTAATGGATGCAGGTTTTCAGGATAACAGCCTTTTCAATTATATGGCAGCATCTTTTCTGTCGGTCTTTTTCATTTGCTTTGTAGCAATGATGACGTTGTTTACCCTGAATCAATTTGGTTTCGAGTTTAAGTACGGGTCAGAAAAGTAACTCTCATTTTAATTTCCATTTCACTTTTTCCTTAAAAAAATTTCTGTATGTAAGCAGGGCAGTTACAGAATACGGAAACTATTCTCAAATAAGAGTTGGAATTTCTATAAATAAAAAATTATAAATGAAAGAAAATACAGATCTCTGGAAAAAGCCAGAAAAATCTCTAAATCAGGTTTGAAGTTCCCCTACACCTTCAAGCTTTTTGACAACTCTGGCAGGATATCCCAGCGCCAGGCTGTTTGGGGATATATCACGGGTAACCACGGACCCAATCCCGATTATGGAGTTTTCTCCAATTTCGACTCCCTGGGTGATTATACATCCCGGATTAACAGAGACTCCACGTCCGATTATTATGGGATCCATGGTTCTCGGATAGGCCTGTCTTGTAGTTAAGCTGCCTCTTGAATGTGCAGAGAATATGCACCGGTCCCCTATTTCAGCATAGTCTCCGATTGTAATTAACTCCGGGTGCAGCCGATCAAAAACGACATCATAACCGACGTATACATTTTTACCAATATTTACGCCCCTCATTCGATGTAATTTGGCTCTCCAGGAAGGCACAGGAATGCTTGAGGCGAGCCTTTCCAGAATCCAATTTTTAAAATATTTCAGTCCAAAAAGGAGTTTATTACTATGATAATAATTTGTAATTTCGTTATATGTTACTTTGTCTCTGTTGGATATTACTTCACTCATATCGTGCCCCCCATTTTTCAATGAAATTGTTATTTACTTTCCATTAATCTTCAACAGATAAATATATTTCCTATAGTTGACTTCATGGTAAATTTTCACTGGAAAGCCAGTGGCTTTGAAGTAGTTTTTATTAACCTTTAACTTTATTTATAAGCCTCAGAAGAAATGATTTCCTTATTTCTACGGCATTTTTTGAACAGAGTTCACGGCAGCAGTAACACTGGATACATTTTCTTTCGTTTATTTTAAGCGCCCTGTTTACTTCTTCAATAGCGTGTGCTGAACAGTTCAAAACACAGGCTTTACAGAGCACACAGTTTGAAGTATTAATAAAAGGTTTTACAGTTAACTGCGTTCGAAGAATCTTCATTAGAAAAGAAGGCATGTAGGCAGTTATTCCACCTTCCGGTCTTTTGAATGTTACCTTTACCTCGCTCAAAGCTGTGCCTACAACCTCGATCTGTTCAGTTCCAAACCCTCTTGAAAGGGCAGCTCTGTTTGTAGGGACCTTCAGAGGATCAATTCCTATCAGCTCAGAAGCTACTATATCAAGGGCCACACAGTCATAGCTTGCCATGATTACACCTGCCTTTACAGGTGTGCCGTTTGAAGGGCCGTTTCCCTCCATGCCAATTATACCGTCCATGACTGCAAGACGAGGCTTGACTACAGAGTATATATCTACAACTGCGTTTCCAAAGCGGTCGCGGTCTTCCAGAAAGTGGGCTTGTTTTCGGTTTTTCTGAGGAATTGTGCCAAATAAATTTTTGACCGCTCCTGTATAAAGTGTAAGCTCGTGAGTCTTGAGTTTCGGAAGCGAAATTATTACATCTGCCTCAAGTATGGCTTTTGCTATGTGCAGGCGCGAAAAATGTCTTGAATTGGGAACATCAACTTCAACGTAACCAGAAGTTTCAAAATTTATTAATTGTGCTCCACATTTGGAAGCTACAGCTTCAATGCCTGATACCTTAAATGCCTGCGAAGTGTTAGTTGATCCGGGCCTTACAATTCCGGACCCATCTCCTATAACTGGAATCCCTCCCACTTCTGAAACCAGTTCGCACATTGCAGAGACGACTGCCGGATGAGTCGTGACAGCGTCCTCTTGAGGTCGAGCAGCAAGTACATTGGGTTTCAGAAGTACTTTGTTGCCGGGAGATATAATCTTCTCAAGGCCGCCTATAAGGTTGAGCGATTCTCTTATAGCGTTTTTTACTTTTGAGTAATCACTGCAGCGAATAATAGAAACCCTGGGATTCATAATCACACTCTTAATAATTGCACGTTGGGGTATGTATATGTTTTATCGCTTTGCTTGCATATTTTTCGCTGTCAAAAATAGCGGCCTCTCCAAAATAGCCTGGGAAGATAGAGTTAAAAAGGGTATATTTGGGAATTTTGGAGGCAAAGCTGTAAAATCTTCGTCATGCAGCTCTTTGTATAGCTCTTAATACTTTGCCTCCAGGTGAGCTTTCCCTTT
>CAZLNG010000256.1:0-3994 GCA_964560735.1 uncultured Methanosarcinales archaeon | reverse complement strand
AAAGTTGTATTACTCATTCAGGACTCTTTCAATATCTAAACTTCACTACTTCAGTATTTTTCTTTAGATAATAAAGTAGTTTAGAAGAAAAGGCTATTCTTTTAATTTTGTGGAACCATCAGGGATATATTATAGTCCATCCTTATCCTAAACGAGGGTTTTGGCCCTTGTACGTGGCTTCTAAGTATATGTAACGTGGAAATGAGGGATAGACTTATCTTTGATACTTAAAAAGCAGGAAAAAAGTAAATGAAAAAAATACAACGAATTTTTCAAGCCTACAACTGCCATTTCTTGAAAATGAAGTGTAGTATTCATTTTTATTTTGGCTTTTCAAAATCCGCTTACATATTATAAGTTTATTTTTCCATCGTAACATATGCAGACTTGAATTTAACCAGATTACTATAAGAATTCGCTCCAAAGTCGCAGCCATTTATGCTCCCTGCAACTGAAGCTTCTCTGTAACTGGAACTGTCACTACTCCTAAAAGTGTAATCCCCATCTGTCGAAATGGATCTGAAACTACCCTTTGAAACGTCACCTATACCAGTCCAGTCAGCTTTTACTGTCAATGGTTCAATTTCACCGGTATTCCAGTCATAAACTTCGAGGTCAACCTCAGATAAACTGGCAGAATTTAGTTTTTTATCTATACTGAAAACATCATCTGTTGTAAGTATGGAACCAGACTTCTCGACCCAGTAATTCCCATCTGAGAGATCCCAAGTATAAATATCTACATAAATCTCTGTACCATCTTTGGTTTCAGTAACAGATAAATAGGTATCTGTAACCATATTTCCATTTGTTTCAGAAAATGATGAAAATACAGATTCACCGTTACTTCGCTCTATTGTTTTAGATTCTAGAGCTTGTACACTCATAGATATTGAAAGCAAAACTATGAGAGCAAATGTGACTAAAGATGATTTTTTCATTATATCACTCCAAAATATATTCTAACTAAAGATAATATATACAAATAAATAGCTAAAAAATAAAATTTGCATATATTTAATAAAAGGTGACTTTTTTTAAGTAAGATACTTATTTGTAAGGTAGTATATATAACTGTGCAATTTTCTTTATATTTAGTGAACTATAAGTAACCTCATATTTTAGTCTTAAAGCTTACACAAAAAAGCGATAGCCTTAGCCTTTAGACTAGATCACTAGGTATGTATTTTCTGAGATAGATATACCTCACCATCCTTCTACAATTATCATAGAAGCCTGAATATTGATGTTGATGATTCAGATCTGAGTCATCGAGAAAACGTAGCCAGCTGGCTATAAAAGAGGTGCTGACATAGGGACTAAAGTACTCGTTTTAATTGTTGTGTGGAGTCTTCCGGGATTATTTGGTCCATCCTTATCTTAAGCGATAGCTCTGGCCTTTGTACGTGGCTTCTAGGTATTTGCCTTCAGGGATAGAAAGCGCCATCCTTCCACATATCCCAGAAACCCCTCCGTTAACTCAGATCTGAGTTATCGGTAAACAGTATCATTTGGCTTTAAAAGAAGTGCTGAAAGAGAGTATTCATTTTACTCGTTTTATTGCGTTGTGGAACCTTCCGGGATATATTTGGTCCACCTTATCCCGAGCAATATCCCTGGTAATTAACGTGGCTTCTGGGATATGTGCTTGGGAGGGTATGTTGAAGGTTACAAAAAGAAGCTATGCTTGATTCCCTTCCAGATTACTACAATGTCGAAATTCACTTATAATGGCTTCTGTAGTATATTATGCTGGCTTAACAAGTTCTAAACATTATTAAACTTATTATTGCAGGGCTTACGCAGATGCCTGATTATTTTTTTCTTCTGCACTGAAGCTTATAGTAAATTCAGTCCCGTTATCCCTTTTTAGCTCAATTTTCCCATCTAATTGATCAACAAGTATGTTTACAAGCTGTAGACCAAGAGTCTCTGTATTTTCGAAGTCTATTTCTTCGGGGATTCCGACCCCATTATCTGAGACAATAAAGGTATATCTAGTACCATTCTCAGCAAGGTCCTCTTTATCGTCACTCAGATTATTTCCAAAGAGCTTAATTTGGATTTCTCTTTTTTTCTTACTTGGGAATGCATGTTTGAAAGAATTTGAGACCAGTTCATTTACAATAATGCCAAGAGGTATTGCAGTATCCATGTCAAAATAAACTTCTTCAATATCAAGTTTCAAGCTGACATCTTTATCTAGAAGATTATATGAGCTTAAAAGGTCTGCTGTAAGCTTTCGTAAGTAGGAAGCAAAATTTAGATTGTCTGTCCCTGTACCTTTGTAAAGCTCCTCATGAATCAGAGCTATTGAAGTTACACGATTCTGGCTTTCCTTGAAAGCTTCAAGCACCTCTGTGTTACTAAACTTTTCAGCTTCGAGACTTAACAGAGATGAGATTACCTGCAAATTATTTTTGATCCTGTGATGAATTTCTTTTATATGGGCCTCCTGAATCTTTTCAAGAGCTTCTTCAGCTTTCTTGCGCTCAGTAAGCTGCATTTCAGTTTCCACCCTTGACTTTTGTATTTCCTCGCGAGTAAGGAATTCCTGCCTTCGCCAGAAGTGAAGTAGCCAACTAGATGTAATGGCAATGGCAGTCGCAATGAGCATGTTGAGAAGCACCGTAAAGGAAGCTTGTGGCGATGTCCACAGATTGGGTGCAATAATCAGCGTCTGCCCGACGGTAAACACTAGGGACAGAATAAGCTGGTTGGTGAACCGATTTGGGATGGCAATAACTATGACGAAAACAGAGAGAACTATGGCGACGGTATGGGCAACGAAGTCAGTAGGTCGCGTAGAATTCACCGCGATGTGAATGAGTGCTAAAGAGAGACCCCAAAAGAATTCGGCTCGGTCGTAGGAGCGGTAGTTCTGAAGTTTTCGCAGGCTTTTGAAGAACAGAATGGTATATGCAACAAAAGCAAGTCTAAGCGCTAAAATCCCATAGAATATCCGTGATAGTCCAAAAAAACCATAGTCGTTGACCGCAAGGGTTATAAAAGGCAGGATAATCAGAAAAATGAAAATCCGGGCTTGGGTGACGTCCGCACCAAAGTTGGTCTTTCGAAAGCGATTCTCCTGCTCCGCACTCAATCCGAATGTGAGCCATTTCTGGACGTTTCCGACTGCGTTCATTCATTCCTCATAGATTTTGCAATAGGAGGAGCGGCTCATAGCTTACGGTAGAGTTCGCTCGTTTCCCTTCCTTCAGCTCGCTCATCTACGACTTCCAACCCACCAGTGTGCAGTTGAAGCGCATCAGCTTCTTGCTTGTTACGTGATTTTTTGATGCGCAGCCTGATCTCATACTCCGTCCGTTTGCCCTTGGTGATGTTCCGTTTTAGTGCTATGTTCTCGGCACGCAAATCTTGATTGGCTTTTTCCAGCTCAGCGATCCTTTTTTGCATCTGGATCTTCATTTCATCCCAATCCGGAAGGTCAGAAGCAGTCATAATTCCTCAACGCGGCTTTAAAATGGAAATTAATAATTACATCTTTTGTCTGAGCCTTTTATCTAAAGGATTGGCATAAATTTGATTCTAGGCAAACCCCTAATTTCTCGCAATTGCTAATTCTTCATCCATTCTTATTTATAAAATTATCATGTATTTATTTTTAAACTTTTAGTATGAAGTTATTAGGAAAAGTTATATTTTATCTATTACAGATAAAGAGATCTAAAAGATTCAGGTAGAAACTTATTTTTAGGCAAAAAAGATGTTGAAGACTTCTCTTCAAGATTTATATCATCAGATTTTGCTACAACCTAATTTAAACAGACACCCATCTATTAAATATGAGCTCATCCCAAAACTTAAATTAGCGCCTCTAAATCTTGAATTTGGTACGACCAATCGAGTTGTTAATCATGAAAAATGTTTCTGAAGCTTTTATTGATGTGAGAATAAAATTAGTTTTGGGATGAGCTCTTATGATGTTTTAAACAACTTTCAAGGTATAATGCATGTTCTGGTTTACTTAGAC
>CAZLNG010000255.1:0-3998 GCA_964560735.1 uncultured Methanosarcinales archaeon | reverse complement strand
TGAAGCTGGCTGTCCGGGGACAGAGAAAAAATGTTTAAGGCTCTGTCCGTGAGCAATTTTAGTTTATTGGAGAGATAAGTCGCTTGAAAATTTTGATTGCTCTTTATCACATCAAAGAAATAGAAAAATCATTTCCATTTATGTTTTATATATGACAGTTATTCTATAACATGTAGTTCTAAATGCTAGTATTGAATGGGGTTCATGAGTAGCATTTAGCGAAAACAGCAGAGCAAGGGAAACGAGGTTCGCCATTCCTCACCTTGCCCTTAAGAAACGGAAACTCTGCCCCGAGAAAGAGACGATTGAGGTTTTTGCCATTCCTCAGGTCTTCAGTTCGGAAGGGTTTTACAAAGAGATCGGGAAACCGAGGTTCGCCATTCCTCATCCCCGGTTTTGAAAAATATCAGAAGCAAAAAAGAAGTGAGAGGCAAATCCCTCTCTAAAACTGTTTTACCTCTCACTTCACCTCTATTCTAATTATTGTCTCACTCTTGAATCCAAAGTTGTTTTCTTCTCTTAATGCTGTTTTTCTTTGCTAATTTATTTTTATATTACTTCTACAGTTCTCATATTTCTATGGCAATTTTGTTTCTTAGCCACTTCCTCTTCCCGGATATTCTTCAGTATTATCGCTCCCTCTATCAGGCTGATCTTTTTTTCTGTCACCTCCCCTTGCTGGCTGTTCCTGTTCCCTGTCAGTATCCTCTGGTTGTTCAGATCTCCCGTTACTTCCTCTATCAGGCTGATCTTTTTTTCTGTCGCTTTCCCTTTCAAGTATCTCTTCCTATTCGTCGCTCCCTCTTTGAAATTGCTCCCGAATTATATTTCCCCCCTTTCCCTTCGTATCGCTATCATAGCCAGATAATTATTATTTATACCATATAATAAGTAATAGAACTTCTTCTTTTCACTCCTACCCTATTTTTCATTCACTGGAGTTTTGTGGACGATTCCGGAAGTACTCTATCTCCGGCCTGAAAAAATTTCTGGAATATATTTATCTGCTCGTATATTCATGCTTTTAAGGGAGATTTTATGGTTCAGGAATATAAGCTGTTTATAGGGGGAGAATTGAGAGACTCATCAGCCGACGAGGTTTTTGATGATATCAATCCGGCTACGCTGGAAAACCTGGCCACAATACAGGTAGCTGGAGCCGAAGATCTGGAAAGGGCAGTTGAAGCTGCAGAGGCAGGGTTCAGAGTCTGGAGTGCAATTCCGGCTCCCAGGAGGGCCGAGGTGCTCCTGAAGGCAGCGAGAATTTTACAGGAAAGAAAGGAAGAACTTGCTGTCCTTATGACAAAAGAAATGGGAAAGATACTTCTCGAAGCCAGGGGAGATGTACAGGAAGCAATAGATATTACGCATTATGCCGCAGGGGAAGGGAGGCGGATGTTTGGAGAAACCACTACTTCCGAACTCAAGGAAAAATTCTGTATGACCGTTTTGAGGCCTATAGGAGTAGTGGGTGTGATTACGCCCTGGAATTTCCCTATGGCAATCCCGAGCTGGAAGATCATGCCAGCCCTTGTTGCAGGGAATGCGGTCGTTTTTAAGCCGGCAAGTGATACGCCCCTCCTTGCTATTAAACTGGTAGAAGCCCTCACGGAAGCAGGACTTCCGCCGGGTGTTGTAAACGTGGTATTCGGACCCGGCGGGAGTGTTGGAAAAGCGATAGTTCAGCACCCGCGTATCCGGGCTATTTCTTTTACAGGCAGTCTTGACACAGGGAAATGGATAATGGGGGAATGTGCAAAAACAATGAAACGGGTTTCTCTGGAACTGGGCGGCAAAAACCCGGTGATTATTATGGACGATGCCGACCTGGAGCTGGCTCTTGAAGGCGTGCTCTGGGGAGCTTTTGGAACCACAGGACAGCGCTGTACGGCTACAAGCAGGCTGATCCTGCACGAGAGAATAAAGGACGAATTCGTAACAAGGCTGCTTGCAAAAGTGAAACCCCTCCGGATGGGAGACGGACTCTTACCTGAAACGGATATCGGGCCTGTGATTAACAAAACCCAGCTTGAGAGAATAGAAAGGTATGTCAGAATAGGAAAAGAAGAAGGAGCAACTCTGCTTTTGGGGGGAAAAGCAATAGATCCGGGCCTTCCTGGCTATTTCTTCGAGCCTACGGTATTTACAGATGTCAGGCCTGATATGAGTATTGCGCAGGAAGAAATTTTCGGACCGGTACTGAGTATTATCACGGTCTCAAGCCTTGAAGAAGCAATAGAAGTCGCCAACAATACAAAATACGGTCTTTCTTCGTCAATCTACACCGGAAATGTGAGAAGTGCTTTTAAAGCAATTGAAGAAATTGAGGCAGGAATCACGTACGTTAACGCTCCTACGATAGGTGCCGAAGTTCACCTGCCCTTCGGGGGGATCAAAGGGACAGGGAACGGTTTCAGAGAAGCAGGAACCGAAGCCATAAAGGAATTTACCGAAATAAAAGCGGTTTATATAGACTATAGCGGCAAGCTTCAAAAAGCCCAGATTGATTCCGAATGAAAATACAGGACGGAGGAATGCATTCTGGATCAGGATAGACACGAAATAGTTGAGGAAGCGGAAGAAAAGAAAAAGAAAGGAGGTAAGACCGAGGAAAGTAAAAAAGAAGAAAAGAATCTCGATTTTTTCGCTCAGGAAACTGGATTGACTGATATTATCGGCACCAGAGCCAGGGAAATTATCGAGCAGGACTGCAACATTGTGTCTGCCTGTGTGGCCCGTCCCTATCCTCTTGTGGTTGATAGAGCCAGAAATTCAATAATTACGGACGTCGACGGAAGGGAGTATATTGATTTTATTGCAGGGATTGCCGTTATGAATGCAGGGTACTCTAATCCTGAAGTAAACGCTGCTATCTCAGCCCAGCTGGAAAAAATGACCCACTGCGGATATGGGGATTTTTTTGCTGAACCCCCTGTAAAACTTGCAAAAAAGTTGATAGAGCTTTCAGGTTATTCGAAAGTTTTCTACTGCAACAGCGGAACCGAAGCTGTGGAAGCGGCAATGAAACTTGCTTCCTGGAAAACAGGGCGGCAAAACTTTATTTCATTTTATAATGCCTTCCACGGCCGTACTCTTGGCTCTCTATCCCTTACCTGCTCAAAAGTCAGGCAGAAAGAACATTTCCCTGCAATCCGTACAGTTCAGTCACATTATGCCTACTGCTACCGATGCCCCTTAAAACTCGAATATCCGTCCTGTGGGATAGAATGTGCAAAGGAAATTGAAAACCTGATTTTCAGAAAGGTACTGAGCCCTGAGGATACGGCTGCAGTTTTCGTCGAACCTGTCCAGGGAGAAGGGGGTTATATTGTCCCTCCGGCAGGGTTTCATGAGGAGCTTAGAAAAATTTGCACGGATAATGATGTCCTCCTCGCTGCTGATGAGGTTCAGACAGGCTGCTTCAGGACTGGCCCCTTTCTTGCTATGGAAAATTTTGGGGTTAAAGCTGATATTTCATGCCTTGCAAAAGCTCTCGGAGCAGGCCTCCCCCTGGGTGCAATGCTTGCAGACAGCGATCTTATGGATTGGCCTCCTGGCGTCCATTCAAGTACTTTCGGAGGAAATCTCCTTGCATCAGCAGCATCTCTTGCTTCCCTCGAGTTTCTGGAAAAAGAAAACACAAAAAACCGGATAAGAGAACTTGGTTCTCATATCCTGCAGCGCCTCAGAGAATTTCAGGAAGATTCCCCCTTTATTGGTGATGTACGCGGCCTTGGACTGATGATAGGAATTGAAATCGTAAAGCCCGACAAAGCCATAGATCCCATCCTGAGGGATAAAATTCTCAGGGAAGCCTTTAAAGAGCAAATCCTGCTCCTCCCATGCGGAGATTCTACTATCCGTTTCTCTCCACCCCTGACAATGACAGATGAGGAAGTTAACTTCGGGCTCGGCAGGTTTGAAAAAGCTCTGAAAAAAGTAAGAAGCGAACAAACTCTGAAAAGGTTGGGAAAATAAAAAAGATACAACAAAGAAAA
>CAZLNG010000254.1:0-4006 GCA_964560735.1 uncultured Methanosarcinales archaeon | reverse complement strand
CATGATCCCGAAATTGCCAGGGCTGCGGACAGAGTAGTAAGGCTAAACGATGGAGCAATTATCTCCTGAATAAAAAGAGTTAGAAGATTTAGACAGGACTTACGCGGTTGAAACGAAAAAAATCAATAGCGTTGAATTTCTAACTGCTTAAAAAGCATAATTAACTACACCGTTTATTGTGCTTGATTTTGTATCTCAAGTGCGTAAGTCCTATTATAGTTAAGTTTGAGAAACGACCTTGACATTCAATTTTACTTTCTGCTGAGGCTCTGAAAGAACTCCGTATATAGAAAAATCATCAATTTTAGCTGAAATTCTGTCCTCGTTCAAACTGCTGTCAATAAGAGTCCATATGGCTTTATCCTCATCGTAACGGTATATGGATGGGAAGTTACCCTCAAGAGGTGTTTTGAGGCCCAGACTTAGATTAGCATATGGTTCGATTTCCGTTCCTTCAGGTTCGAGTTTATAGCAGTTCTCCTCAAGGTTTAAAGAGCCTGGCAAAGAAGGTTGATCAACCTCTTTTATCGTTATTGATTTAAGAGGTTCTCTCTGGCTGTCAAGCAACCTTGTACCTTTAGATATAAACAAAGTGACATCAAGGACCTCATTCTTGACCCAGATATCCAGTAAAGCATATCCGTTTTTGTCCAGATAAGCCGATAGGTCATTGCCTGAAGATAATACCACTTTTGCTTTTGTATTGTTACTGTATTCCTTATATGACATGTTTTCATACACTGTAATTATATTTTCTGAATCTGAAATTTCGACATATGACTGCCCGCATAAATCCGAATAAGCATGAACCTGGGGAGTCCTGTGAGCACCAGTCTGCTCGGACTTGATATAATAGGAAATTATCTTTTTTTCTTCCGGAGCCAGTACAAAATTCCAGTTCAGATTAGAAAAGTTTTCCGAATTCGAATCACTGTTGTTTTCCGAATTTGAATAACTGTTACTTAATTCTGAGATATTAACTGCAGAAAATTCGGAGTCATTAACTAGAGAAAATGTTTCAGGTAAGAGATCAAATAATGAAACATTTACTGCTCTTTTCTGGACATTTTTCACGGAAACTACAACGTACACAGGCCCTCCTGAAAAAGCTTCTGAACCTGTATTTTTGTAGATTTCCAGAGGCTCTGTAAGTTCTATTTCTACATCTTTTGAAAGGGAATGCTCTCCAGAACCGTCTTTCCAGTTCACGTTTACAGTAATATTATAATTATCTTTCACCTTATCTGGAAATCTAAATCTGAGTTCAGAAGACTTTTTTGAACCTTTATCAAGCATTATACTCTCAGGGACACCTTCCTTAACCAGAAGCCCATCGGAATCCACATCAAGTTTTATTTTGTCGGTTTTCACTTCTCCAGTATTCCTGAGTTCCATATCAACAATTACATCTTCATCAAGAAGGTACTCTTCTTTGTCCGCATCAAGATCAAGCTCAAGAGCTACATTATCTTCAACATCTTTTTTTGTTTCAAAGACTATTTCTGCTTTAGGGGAGCAGAGACTGCCAAACATAGGAAGAGTTTCCTGATCTGTGACATTGCAAGCCTTCAGCCTTACACTGTTGTTATCCATATAGCACCAGGCTGTACTGTTATTCTCCAGGACTGCATCTCCGAGGTTTTCACCGTTTTTCGAAATCTGGACCCAAACCATCCCATATCCGTCAAACTTTAGCGCTTCCAGAGTGTATACATTTTTTGAGATAACGGAGTTTTCAGGGCTGAGAGTAACTATCAGGTTATCCCATTCATCTTCATTAGCGGATACAGGGGTAAGGCATATTAGCAGATATAATGTCAGAAAGAAAGTCGCAAAGACACATAAAATACTTTTTCTGCTCATGACTGTTTCCTTCGGTTTTTTCATGACTGTTTCCTCCGGTTTTGAGACCTCAGGAATAAAGCTGCAAAAATAATCCCGAGTTCGGCATAGAGCTCAGGAAAAACAGCAGCTTTTTCAAGCCCTTTATTTTGAGAAACCACAAGTGTCTGGCTAATAGGTTCAGTATCAACAGTCCGGTGAACACGCTCTTTTTCACTACCAGAACTGAAGGATTCATTGTTATCAGACCTGGAAGAAGTGCCTGTAACAACAAGGAACTCTTTTCCGGTATTATTTGTTTCGTCTACAGCAGAAACAACTATTTTGTTAGGACCGGATACAATAGGAATATCTGCATTCCAGCCTCCGTCTGCAAGCAAAGCTTTCTGGCCGTTAACATCTACTGTAAGGTTCTTGCTTGTGTCTTCGACTGTTCCACTGACTGTCAGGTATCCTGAAGCTACGGAACTCCCATCCGCCGGGGATTCGATTTTAACTTCAGGAGGAGTCAAATCAACAACGTTAGCAAGAAAGGGGGTATTCCAGTTGTTTATTTCACATAGTTCTTTTTTCTTGTTAGTGTAGTCAACATAGACTTTCAGAACCTGCTTTCCACTGCGTTCCGGTTTCCAGTTGAAATCAATAGTTTTGCTTTTTTCACTTGAAAGAGAAGAGACTGAAGCAGTTGAAACAATCTCATCGTCGGCATAAAGTGCGGCCTGAAAACCGTATGCAGAATCCTGTCCTATGTTTTTGAGAGTTGCCTTTATGGTATTGTCTTGCCCTGCATAAAGTACAGGCAGAGTAAGCCCTGAGACAATAAGGTCAGAACTTCCTTCTTCTTCTGTACCCAGACTAAGAGTGGCAAGCACAGGATGTACGTAGTCTTCGTTATCTCTCTGGAACTTGAGTTCGTTGTCATCCTCTTCAAGAAAATCCAGTACATCAAAGAATTTAAAATCAAAATAACTCTTCGAATTTGCGATGTCATTTTGATTCTCTCCGTCAGAGAGCTGCTCATCGTTAAAGTAAAGGGAATCATCAAGTCCAGGACTGCCACAGAGATATACTACAGCAAGGTTTGCATTGCTGTACTTTTCCGCATCAACTTTTCCCGAGAAGTCTGCATATGCTTCATCATGCGTTGATGCCTGATCTCCACTCCACCCTTTGCCGTGAAGGTTTACATTTCCTTCCTCTACCCAGTATTTTGTGTCCTGACCTTCTTTATCTTCATATACTGCAGCAAGAACTATTCCATAAATTCTGCCGTCAATGTCGCCACCTGTTTTTGCTTCCACTGTTACAGGCCCGGTACTTAAGTTCGTGCCCAGGTCATAGGCAATCCAGTAAACCCCATGACCAGCACAGTATATGGCAGGATTCTGATCCTCATCGTCTCCCTTATCTGCCGTACCTTCCAGATCCAGACTTTCGAACTCTTTTCCGTTAACAGTAAGGTCCATAGTTCCGGTCTTCACTTCTGTTCCCCCCCATACACCCACATATACTTTGGCCCATGTTACAGAGTCTCCAGGAACATTGAACTCCTGAACATAAGGGGTTTGTCCAAGCCCCTGACCCCCGTCAACATAGAGGCCTCCTTTCACCGTGCCTGATGTAATTTCAACCAGTTCGTCCTGTTCAGGAGTGCCTTCGAAGTTATAAGTTGCCAGACATGGAGAAATGTACATGAAAAAAATAAAGATTGCTACAATATACAGGAGAAATCTTCTCAAACTCCTGTTTTTTAACAACATATTTAACATATGAAACCAGTTGCTCCTCCAGGTATTTTATATTCGGACGAACCTTTTTGGCACAGACCGCAGGCTCTCAAAACTAGGCTGTGAGAATCTGTTTCAAAAAATAAAGAGATACAAAATCTCACAAATTTTAAATTTCTTCATACTTTATACATTATCAATATATCTATTTTTCGAATTTGTAAAGCTTTACTTCCAAAAGAGATACAGTTCAATACAACGCAATAATTAAATAGGGTTTCAAGAACAACTGTGAAGATAATTAGTTAAAGTGGTTATTTTAATGAGTAAAGAAAAAACAATAAAAATTTCGATGAGATATTAGGATGATAAATATCTATAAAGTAATTTGTATCAAAAACGGACACGACAAATTTTTAAGAGATTATACAGCAGAA
>CAZLNG010000253.1:0-4023 GCA_964560735.1 uncultured Methanosarcinales archaeon | reverse complement strand
TGTCCTGAGAATCTTTCGGCACGAATCTGTTACATTCTCATTACATAGGTACTATATCTAGAACTTTGCACTCAGAGATCTTTTTGGAAAAGGAACCTCGCCAAAGCACCCCTCCATTTAAACTTGGAAATTTTTAATTTAAGTGCCAGATCCAAGTAATTTCACCGGAAAAATAACATGATGATCAATTCCCGTGGTTTTCATTTACTGCAGAAACACAAGAACATGATAAAGAATGAACTTGAGTGCCTTAGAACTGCATAGGAATACATGCCACAGATACACTCTCATTAACCAGAAACCTATATGATCACCCGATTCAAAGAAACAATAGTGGTAGTTCTGGTAAAATGCAATCATTCATCAGGTCTTTCAAAGAGAGCAAGATATTTCTCTTTTAATGGTATGAAAAGTTCTTCGTCTAATTCTGCAGTATAGAGTGTTTTGTCCTTTCCGAGATATTTTTGTTCTCAACCATTCCTCAAAAAGATTCTTATGCTCAATCCATATGTCATTAAGCGTGAAGCTTTTACAACTGTTTTGTTGTGGGAAATCTAATTTTTGGGAATAAGTATTGATCATGTTGCAATTTAAAGGGTTTATAGGATCATATTTATTAAATGAAGCCTTCAAAAGGTGAAGGTCCTGAGTTAGAATCTCGACGAGCCATCTATTTTCACTGAATAAGATACGCATCAGTTTAGATTCAGAAAATACATCGAAAACAAGTCTGTATATAATGCATAGAGAATGTGCCCATTTCCTATACATTCAATTAATTAGACAACCAATTTATTAGAACCGTGCTTAGGAGAAATACTAAATCTTAAAGGCTGAATTACGTGGTTGATAAGCCTGGCCAGCAATGCAGAAATTAAGGAGTTGAACGATGTCGCATGAAAGTTTCACAAGACAACACCGTATGCTGGGAAGAGCGGCAGCCTTTGCCGTGTTCTTCCTCTTGATAGCATACGCGGTTACGCTGGTTCTTGGACTTCTCTCTCTTAAATCGCCCATGGACCCGATTGGTGATCCTTACTTCTCCATATTAGAACTGCTTATCGTCGTGATGGCTCCATTAATTGTTATTGTCATGATCGCAGTTCATGCTTATGCTTCTCCCGAGACAAGAGCGTATAGTCTTACAGCGCTTGCATTCATGGTCATTATGGCAGGTATTACCAGTAGTGTCCACTTCGTTATCCTTACTGTAAGCCGTCAGATTGAGGCTGTGGGATTCCCGTGGGCTTCACTACTTTTTTCCTTCAAGTGGCCATCCGTAGCATATACAATGGACATACTTGCGTGGGACATTTTCTTTGCGCTCTCAATGCTCTTTGCCGCGCCTGTATTCAAGATAGGCAGGCTCGAAAAAACTGTTCGGATTCTTATGATTGTCAGTGGTCTATTGAGCCTCGCGGGATTAATCGGTGTGCCGCTTGCAAACATGAATGTCCGGAATATTGGAATTCTGGGCTATGTCGGGGTTTCTCTGCTTGTGTTCCCACTGTTGGGGATAGTTTTCGGGTGCAGCCAACGCACACCAGAACATCAAATCCCAGAAAAGTAAATCCCAGAAAATCAGGTTCCTGAGGAGATCAGGTGAAGTCCAGTTCTCAGTCAGGAGCCTGATTCGACTCGATTCGACTCTCCTGTGCCTTTACAAAAAAATTGGTTGAATTTTGAGACAGCCTTAAGAATGCGATTTCAGTTCAATTTAGCTACTTAAAGGGGATTTTTGTAAATACCTTTTTTAACATTCGCCTTCTATCCTAAAAATTTTAATGTTACTTATATTCAGGGGTCTTCTTTCATTTAAGTCACACAGTTTAAGATAATTTTCACAGTGTATTTATACTTGCACAGTAATTAGTATTTGATATTAAAAAGGCATTTTTTCTAAAATATATGCAAATTTTATTTATTGTAATTTTATTTGTGTATATTTAATAAATCTAGAAGATATTGGAGCGATATGATGAGAAAATCGTTTGTACTAACATTTGCGCTCATAGTTTTGCTTTCAATGGCTATGAGTGTACAGGCTCTGGAGTCTAAAACCATTGAGCGAAATAGCGGTGAATCTGCGTTCGCATCATGGACTGAAACGAATGGCAATATGGTTACAGATACATACCTATCTGTTACTAAAACCAATGATGGAACAGATATTTATGTGGACATCTATACCTGGGACACTTCGGATGGAAATTACTGGGTCGGGAAGTCAGGATATATGTTTACAAAAGAGAATGTTTTCAGCATAGATAAAAAACTCAATTCTGCAAGCCTATCCGAAATTAAGCTTGAGGTTTATAACTGGGAAACAGGTGAAATGGTGCCCTTGACTATAAATGCTGACTGGACTGGTGTAGGCGAGATTTCAAAAGGTAGTTTCAGATCCAGCTCAAAAGATAGCGATTACACATTTAAGAGCAGCGACAGTTCAAGTTACAGAACGGCTTCAATCACAGGGAAAATAAATAACTGCGATTTTGGAGCAAAATCCTATGGCGATCTGGTTAAATTCAAATCTGCTTATATGAATATGGAAAAGTAAGTTTAGGAAATAATGTTAAGGGATTTTGAAAACCCCAAAAAACTGAATACATAAAGAGTTTTATTTTCAAATTTTTCAAATGATTGTAGACACAGGCTTGAAAAATCCTTTTGATTCTCCTTTTTCAATTTTTTCTGATTAGTAACAAATCAATTTTGTAAAACATCTCTAAAGGCTTAATGTTACTCATTTGAGTTTTAGAATTACTAAGGTCAGAGAAAATCATCCCGGATGGTGTCAAGCCATTTCCAGTAGATAAGAACTTAAATTATTTCTAAAATAATTTATTTTTTCGCTAAATACACTTATTGTAATAAAGCAAAAAGAGAATATGCATAAAAAGGCGGACTGTATTCAAGCCCAATCCCAGGGAAACAGCAGGCAAAACACCGATCTGCTTCCAGAGAATACGAAAAATTAGAAGCCTTGTACAAATTCTGGATTATGGCGAGTTTCAATCACCTCACATAAAAAAATTGATATAGTATACTTTATTATTATTTTTTATGAAAACTATATTAATTATTTTTGGAATACTTGTTTTAATAGGAACCGCATCGGCGAGCAACACAACAGTTCACCCACATGAAGGCTCTACATGGTGGGTTGGTGCAGACGGGCAAAAAATATCACTTGTCAACAATGAGCAGGCTAAAAACCCCACTTACGAACAGCTTATCACCTTCCTGAAAGCTGATACTACAGACACGAGAAAATACACAAGTACATACAAATGTGGGGATTTCGCGGAAACCTTACATAACAACGCAGAAAGAGCAGGATATAAAGCAGGCTGGGTTACGCTCAAGGGAATAAACCACTGTTGTAATGTATTCAAAACATCCGATAAAGGGTTCGTTTACATCGACTGTACTGGTGTCCCCTCAGGTTCTAATTCTTGTTACGACACTAAAGTTTCAGTAGCTAAAGGAAAAGCATACAAGAGAATTCCTTTGTTCTGTAAAAATACTTATTTTGGCTCAATGGGAACTGTGAAAAGCTATAAGATATACTGGTAAAAAGAGTTTTCTTATTGCCCTTAATCAACTTTTTAATTATAGGCATATAAAAAGTGGAGGGGTTCTCATTCACAGGAACAGCGATAACAGAGATAGCCCTTATAAATCGACTAAAATACTTAATTTCATGGAAAGAATAATCTCAATTTATACCATGTGAATAATATTTTTATGGAAATTTATATATAATTTTGTTTGATTTTTATAGTCTCATTTTTCTAAAAAATCTATTCCGAGTCGATGTTTTTTTCGTAAGAAAATACTGTACCAATTAGTAGAAGCTTTCAAGTTAAGAGAACAAATTGACCAAGATTTTAATACTTGTATTATTTATAATATTTAATGAATCATGAGCATAAATATTAAGATTTTTTTCAATATTTAGAAAGGGGTTAGTATGAGAACAGAATTATTTCTACTTTTTTTAAGCCTAATATTGTTAAG
>CAZLNG010000252.1:0-4085 GCA_964560735.1 uncultured Methanosarcinales archaeon | reverse complement strand
CTTTTCCTGAAATATCTTAAATTTTAAAGAGTATGAAATAAAATTCCTTATTAAAAAATTGGGCTATATAAGACTGAATCTATCCAATATTCGCCTTAAAATGGAAATACTTATTATGCAGTAAATAATTTTTCAAAATTGTACATCAGGCTCGTTGAATATTGGTATAAATAAGGGAAGCAATTCGAAAAGCTTTCACACCAGATAAACACGATATCCTTCAAATAGCAGGCATCTGGTACGAGAACGTTTGGAAGCACGCTGATGCTAAGTAAGTGAAAATTTCATAGAATGGCTCTTTTAATTCAGGGATTAGCTTACACTCTACAGAAAAAGGGGAAAAGTGAAGGAATTATTCGAATTTAAAGTCAATATTTTGAAAAAAAATGGAGGAGTGATCTTGCGAGAGGGAAAGAATAGGTCAATAAACTTTGGATTAGCACAGAGCAATGTGGAAGATAGCAAAAAAGAAATCGAGTTTTACGAACGGGATCTTAAAATTTCCAGGGAAAAAGGAAACAGAAAAGAAGAAGGAGAGAACCTCGGAAATCTGGGCCTGGCATACAGTCATCTGGGAGAACTGAGAAAAGCAATTGAGTGTTATGGACAGGCTCTTGAGATATTTAAAGAAATAGGATATACGGAAGGTGAAGAAACAGTCTATACAAACATGGGACTGGCATATACGCGCCTGGGAGAAATAGAAAAAGCTATTGAATATTATTTAAGGGCACTTGAGATCTCCCGTGAGACCGGGAACAGGCAATATGAAGGAACGATTACTGGAAATTTAGGACTTGCTTTCAGCCTCCTCGGAGAGATAGAAAAAGCAATCGAATACTACGAAAAAGCCCTTGAAATATCCATAGAAACCGCTGACAGGAAGGGAGAAAAAAATAATCTTGGAAATCTGGGCAATGAATACTACAAGCTCGGAAAAACAGGAAAAGCAATCGAATACTACGAAAAGGCTCTTAAAGTTTCCAGAAAGGCAGGTGATAAGCGAGGGGAGGGAGACACTCTTGGAAATTTAGCATTAGCATATGGCCGGCTTGGAGAAATTAAAAAGACAGCAGAATATACTGAACAGAAAATAGAAGTTTTAAGGGAGCTGGGGGAGAAGATAAAGGAAGGAGAAGCTCTTGAAAATCTGGCTTTAACATACAGTTTTCTGAAAGAAATCGAAAAAGCAGTTAAATGCCACGAAGAAGCCCTCGAAATCTTTAGAGAAAACGGCGAAAAGAAAAAAGAGGCAGCTAGCTGTGGAAACCTGGGAAATATGTACCTTTATCTCGGAAACATAAGGGAATCCCTCGGATATTATCTGCAGGCACTGAAGATATTCAAAGGGATTGGAATTAGCGAGGGCGAAAGAGCAGTTTCCATAAGGTTAGGAGAAGTGTACAGCAGCCAGGGTGAAACAATAAAAGCAGCCAGGCATTTTGAAAGGGCGCTTGAGATCTCAAGGGATTCAGGCAATAAGAAAGAAGAGGCAATCCTTCTGGAAAAACTAGGCCATGCATGCATTGAAAGAAAAGAAATCCAGAGGGCAACAAAATACTATGAACAGGCGCTCAAAGTCTCCAAAGAGATGGAGAACAGGCAGCAAGAAGGAAACCAATTATTAAATTTAGGGCTTTCATACAGCATTCTGGGGGAAACGAAAAAAGCAATTGAATGCTCTGAACAGGCTCTCGAGTGTTTCCGTGAGACAGGGGACAGAACAAATCAAGGGTTTACTCTCTCAAACCTGGGGGTGACATATGATCATATGGATGAACCGGAAAAAGCAATTGAGCACTATGGACAGGCACTGGAGATTTTCAGGGATTTAGGCGACAGGGAAAAAGAAGGGCACCAATTTTTCCATCTGGGACTTGCTTACAGCAGTATGGGAAAAAATGAAAAAGCGATAGAGTACTACGAAAAGGCTCTCGGAATTTCCAGAGAGATAGGGGATAAGAGTCAGGAGGAGACTATTCTTAAAAAGTTAAATGATTTGCAAAAAGTAAAAAATGTTAATGAATACTGAGAATAGAGTGCCTGAGTCTCAGCAGAGCCTGAAGCAGAACCTGAAGCAGAGCCTGAAGAAAAAGAAAAGGTCACTCCCCTCTTTTTAATAGGGAATACAGTCTCACTAAATACATTCACTCTAAATGCAGAAAAACGAATATGTGGGAAAAGAGTAAAGGCTTTGCAAAAGAAAATACGTCCAAAAATAAGATAATCCTTTGAAAAAACAGTAAAAAAATCTCAAAAATTCTGAAGATTTAAAATCTTAAAAAAGAAGATATGTGTTTTACAGGTAACACATATCAGCCAGAGCTTGAATCAGCCTTAATATCTATTTTTGATCTTATTTCTCTGGATCAAACTTTATAGCCCGATCATATACTATCTCAGAGTAGGCTGGCCCTGTCTTTGTTGCTTTCTCCAGGTAGGCTCTCCAGCCAATGAAAAGCGGTTGATCCGGCTCTATGCCGTGAGGGCCCATACCAGAGGGAACCTCGTAGCAGTATTGATCACCTTCACTGCAGTTTCTGGCGAGCTTGTAGACATAAAGGTATTTCGCATTCGGATTGTTGGGGAGGTACTCCTCAGCAGATCCATTGAAATCTGCATTTGTGATTGCTCTAACGCCATTAAACAAATCAGCTCCATATACTGCGAAGTTTGAGTATGTTGCCTTTCCTGTGGCTACATGGTTGACACCATAGACAATTATGAACTCATCTGTATCATTGCCCAGAGTAATTCCAGGGTCCTGCAGGAAAGGATAGTAGTTCGAGGTGTTAAAGAAAGGAGGTGTGGGCGAAGAGACAGTCTCGTTTGCTGTCCAGAGATAGGCTGCATCGTTTGTAGGACCGACTGCGTTAATTCCTCTCTGGATAGCATCACTCCCTATAGGAACTGCCTGACTGGTCGGAAGCTCTCTAGCATTTGATTCATTATATTTGTTGAGAATAGCAGTCCTTAGCTCCTCGATATCATCCATAAGCTCAAACTCTGTTTGCCCGGTTCCACGGACCCTCAGCTCCGGATAATCATATGGGTCAAGCTCCGTAGTGTTGTTGAGAGAAATCCGGAAAACAGTTGCAGGTGTATTATTTATGTAAACCTCCTCAGCCTGCTTATCATTGCATAGGGCTGGGCGGATAAATGTGGCAAATGTATCGGAATTATTCTCCAGGCCCATGTTTAATATGGTTGAGGGAAGCACCTGGGTGTTAATTATACTGTCTGAGTACCCTGTTGATTGGGCAGCAGCCCGGATGCGTTGATCAATGCCTCTGTCGGCAGTAATGATCACTACCGTGGTTTGATTGAAGGGATTTCCAGCGGACCCGTTTTGAGTCCCTTCGGTTTTGATAACCAGATTGTTTATTGTGTCTACTATGTTAGCAAAGATCCATCTCCTCTCATTATCAATTGTCCTGTGCATTAAGAGAGTATCGTAGCTGAAGTAGCTGCATTCCGGCGGTGTTCTCCCCACGAAAACAATAGCTTCATCAGGCCCAAGGTTCCAGAACGGAGTTGTATTCCCACTCATCCCGAGTGTACTTGTTAATTTAGAGATCCGTTCATCTATTTCATAACCTGTTGCCGCTGGAACAAAAATTGCCACATATTTTGTGGTTGGATTATTTCCATATGCAGAAGGCAATACTCCTTCCTCTAATAATCTTATTAAATCAAAATAACCCAGTTCACCTTCCTGTACAGTGAACCCATCCTGTTCCAATGCCTGTTGAAAAGCCTCCGTTTCAGATGTCTCATTCTGTGCAAGGGCAATTCCTGTTAACATTATGAATAAAAAGCCAAGCAATATAAGCTTTATATAATTTTTCATATATTATTTTCCCCCTAAGCTAATTTATCACTAATTCTATAGTGTTAGCTAAAAACATCAGAAACAATATATATTATAAATTATATAAACTGAATAGAATAAATTGTCCTTATTATAAAATAGTTCTTAGAAGTCTGGATTAAATCTCTCAACACAGAGGTCTACTTTCAGATTAATTCATATTTTTAGGTACCCTAAAATTCTTAATGAGTCGGAGGATTCTTCTTTCTTTATT
>CAZLNG010000251.1:0-4119 GCA_964560735.1 uncultured Methanosarcinales archaeon | reverse complement strand
ATAATAATAGATTCAAAATTATATAAAATTAAGTCAATGATTTGGGGACACAACCCTTAATCCTTATGGTCATAAACTTTCACGAGTAGAATTCTTTTAGCAAATCCTCCTCTTTCCTCCTTTTTTCTATCCTGCACACTCATAATATTCTCAAATTCCCTTATACTGGAAAGTGCATCAATAACTTCTCTCACATCCGCCAGTTCTTCAACGCAGGGATTTTCAGTAAATTCCAATACTTCCTCATGAAGCTTTTTAATAAGATATCTCAGGTATTCTTGGTCTTCTTCAAGTATTTTGTACTCAGGAGTGCGGTTTGAAGATTTTATGATTTCGGGGATTTTGTCGCGTACAAGTTTATCGTATGGTATATAATTGGTTTTTTTGATCATTCTGAAACCTGCAATTTACTGTTTTTATTTGCTTGATTCTCAAACATTTGTATAATTTTACACTTCGAAATTGAAAATCTGTTTATTGACTGGTATTAAAGAAATTTTTCCTTTACTTCATCCAGATTTGGGATTTCATCAAGATTTCTATAATAGTCTTCAAGGTCTTTTATCATTTTACTTTGAATTTTATGAAGATCAGAATCGTTGTTTATTTTTTGCCACAGGTAGGAGGAAAAAGCTATATGGTTCAGGTCTTTGCAATGGTACATGAATCTTTTTCTCTCAAATTTTTCGAAGGGATTTGAAAGTATGCTGGCTTTGACAGTATTTTTGTTCTTAATCACGTCAGAATTATTGAATGGACAAATTGGACGATCTACACGAAGACCTTTTTCATATCTGTCCAAGTAAAAACTTGAGTATAAGTCAACAACGTCATCAAGATTGCATTCTCCCGTATGATCAATGCACTTTAAGAAAGAAAGCATAAAGATAATTTTATATGAAAAGGAATAATCTCCTTTTTCCAGAAACTCAAAGAAATCTTCATAAATAGTTTCTTCATCGTGTTTTTTGAGATCTTTTTTTTCTCTAATCTCCTCGACTACATCAGACTTGAAATATTGTAGGAAATTCCTGCCAAAAGGAATTTCTATGTCCGGTTTTACATCTCCTTTTCTTATCCATTCTTTCAGAGTGCCGGTGGATATGAAGAGCTCTCTTGCAAGTTGTTCCGTATTTATATAATCAGAGTACTCTTTCTCAAAGGTAAATATGTTGACCTTTTCTATCGCTCTTTCTTCCTCATAGAGGCCTGATAGAATGAGCTCTTCCGAATCCAGCTCATATTTTGCTTCCGGATTCTTCAGGATATTTGCCCACGGGACATAATTGTTGATCTCAAATATCCCATGACAACTCCAGGGCATATTAAAAGGGCCGTAATTGTCAACAACATCAATAACATAAAGGGCTTCTTTTCCAGGGAATTTCCTTGTTCCCCTTCCCAGTTGCTGGAGGTAAAGGGCTTTTGACATAGTGGGTCTTGCCATAACAATAATTGAGGTTCTCGGGGAATCCCAGCCTTCAGTAATCAGAGAACAGGTGCAGAGAAACTGTATTTTTTCGTCTTCGTATTCCTGGATATATTCCATTGATTTTCTGTCTCTTCCGCTTACAGCCTTTGCACCAATTCCTTGTTCCCTCATTCTTTTGGCGAGAGACTCAGCATGAGAAACTGATACACAGAAAATCAGACCTGATTTAAACGGGAGGTTTTCTTGTCTTCCTTCTTTTTCGGGGCTCGTAAAATACTTTTGGAGAACATCAACAATCAGCTGATCCCTGGATGGCACAATCAGGTTCCTCTGAAGGTCTGAAGCCACATAATCCTTACCATTATACCTTATCTCACTGAGGTCAAGATTGCTTCTTATTCTAAAAGCCTTTATAGGAGCCAGTATTTCTTTTTCGATGGCTTCTTTTAAGGTAAGGTTGGTTTCATATTCCCCATAAATTTCCTCAAGCTTTTTCATATCAAGCCTTTCGGGAGTTGCAGTCAGTCCAAGAAGAGTTTCGGGGTCAAAATATTGGATTATTTTTTTGAGTCCAGGGGCAACGGAGTGATGGGCTTCATCAACTGCAATATACTGGAAGTTGTTCTGTCTGAGCTTTTTATACCTTCTTTGCATTCCCGAATATGTCTGGATCATAACTTTACAATCTTCTGAATCACCTATGCTGATTGAGTAAGTTTCCATTTCTTCAGTCATTAGAAACTGTTCAGTTATGTTCGTAGTCAAAAAAGGATATTTGATACTTGGTTCCTGTTTTTTCCAGAAGTTCTTTTTATTCCATGCATGCTGCCTATGCTGAAGATCCTGTTTATTCCACTGTCGGTATCCCTTTGAAAAAGAATCTATCATCTGTTCTTTCAGATTCCTTGAAGGGACAAGTACAAGTGCTTTTATGGATAGATCCCTTTTATATTCTCTAAAAAAGTCCGATATAAGAATATGTGTTTTTCCGGCTCCTGTAGGAAGGTGTACAAGAAATGCCTTTTTTCCATTCTTTCTTTCCCTTTCTATTGCTTCAAGTACATTTTCCTGATGTGCAAAAAGCTTGAAATCTCTTTTTGCAAGAACCTTGTGGATGTCAATTATCTTCTCAGGAGCAGGGAAATACTTTTTAATCTCCTCGCAAAAAACATCCTTAAACTGCATTGATCCAAGAGACCATCTGTAAACCCTTCCACCCTGGGAAACGATGGAGTTCTGTTTCAAAAGCTGCTCTTTATATTTCTTTTTTCCGATAATTACTGGATGGTGGTATCTTTCTCCGTTCTTCTCAATCGCTATAAATTCGTTTTCAGTATGGATCACATAATCGATCCATCTAGTTCTTCCATTTATATCAAGAATAGGATACTCCCTACTTACTCGATTGAGAATATCTCTTCCGAAAACCTCACAAAAAGCGTCTTCATAATAGGATTCCGGAACAGTAGGATCTGCACACTGGAGCTCTCTATTCATTCCTTTTGAAATCGGGGTTACATCGTCACAAAACTCTCCAGAAACTAACAAAGGGAGCATTTCCTTCATTTCAAGGAAACCTGCTTCATCATCAACAAGAAATCTGAATACAGTTGCAAATGAAAAAAAGATCTCGTTCTGTTCTTTAGTGTATTCGCTATAGCTGAATGTGTTTTCCCGATTACATATGTTATGATCTACTATCACAGCTAAATCCATATTAGAGGTTGAGTAAAGAATTCCTCGAAGAAGAGATTTTGTTTCAGTGAGATTAAATGTTGAGAGAAAACTATCTATTCGCGTAGTTAAACTATCATTTTTACAGAGTAATTTGGTCATGTTCTCTAATTAAAGGGAGTTTATAATTTAAAAAATTTTCAAGTATACTTATCATGTTCATATATTTCATGTATTATAGTAAAAAAAGCTAGCTAATGAAATAGTTCACTGTCGTTATTGACTTCCCAGTGACCGCCTTTGCATGAAAAAACAAGAGCAAAAAAATTATAGGATGTATTGAAAGAATCTTAATTTTCAGCTTTTGCCCTGGAATGTACACCGGTGACGTCTTTATATCATTTCTTTTTCTTTATTCAGTGCATCTATTTTTAAATGTATATCATCCATCTGCTGTTTGTACCTGATTTTGATTTCTTTAACTTCTCTGTAGACAAACAGGCTTTCGTCACTGATTCCTTTCATTGACTCTATATGTATTACGAATTCATCTATGCCTTCATCCAGGCGTGGTTCTACTTTCCGCCATTCTGCATACTTGATATCCAGTTCTACTTTGCTTTTGTCTTCAAGCGTAAAAATCTCGTCCCAGAGATCCATAATCTGGCTGTCTAACTCTTCTTTTGCAGGCATTATCTTCTCCCCTGTTCGTTAAATCTTTGTATAAGGGCATTCCCATTAATTTCTTTCACTAGCTTTTTCTGTTAGCTGTAAAGTCAGTTTTTCAACAAGTGCCAGTGTAATCAGTATTATTTTTATCTGCATAAATGATAAATTTGTCGTGGGAAGAGTTCTTTAAGGGCATATTCGAAAGGTTGAACCGGAAACGGGGGAAAAGAAGTATTCTGATTTTATTGGAATATAGAAGGTAAAATTAAGGTTTGAATGAGTAAAATAGTGCTTTTTCTGGCAAAAAAATGGCAAAAACGCTTGAAAATATAGGTTTCAAAAAT
>CAZLNG010000250.1:0-4119 GCA_964560735.1 uncultured Methanosarcinales archaeon | reverse complement strand
ATAAATTCATCTTTTGATTGTCTTATATACAGCGTGTGCACTGCTAAAGTGGAAACCATGCACAGAAAGGTGCAGAATAAATTCATCTTTTGATTGTCTTATATACAGCGTGTGCACTGCTAAAGTGGAAATAAACTAAAGAATAACTCTGGATAAAAAACGGTTTTTTAAAGAAATGGAGTTGCTTGACTTTATATGTTCAAGCTGAAGTTTGATACCAAAAAAAGCTCTGGTGTTCTGTTATAAAGTTAATACTATATATAATTATTTATTATCGTGCTTTTATATAAAAGTAAACACTTTTCAGCTAAAAATCAAAATCAATTGTTCCACTTTAGCAGTGCACGCACACACCCTTCTTGAAACCGTTCTCCTTTTAAACCCCAATGAGCTTTCTAGATTACGTTTTCCACTTTACTGATGCAGTCAGATATAATCAAAAATATTAAATAGATTCTTGTGCCTTTTATAGTTCTGCTTAAGTGGAGTTATTTTAAATGGAATCAGATTCTATTGTTCCCAAAAAACTGTTTGACTTAAAAACGGTGAAAATTTTTAAGGATTCTTATGTTCTCGAAAGCGACTATATCCCAGTTTTCCTTATAGGAAGAGACGAAGAAATAAACGCTGTAGCTGAAATTTTCTTTCCTCTCTTCAGAAATGGAAAACCTGGACATGCTTTCATTTACGGACCACCTGGATCCGGAAAAACAGTCGTCATAAAACATGTCCTCAGACAGCTTTATTCAGAAGCAGAAGACCTAATTAACTTAAAACATCTCACGGTTCCATGTAAAAAACACAACACGACAACAAAAATTCTCAGCTTCTTACTCCGTGAGCTGGGATATTCCGAATCATTACCCAAAAGTGGAGTATCTTGTGGGTATTTTTACGACCTATTCTATTCATACCTCAAAAAACAAGGGCATTCATTAACGATTATTTTTGATGAAATTGACTTTCTAAAGGATGACAATGTTCTTTATAATTTCAGCCGTTCAGGAGAATTCAAAGAATTGAATGAAAGGCAGTTCATTCATATTATTGGAGTCTCAAACACAGGTGAATTCGTAAATTCTCTTGATCCGAGAGTAGATTCCTCTATGCAAAGGGAGACAATTGTATTTCCACCTTATAATAAAGAGCAATTAATTAACATCCTGAATATGAGAATTCCTTTAGCCTTTTATCCTGACGTTATTTCAGAAGGCACTGTAGAGCTTTGTGCTGACGAGTCTGCAAAGGATGAAGGAGACGCAAGAAGAGCAATATTCCTCCTGCAGTCTGCAGGTAATTTTGCCATTAAGACTGATTGCCCCAATGTTCAACCAGGACATGTAATGATGGCCACTCAAAAGGTAAAAGAGGATATTAGCCTGCAGTTTGTCTTGAACATGACCTTTCATGAAAAGTTTGCTTTACTGGCCATGACAAACACTGAAAAGTTTCTGAAGAAAGGAAAATTCATTGTCACTGGTGACGTTTACCGGATTTATTGTGACATGTGCAAGTTTGCAGAAGAAGAACCATTGTCTTTAGCTGCAATATCTCAAAAGGTAGCGAAATTCAAAATGATGGGGATCATCAATGCAAATGTTTCAAGCCGTGGGCGCGGTGGCCTTACAAGCGAAATTGTATTCATTGGAGATCTGGACATATTGGCAAATGCCATATATCGAGACGGGGCTTTTGTCAAATTTATGACATACTCCCCTGATATCAAAAGAATCTGTTCAGTACATGTCTGGTGAGACTCTTATTTTTCAGAAAATATATAGAAGATTACTACGGCGAGCAACGCATCCATAAAATAACCTGTGGCTTCTGAGTTTGTTATCCTCTCTCTTGGTATCCATTCACCTAATAGTGAAATTGTTGGCCCTATTGCCTAACATATGGATTAAAATGAGGATATTTTCCTACATTTCGTAAACAATCAGACTTCAAAAAATTAGTAGCTTTTTTCAACAAACTTCTATTTTTTTACATAATAGGGTTTAAGCTTCTCTGCATTCAGTTATATTGAGCTTTGGAGGTGTTAACGTCTTGCCAGCTTCGCTAATACTTGACTCTAATGCATTCTTGCTTCGTTCTCTGTGAGTTTCGGAGAGACATTGACGTTTACACTTTCAATATGAGATTTTAAGTTAAGCTGTGATTGCTTTTCAAGGTCTTGAAATTCCGGCTTATCTTCTGCCTGTAGGGGTTCGCTATGCTGGGACACCCAAGCATCAATGATATTTTTACGTGTAGCTGGAATATTGCGGAGTTTAAAGGAGGGTGTTTTGATGCATACCTCTCTTCTATATCTTCGTCTGTTAGTTCCGACATCTCCGTTACTTTTGATACATCAAAATTCCTATTATCAATTGCAGAACAAGAACAAGATTATGAGCTGCCTCAATAAGATCAGGATATGTATTGCTTTTATGATTTTACAAGTTGTCCTTGATTCCAGACAGAAATAAAACAAAAATAATAATAAATAACTTAAATAAGTTTATTCATTCTATAGTATTCATTATAATTTACTGATTTCTGAAATAATCATGTTAATTGATATGGAATTTAAAAATTTATTAACAGGAATGTACTTTTTTGGCAGTGACTAACAAAATCTTCGAATCAAGTAACATTGGAACATAAATAATTCTGTGAGCTATTAAGGCTTCAAAATTATTTAATTATTTATTTATTATTAAATCGTTGTCTCTAGACTTTGAAGCGTAAGGTAAAAAACAAAATTCATTAAAAATATTTATAAAAACAAATATTTATATATATTTTCAGTTATGAATCGGTTGCCTTTATTATTATTGAATGGAAGACATACTTTATATAAGGGAAGGCATAAGAAAATAATGAAAAAATTACTTAAGAAACCAGGCTTAAGAAACAGAGCATGAGATGGATTGCCGTCCATCTCAAGCTAACCATAAGCGTAATCTCGGAGCTACCTGTGATTACAATAGGATAGTTAATACTATCGAATTACTTAAAATTATCCTCAAGGATTCGGTTGGCTTTGTTTGTAGGAAGTGTTTTCATGTTCTGTTTTCGTAGGCCGGAGCAAGGAAACCATGAAAAAATTATGTAAAGAATATTGTTCTATAAATTTTAGTATAGCTAGGAAAGAACATACCCCATGTAAAGAATGCAGCTCTTGGAAACAATCTTCTCTTTTTTCTTTGGGGTGGTTGCAGTTTCGAGACGTGGGGAGGCTGTATTAATTATGCCTTCTATTATTGAACTTGAATCTTTTTTCAATGACAGACAGTGCAACCAAGTTCATTATCTTGCAGATCTAGGCACGGAGCCCGAGCGATGGCAGAGAGAGTAGCAGAAAAGGAAGTTTTAAAGATGGCTCTTCCTGTGAACGTGAATTCTATCCCGGAAGAAATCAAACATTTCAAGAACTGGGTATTGTGGAGACTTGAGGTTAAAAAAGACAAATATGGAAAACCTGAAATTGATCCGAAAACAGGTGAACCAAAGTTAACAAAAGTTCCTTATCAAACCAATGGGATAAAAGCAAATTCCACAGATTCAGATACATGGAACAATTTCGATTACGTGGAACAGGCACTTATCAGGCGCGGAGAGAAATTTTCCGGGTTAGGTTTCGTTTTCTCTGAGGATATCGGAATTATGGGCGTTGATTGGGACAAGGTAAGAAACGCTGAAACCGGGGAATGGGATAATGAAGCCTTAGAGGAAATTATTCGTTTAGGCTCATATGCTGAACTTTCCCAAAGTGGGACCGGGGCTCATGTTCTCATTAAAGGAACTATTCCCGGTGATAGGAGAAGAAAAGGCAATATAGAAATGTATTCAGGAGAGCGTTTCTTTGTGGTTACAGGCTCCCATATTAAAGGCTCTCCTGTAGAAATCAAGGAAAACCAGGAAGCTATTAACCAACTATATAAAAAACGCTTTGAGGAAAGTGAACCGAAGAAAACAGAGAATAAGAAACAACCGGAAAATAGAATTAAATTATCTGATTCTGAAATAATTGAAATAGCGAGCAGGGCGAAGAACTCAGAAAAATTTAAAAGCCTCTTTAGTGGGAATACATCCGGGTATAAATCGGACAGTGACGCGGATATGGCTTTCTGT
>CAZLNG010000249.1:0-4136 GCA_964560735.1 uncultured Methanosarcinales archaeon | reverse complement strand
ACCTGCAGGAAATAATTGTTATAGGTAGTCTTAAGGTCCTCTTTATCTCTCTCTGTCTTATCAAGCTCTTTCTTTAATGTCTCATTGTGGTCTTGTAACTCTTCATACCTTGCACGCAGCTGTGCAAACTCCACAAGGTCCGGAGCATTCTTTAAGTTCTCTTCAAGGCTCTTAATCTTGTTTTCCAAATTAGGAAGCTTTTCTTCCTGATATTTCCTAATTTCTTCCTGAAGCTTCCTAAATTCTTCCTGTGAGCTTCCTATAACTTCCGGATTGCTTCCTAACTAGGAAGCTTTTAGGAAATGTGCTATGTGTTTCTTACTTCTTATTCACAAATAAGATGGTGGAGTAATCGATAGTAAAAATTTTCTACCCAAAAATAGAATAAGCCTCTTGATGTTTAATTTTAGCATATGTATTGGTTTTTGTATTCCATAGTGTTTGGAATGAATCTGAATTCAAACACATAGCTAGGTTTCACCGATTGCGATAAAAAAATCGAGTAAACAAAAGATTGCTTAATATGGAGACAATCCCGGAATAACCCCAACTGCACAAACTATAGACCCCTTCACTAAGGATATTCAGGAAAGATCTGATCTTGTTTTTAATGCAGTCTCCGAAGCTGTAAACCAGCAGGGGAAACAATCACCTTTAGTCTATAAGCAAACCTGTGAAAGTTCAATGTCTTTTATTCGAAGCGCGAGGCTTGATACAGACAATCAGTATAACACTCTTAATTCAGATCAAAAGGAACTCATAGAGGCTTACCGGGCTTACCTCAAAGAAGCTGCAGACGTGGTTATTGTATGTTATAGTGGAGAGGCTCCGGACCTAACAAAATTGAATGATGCAAAATTAGAATTATATAAATGAGTATAATGTTTAGGCATACCTAAATTGCCGTGAGTGGGGGAAGTCTAAAATCAATGAACTGTTTTTGATTACATAAATTCAAATTATTTTATAATTACTAACATTTTAAGGAAACTTAACAACTGTGAATATCCATATAAGGACAATTTCAAAATATATTCAGCAGCGAATAAAACATATAGTATTATTATTTTTTTGAATTAAGAAAAACTATTTATATAATTTAATATCAGTTTTCTTTGTGAATATTTGACAACTGCAAAACAGTTGATGACTATACAATTAATTTCAATTAAACATTATTATAAAATTAAATTATAAATAAGAAGAAAGCAGTTTAATATTAATCACGAAAAATGGTTTCTAAACCTGCTTTCCTGAAAAACGATAGTCTGAAAATAAGACTCTCTGCAGTGAAGTAATTTTCTGAATGTAGAAGAGTTTATATATTATCGTAACTTATTACTAGCATATAAAGAAAGGTGTTAGTAATGGGTAAAACATCGGCAAAATATACGAAAGTAAACGCAACTCCTCAAAGCTGCCAAGTTTTGAATATGCTTGCAGCTGAGAAGAGGCTTTACGTTTATGAAGTATTAGACGAGGTTTTAAGGGATAGATTCCCGGAATACTTCGCAAAAATAAAATGTTGAACACAACAGCATAAGTAAAATTAAATTGATTTAACTTTATAAAATTAATATCAAAAATCTAATAAAAATAGTGAACAGAAAGCCCGGGAATGTTAGCAGCATTCCCGAGGCGTTAGAATAGTGCAATCCCCTACGGATACACAGGCTCTACAATTTGTGTATTTGTTACAAGGGATATAAATTAATTCCGGATAACAAAAGGGATTAAAAATTTAATTCGCCTTATAGTATAATTGAACATGTTAATATATAAACTAATTGTACTTTAAGGTTACTATTCTAACGCTCTGCTTTGCTGTTCTCCTTGAAAGGAGAATGAAAGCATGATTCACAGCAAAAACAATCAATCAAACCTATACACATTCTTTGAATTTGACGCAAGTACAGACTTCAAAACTTTTCCTGAGGCACTTCTAACAACTACCAGGAAAACTAATTTTGATTACCATTATTCTTGCAAGTGTAGACGCGGCTATTCTCTTTCTTCAGATCCTTTCAATACATGGAAAAAGCAGGAAGCACCTGCAGATTATTCCAGAAAAGATATTATGAGAGCTTACAAGCTCGGGAGGGCTTGAAATGCCTTCCTTTTCTGATATCGAAATGAAATATAATTCAACTTATCCGGACCGGTTTCTCATAGATCTACACCGGGGAGAAGACACCGGACCCGAAGAACTGAACCTTTCTGAATTCATAGATGCCCATCTTCTCCAGGAGCATTGCAAAGTCTGCAAGCTTAGAAGGATTGAGAGAAGACAGGCGAGAAAGCATAAATGGCAGACATTCAGGAGGCTATAAAATGGCTCTTCCTGTGAATGTGGATTCTATCCCTACAGAATTAAAAAATATTCCTAACTGGGTTTTGTGGAAACTTGAGGAAAGGGACGGTAAAAATACTAAAATCCCTTATCAAACAAATGGAAAAAGGGCAGACTCCACAAACCCGGATACATGGAATAAATACGATTACGTTGAAACATCGTTTACCCGAAGGGAGGGGAAATTTTCCGGAACGGGGTTCGTTTTCTCTGAGGATACCGGAATCATTGGCGTTGATTGGGACAAGGTGAAAAACGCCGAAACCGGAGAATGGGACAAGGAAGCCTTAGAGGAAATTATGAGTTTAGGCTCATACGCTGAACTTTCCCAGAGTGGAACCGGGGCTCATGTCCTCATTAAAGGAACTATTCCCGGTGATAGGAGAAGAAAAGGCAATATAGAAATGTATTCAAAAGAGCGTTTCTTTGTGGTCACAGGCTCCCATATTAAAGGCACTCCTGCAGAGATTAGGGAGAACCAGGAAGCTATAAACGAGCTTTATAAAAAACGCTTCGGGGAAAACGAACCACAGAAAAAAGAGAATAAGAAACCACCGGAAAACAGAATTAAACTATCTGATTCTGAAATAATTGATATAGCAAACAGGGCGAAGAATTCAGACAAATTCAAGAGCCTTTATAGTGGGAATATATCTGGGTACAATTCAGACAGTGATGCGGATATGGCTTTCTGTGCTTTACTCGCATTTTACACACAGGAAAATGCACAGATAGATAGAATTTTCCGGAGCTCTGGGTTATATCGCGAAAAATGGGAAAGGGAAGACTACAGGGACAGGACAATAAAGACAGCTCTGCAGGGAGTAACAGAGACATACAACCCGGAAAAGAAAGGAAAGGGAAAGGGTAAACCAGAAAAAATAATAGTACATTTTGACGAGGTAGCGGAACGGATCCGGACAGAAAATCATATATTTTCAATGCGGGACAACGGGCAGATATACATTTATCAGGATGGAGTTTACAGAAACGAAGGCGTAGAGGCTATATTAGGTACTAAGATAAGAAATTCTTTCCTAAAAATGTATAAAGAGAAATGGAAGGAAATAAATTCAGATTTTGATTTACCGGACCATATACCGAAAGCAACTGTCCGTTATGTAAGTGAAGTTATTGCGTATATCCGAGCTTATACACACATCCCTAGAGAGATTATTGACGTATTCCAGGGAAATTATATTAACTTCAAAAATTGCCTTTTCAACCTTAATAAATGGGAGTTTGAAGAACACTCACCGGAGATTAAAACGATATGTCAGATTCCGGTAAGCTATGATAAGAAAGCAGAATGCCCACAAATAATAAAATTCTTGAATGATGTTGCAAAACCTGAAGATATCGCTTTCCTTGAAGAATGGGCCGGTTACTGCCTAACTACAGACGTAAGTTATCAAAAAGCACTCATGCTTT
This sequence comes from uncultured Methanosarcinales archaeon, assembly GCA_964560735.1. Taxonomy (GTDB): domain Archaea; phylum Halobacteriota; class Methanosarcinia; order Methanosarcinales; family Methanosarcinaceae; genus Methanosarcina. Next base: position 355 of record CAZLNG010000249.1, on the reverse strand, counting down.
ACGGGATACCAGGGACTGGAAAAAGTGTTTTTGCAACACTTCTTGAAACTTTCATAGGTGGGGAAAACGCTTCCTCTGAAAGCCTGCAGAAGATTGAAGAGGATAAATATAGAGCTGCTAAATTATACGGGAAGCGGGTAAACATATGCAGTGATATCCCGAGCACCAAAATGCACAAAACAGAAGTATTCAAAAAGCTGGTAAGCGGGTTAGATACCATAGACGCTGAAAACAAATATCAGGACCCTTTCAAATTTAAAAACAAGGCTAAATTAACTTTTTCTGCAAACAAAATACCAGAAGGTCCGAAAGATCCCGCTTTCTATGAAAGGTTCTGTTTAATTGAGTTTGGAAA
>CAZLNG010000248.1:0-4136 GCA_964560735.1 uncultured Methanosarcinales archaeon | reverse complement strand
TATAATCAAGACTTTCAAAATGCGGTGTCATCTCAATAAGATACTTGTGACGGATGCATTAAATCATTTTCTTGTTTCTTAAATGGGATTCTGATTTTTTGTAGTTACGAGTGACGATTCTCTATAATCTTCATTTTTCCTCAATACTATTAAAAAAGGCTTTAAAGACGTCTTGAGGAATATTCTGGCAAAATCGTAATTAGAACTAAAGTACATTCCAATCGAATTTTCCAGACTATTTATATACTTTAGCGAAGATTTAACGATTCAAGAATTTTCCTGTTATACTCTTGACAATCTTTTGTTCCTTCTTGAGGCGCCCAATCTGCAAAAATCTTATCGTGTTCTTTAAAGTATGGGCCTTCCTTTATTTCTAACAAAATGGAGTCTTCTTCTAATGCTATAATTGAATGCCATTTTCGGGGAGGTATTTCTACAAATTTCACCCCTTTTTCCAAATTCAAAATAACATCATCAATTATTTCTCCAATGTCATTAAACTCAAGAACCAGAACTTTTCCTCTTAATATCACAAATATCTCTATTTTATCAGGATTTTCATGTTTATGAGGTTGAACATAAGTACTAGGCTCTACTGCATTAAGAAACCGCTGAATTTTTTCATCTGAACTCTTATGAAAATTATAATTAATCCTTTTCCTTTTGTTTATCTTAGCATTTTGCGAAAGTTCATCAAGAAACTTATCTGTAACTTTTATCATTATATCTCCTTTATTAAAATCATAGTAATATAAGTTCCAAAAAAATAATTGGATTATTAAGTAAAATTCTAGTTTAATATTTCCTATTAAAGAATTAATTTATTTTAAGACTTGTTTCGGGAATTCCTCAGTTAGTTTGAGATCTATTCCTAAAAGGTAATCAGAGTTTTCCCACACCCTATTGAAAGTCTCTTTATATACTCCAAATAGTTTAGATCCGTTTTGGTTAACAATATCAAACGTAGGAACTGGGAAGCTTTCACTATAAGGAAGATACGGTGTATGCCTTAAAATTTTATTATTGAGTATTATAATTCCGCAAGTTGGAACACAAAAGAATGCTCTTACTTCTATGGAACCTTTTGCTATTGCTAACTTTTGATCTTTTAATTGTTGAATCATTTCTTGAAGCTGGTCTATAACTTCATTAATTTCTCCAATTATATCATCATTTCTTTTGCAAAGTCCTTTTCTAACGGATTTATCTTTAAGGAAACTATTTTCAGGACTAGATATTGCTATTCTTACATCACACCCGTTTTTAACTGCTTCGATTATACCATCTTCAAGCTTCGTTAATAACTTCTTTGATGTATTCGCAAGTATACATATTGAAGAAGAATGCTCTATGTCTTCAAAAATTGAATTATCAACTACCCCTATGTTTAACTCCTTTAATCCCTTAAATTTTCCCTCACAATCGAAATCTTCATCAAAGTCAAAATCTTTTTCTAAACTATCCAATTCCTTTTTTAGATGATCCCACGACATATCAAATGTTTTTTCAAGCTTCTTTTCTTGTATACTATTTTCTCCAAGCTCTTTATTTATTGATTTAATCAATTTCAAAAAATCTTTTTTCTCATTATATTTTGTTGCTTGAAATTTCCCCAAAGGACCTTTTATTTCTGAATTTTTTACATCATATAAAAGAGTACACACTTTAGCTTTTCCTACTAATTTCGATATCGCTCCGGCTTCAAAATTCAGCCACGGGGCGCTACTGTTATTTTTTGTGATGCAGAATATCCCAAAATTTGAATCTATCAATTCTTTTGCTAATTCACCTTCCCAACGTGCACCTTTGTCAATATCCTCTGAAGATACATAACAGTCTACAGAATGTATAACTCCAGGAATCCAGTCTCTTAATATAAGGGCTACTCCATGACTTAATTTACCAGACCAGCTTATAAATACTTTCATTTGAATCACTATATAACATATTTTCTTAATATTTATATAGTTAATTACTTTCTCAAATAATATAAATATTTAACAATGAAATTCATACACTTTATGCATAAAATCAAGATGTTAAACACTGCAGAAGTATATATTCTCGAATATATTCTCAATGGATACAGATTAGAAACATATCTACCTGTCTCCTTGACTTTCTCCTACTTTTCAAAAACCCAAACTTGGTATCATCAAAGAAACTCTCTTAAGCAATAACACCTAATTTATAAACGGATGCTGGAGAAGACAAAGCGGTACCTTGAGGTTACCAGGGTTCTTTTAAAATACAATCTTATTCCTGAACTCTATAGGGATTTGCGCACTGACTATATCTCAAATTCCGAATGTACCTGTACTTATGATCTCGAAAACAGGCAGACGGCAGTAAAGCTCAGGCAGGCTTTCGAAGAGCTCGGGCCGACTTTCATAAAAATGGGGCAGACCATGAGCAAACGGCCTGATCTTGTTCCCCAGCCTTATGTCGTAGAGATGTCAAACCTTCAGGATAAGGTTAAGCCGGTGCCTTTTGAAGAAATGGCCGAATCTCTGGATCTTGCCTGCGTTTGCGAATATCAGACACGTGAGGAGCGGAGCCGGAAAAAGACGGAAGAAGAGCTTAAGGCTTCAAGGGAGAGAAAAGCAAAAGCTTTTATTGGCATTTTTGATAGCTTTGAACCCAATCCCATTGCCTGCGGCTCGATTGCGCAGGTTTACAGGGGGGTTCTGGAAGGCAAACCTGTTGCCGTGAAGATTCTTCGCCCGAATCTCATTGACATCATAAACATCGACCTTTCTATTCTGGATGACTTCAAGCCTGTCATGCGAAGGGTGCTCGGACTGGGAGGTAATTTCGATATCGATGCTTTTTTACTTGAGATCCGGGAGATGCTTACCCGTGAGGTTGACCTCAGGACCGAAGTCGTCAACATGCGGCGTTTTGAGGACAATTTCAAGAACGTGAAAAATGTGGCTGTGCCTAAGATTTATCCTGACTACTGTTCAGCCAATGTCCTTACAATGGAATACATCCAGGGAACGCAGATTAAAGACATAATTAATATGCCTGTGCCCCAGAGCAAGAAATCGGAGTATACGCGCACCATTACCAAAAGCTACCTTAAGCAGGTCTATATCGATGGCTTTTACCACGCTGACCCTCATGGGGGTAACATGCTGGTTCAGGAAAACGATACCATAGCCTTCATCGATTTCGGGGCTGTAGGCAGTATCGATGAGGAACTCCAGAAGCACATGCTGGAGTTTTATTACGCCATCAACAACAGGGATGTGGAAGGAGCAACCCAGGGTTTCCTGAAAATAGGGGGTGCGGATGCGCGGGAAGTGGATATCCACAGGCTCAGGAAAGACATGGACAGCCTGATTGCAAACCAGAACTACGGGCTTGAAGGCAGGCAGAGTGACAACTACGCCAAGCTCGGCCTGAAGTATGATATCCGGCTGCCCGGGGAATTTTCAACGCTGCAGAGGGCGATCCTGCTTATAGAAGGAGTCTGCCTGGAACTGGACCCGAGATACAATATTAAAACTATCGCAATCCCCGTGCTCATGGATGCTTATAAAAAGCTTAATGAGCCAAAAGGGCCTGCCATTCATATCGAATTTTCCACCGAGCCCGTGGACGAAAAGGCTGAACTGAGGGCTGCTATTAGGGAGGTCGCCGACAAGATGGAAGAAATGGGGGACAAATTCCTTACCTTAAAGCAGGAAGAAAGCAGGAAAACGGTTTTTTCGAAAGAACTCTACCTTGCTGTCCTGCTTATTATCTCAGCCTATATCCTGTTAAACGGAGGTACTTTTTCCTGGGTCGGTCTGGCTGGAATCGGAGCTTCGGTCCTGATAGCCCTTGTTTCTATAATTCGGAGTGACTGAAGAGACATTTAATCGGTAAAAGGACTGAGTGAGAATCCTGTAACGTGAAAAAACCTATGAAACAATAAAAACAGAGACAGGCAAAATAAACCTGAAGTTCAAACCGTATATCAGTATAAAAGCCAAGACAGGTAAAAAGCACACAGGTATAAAATTCGAAACTCACTAAAGGGGATTGAGTCTCTGGCACATGAAACCTTAAAAAATCGAAGGGAATATTGCTATCGTCCGGGGCGTAACTGAAGTGACGTGAATAGAAAACAAAAGGGGCAGTTGTGGGTT
>CAZLNG010000247.1:0-4179 GCA_964560735.1 uncultured Methanosarcinales archaeon | reverse complement strand
GTGTCTGGCTGTTAACCAGAATGTCGTAGGTTCGAGCCCTGCAAGCGGCGTAAATTCCTGCTTTTCTCTTTACCTTTCTGTTTTACTTCAATACAGATAACGGATTTTTATTTCCTGTTTTCAGAGCCTTAACTTGTCGGTTAATCAGGTTTTTAAATTCCTGAATGCTTTAAATTTCTGAGTGCTTATAGTTTTTAATTGATTAGAATTTTATATTTCTCAGCGGGAATTTGGAAATTCAATCAGATGTCATAAAAAGGTTCCAAAGAATAGCTGCTAGTCGAGAACTGCAAAAATTAATAAATGTAGTTAGGAAGAATATAGGTAATAAATAAATAAGGTTTCACAGTATTAAGTACCATCCAACTACTGCTACTCAATCAGACTGAGGTTTATACACATGGTTTCAATCAACAAAGAAAGCGTAATTGTACCTTTAGATGTCCCGAAAGCAATGCGTGAAACATACGTAAAGAACTACATGGAGATTACAAAAGGTACCGGCAGGCTCATGCTTTTTGCAGGCGACCAGAAAGTAGAACATTTAAACGATGACTTTTTTGGGGAAGGAGTCCCGGAAGATGATGCCGATCCGGAACACCTTTTCAGGATAGCCTCTAAAGCAAAAATAGGGGTTTTTGCAACCCAGCTTGGGCTAATTGCACGCTACGGAATGGACTATAAAGATGTGCCATATCTTGTGAAAGTAAATTCCAAAACCCACCTTGTAGAAACTGCCCAGGCCGATCCTTTTAGCAACCTCTGGTATGATATTGACCAGGTAGCAGAGTTTAAGGAAAACAGCGGGCTCAATATTCTTGGCGTAGGCTACACAATTTACCTTGGCAGTGAGTTTGAAGCTGAAATGCTTGTACAGGCTGCCCAGATTGTCTATGATGCCCACCAGCATGGGATGCTCTCAGTACTCTGGATCTACCCGCGTGGAACTGCAGTAAAGGATGAAAAAGACCCCCACCTGATCGCAGGGGCTACAGGCGTTGGAGCCTGCCTTGGATCTGACTTTGTAAAGGTCAATTATCCCAAAAAAGAAGGAGCAAAATCTGCTGAAATCTTCAAAGAAGCTGTTAAAGCAGCCGGACGCACCAGAGTTGTTTGTGCAGGCGGCACAAGTGACGAGGCCGAAGCTTTCCTTAAAAAGTTATATGACCAGATCCATATCTCCGGGGCTCAGGGGAATGCAACCGGAAGAAACATTCACCAGAAGACTCTTGATGAAGCTGTCCGCATGTGCAACGCTGTTTACGCTATAACCGTTGAAGATGCAAGCGTCGAAAAAGCCCTGAAAATATATAAGGGTGAATAAGAGAAATTGCATAGCTGGTAAAACTCATAAATGAGTGAATTCCTGAGAACTGGATAAAATCCGTTTTTTGAGTCCCGAAAAATGAAAAATCAATTCAGGTTCAAACATTTAACAGGAAATGCGTCAATTAAGGTTAAGCGCTAAAAGGCCGTGTATACATGAAAATTCCGGACCATAAGACTAAGATCGTCTGTACCATAGGCCCGGCCTCTTCTTCCGAGGAGAAGCTCAGGGAACTTGTGCTTGCAGGCATGAATGTGGCAAGGATTAATTTTTCCCACGGAGACTTTGAAAGCCACAGGGAAGTAATAAGAAAGATCCGCAAGCTTTCAGAGGAGCTTGACATAACAATTGCAATTCTTGCCGACCTTCCAGGCCCGAAAATCCGAATAGGCAAACTGCAAAAAGAGCCTCTCATGCTTCATAAGGGAAACTTTGTGACCCTTACTGTTGATGATTCTCCCGGAAACTCGGAGCGCATTCCTGTAAATTATAAACAGCTTCCTGAGAGCGTGACTCCGGGAAGCATAATCTACTTAAGTGACGGTTTTATCCAGCTTCGATGCACTGAAATCTCTGGAAAAGATGTACTGTGTGAGGTCCTCATTGGAGGACAGCTTTACTCTCATAAAGGCCTCAATCTCCCGGGAGCAAAGATATTTCTTGACCCTGTAACTGAAAAGGACTTTAAAATCCTTGAATTCGGTCTGAAAGAAGAGATCGATACTTTCAGCATATCTTTTGTAGAAAACGCAAACGATATACGTAAAGTCCGGGAATTTGCTGCAGCCAGAGGAAAGCCCGTGCACATTGTCTCAAAAATAGAGCGCAGGCAGGCTGTAGAGAACATTGAGGAGATTCTTAAGGAAACCGATGCTCTCATGGTTGCCAGAGGAGACCTGGGAGTGGAAATTCCTATTCAGGAAGTCCCTTCAGTCCAGAAAGAACTTATACAGAGAGCAAAACTTCTTGGAATTCCAGTAATTACAGCCACCCATATGCTGGCTTCGATGACAGATAATATAAGACCTACCCGCGCAGAGGCTACAGATGTTGCCAACGCAATCCTTGACGGAACAGATGCAGTCATGCTTTCTGAAGAAACGGCTGTCGGCAATTATCCTGTAGAAGCCGTCGAGATGATGGCGAAAATTGCAAAAACCACAGAAAACTGGCGTTCCCGAACAAAATGGGGACTTGATACAATGATTAAGGGTATTACAGCCAGGGATATGTCAGTAGATGAAGTAATAACCCTCCAGGTGTATGAAGCTCTTCAGAAGCTACCGGTTGCAGCCGTACTGACCCCCACAAGAAGTGGAGCAACGCCCCGAAGGATTTCACGTTTTAAACCTGACCCCTGGATCCTTGCTTTCAGTCGTGTCCCAAAAACATGCGGTTTCCTTTCTCTGTCCTATGGAGTTTACCCGATTGCTGTAAAGGAAACAATTGAAAACTGGGAGGACGAAACCACGAAAAAAGTAAAAGAACTGGGGTTTGCAAACAGTGGAGACATCGTAGTTTTTACCCAGGGACCTGCTTCAGGAAAACCCGGAGGCACAAACATGCTTAAAATTCTGACCCTTGATTGAGTTTAAGAGCATAGAGTTAATGAAAATAAAAGATTTTAAGATAGAAACTTTTATTATATTTGACACTGAAAATAAAAACTCTATTTAATATCCGATAATGAAATAAAATCCCATATTTAAAATCCGATTCTGTATCTGATATTTTAGAAGGAAAAGTCATAAAAAATTTTTCCAAAGCAACATATTTAGATATCAAATGCATGTTCTCTACTTTCAAAAAAATTCATCTTATCTTATGAGGTTTCATTTATGAAACAAAGAAAGGATCCAGCAACAAAAAACCAGAAATATCTGGCTATTTTTTTGGCCGCAACAATGTTTCTTTCAGCTTTTATGATATATTTTACGGCCAGCTCAAAAAGTGACAATGATGAGAATGTCTCTACTCCTGAAGCGGGGGATAATTCCACAATACTCTTTTCCCAGATTCCGGGGAAGCAAGTTTATCACCAGTTCAATTCCATAGCCGATGGGCTGAATATGTCTCCTGAAGGAGTTAAGAGTGCAATGTATGTAGATCTGCAAAGAACTACGGGAACACCTATGGAGATGGCTTTTGGAAACAAGAGTATGATGAAGTCAATCTATGGTGCTGATGTTACGAAACGCTACAGCACAGGATACGCTGATGGAAGTGGGTTCGAACTGCATCAGATCCCGGAACAGAAGATCCTGTTGCCCTGGGGTGCAGTACCATATGACGGTTACAACCTTCTTGCAAGGACAAACAATACCTATGATATATGGAACGTAGTTGGAAATCCTGTCATTCTTGGGCCTCGCCAGAGCGTCCAGGATGTTATTGATGTACTGGAAGGAAACGCAACAGCTTGCACTGAATACAACCAGATTCTTAGCCAGGCGAATCCGGCTAATGTGATTTTCCAGGAAGTGATAGCAAAAACCAATATTACCGCAAATCTTCCGGCTGATCAGTATTATACGGATCTCAAAAAACTGGATGATGGCAGTTACACGCAGACGTACATTTTCATAAACCCGGAACCCACAGTAACGAAAAATATTACAACATATCAGGCAAATTCAAGCGAACGCGGAGTGGCCTATAATGTAAGTACCTCAGGGAACCTTACCAAACTGGAGATCACATCCGACTTTGCAAACCTGTACAATGAGACCAGGTTGCTTTCATTGTAAAAAACAATTTTTTAATTTTTAAAGGATCTCCGAATTATTTTTTAATTCGGAATCTGTTTTTTATGTTATTGGAATCCGTTTTTGTGTTATTGGAATCTAGTTTTT
>CAZLNG010000246.1:0-4180 GCA_964560735.1 uncultured Methanosarcinales archaeon | reverse complement strand
GCTTAAGAAAAGAAATGTGAAGTTTGAGATGAAGGATGTTGGGAAGGAAGAATAACTTAAAATCAGCATAAAGTAAAAAAGTTCAAAAAGGATAGCTTTTTTAAAAGCAAAATCCTTACTTGTTCTTTCTTTTCCGTTTGAAATAAAGTTTGATCGCCTCATTAAAATTAAATCCGAATCCTCCGATAGTTGGTTGGAGTACGAGAATTTTATTTATTTTTTCTTCTAAGCTTTTCTCGTCGTCAGATTCGTCAGCCATTTCTCTTAAAACTCGAACAATTTCATCAAGCTTTTCTCCCCCGTTCCTCTTTTCCAGAATATGTAAAATATCTTCAAGCAATTCGCGCTCTGTTCTCCCAATCTTTACTGCTCCAAGTAATTCACTCACACTATATGGCTTTGTTAACCCCTCCGGTACGAAAGAGTCTATATTCATTTTTTCCAGCGTAACTAGATGATCGTATCTGACAGATATTTCAGGTTCATCAAAAAGGGATCTGACAGATATTTCGGGTTCATTAGAAAGGTATCTGACAGATATTTCAGATTCATTCGAAATGGGAATTTTCTCGACAGCTTTTAACTTTTCGAAGCTGTTATTTATTTCCCGCAGGTTGAACAGTATACTTGAAAAATAGTCGCGTTTCTGACCACCATTTACATAAATGTAAATTCTCTTCGCCTCGTTATCAGATTTAATAACAGCACGAGAGTTATAGCCCTTGTTTTCTAGAACTACACCTGTCCTCCACTGCAAATCATTTTGTATATCCTTGTTCATTTTCACTATAAAACGAGGCATAACTGAACGCGGAAGAAAATCGTATTCAATAAAAAACTTCAGGGCGTCATTAAAATAAAAATAAAAGTTCGGCTCAGAAACTTCTAGTAGGTCCGGGAGGAGCACAGTTTCCTCATTGATTGCATAACATAGCTCGAATTTTTTCATTAAATTGATAATAAAATTATAGCGCTCAGGAGGATAATAATAATCGCCTTCTTTTTTCTGATAGAGAATTTCATCCAGCATATTGAATAGAAGGACTCCTTTTTTCTCCGCCAGAGTTTTTGAATTTATAATCTTATATACACCTTCAGTAATCCATCTTGGTTCAAGCACTTGAGTATCAAACAATGAAATATCCTTAAAATGTATAATAATTCCCAGATCATTAAGAAAATCAACAAGGGTATCTTGAGAGGACTTATCGTCAATATTTTCTTCCAGACACATATTCTGATATTCTTTATAAGTAATAAAATCGCAACTCATTTTCTCTAATCTGGTTTTCACTTTGAACCAACGTTTAGCCCATTCTATTTGCATGTGTTCGATTTTTGAGAGCTCTTTTTTTAGTTCTGTGGAAAAGTCCTCAACTCCCATTTTTTCTTTACATGAAATTCGAAAGAACCCTTTTATTGAAGGATACTTCTCCTGCAAAAATTTCCTGTTCAATTCAAACGAAGGATTTTCATCAATTTTATTTAGAACAATGAGTACCGGTGAATCCCCTCCAAAACTCCTAATATGCTTGAGCCAGTACTCGGCTTTTTCATCCTTTCTAGAATCTACAACCAAAATGTAAAGGCTCCTTTTGGAAAGGAAAAACTGATGAGTAGCATGCATTATTTCCTGCCCGCCAAAGTCCCAGAAATTAACTTTAAATTCATTACCTTCGTCTTCGAATCTCCACTTTTTAATATTAATCCCTTGTGTCTGATGCTCATTTCCGTCAAAACCTTCATCTAGAAGTCTCTTCACCAGTGAGGTTTTACCTGCACCTCCATCGCCAACCAGCAAAACTTTTACTTCATTTAATGGCTCTCCTCTATCTTCTAACGCTTTGAAGTAGTTGATAACATCTTCTCTACCCTTTCTTGCAATCTCTATGGGAGGAGGTAAAAAAAGATTTTCTTTAACGAAAATTATATTGGAATTTTGCCTATTTCCCCATCTAATATCAAGACATATTTCCAGACCCAATTCCAAAATCAGTTCCAAAACTTCCCGGGACAAAAAAGGAAGCTTATTTCTAGATATATCAATTTCCGTAAGATTTTTCAGTTTAGAAATTTCCGGTGGCAGTGAAGTCAGTAGATTTCCAGAGATGTAGAGGTGAGTAAGGTTTTTCAACTCACTTATTTCAGAAGGTAAGAAAGTAAGTTGATTTGCAGAAACGTTGAGTTGAGTAAGATTTTTCAGTTTAGAAATTTCCGGCGGCAGCGAAGTAAGTTGATTTGCAGAAATATTGAATTGAGCAAGGTTTTTCAACTCACTAATTTCCGGTGGCAGAGAAGTAAGTTGATTTATAGAAACGTTGAGTTGAGTAAGATTTTTCAACTCGCTTATTTCCAGCGACAGCGAAGTAAGTCGATTTGCAGAAATGTTGAGTTGAGTAAGGTTTTTCAACTTACTTAATTCAGAAGGAAATGAAGTTAGTAAATTTCCAGAGATGTTGAGTTGAGTAAGGTTTTTTAACATACTTACTTCAGAAGGTAATGAAATCAGTTGATTTCCAGAGATGTTGAGTTGAGTAAGGTTTTTCAACTCACTTATTTCAGAAGGTAAGAAAGTTAATCTTTTGAACGAAAGATCCAATGTAGTCACATCACTTCCTTTAGCTTCTTTAATCAGATCTTTGATCTCATCAAGTACCATGTAGAATCCATGCCTCACTGCCCTTAAAAGATAATCAAAAATTTAATAATTCGTTAAAACCACCATCTAAGTTGTACATAAGATGACAACTGATTTTAAAAATAGAAGGTGCTGTTGTCTAAATACCTTTCGATTTTAAAACATCGGAAAGGAAAAGCCTCACGAAATGCAAGGCAGAAACTACAAGAGAATGTTTGATATTTTGGCACTTAAAAAAAATCAACCACAACTAATCGGATTTTATTACACGTTCTCTTTCTCCACAGCAGATCCAATAATACTCTCAATATCCTCAACAGTATTGATATTAACAAAAGTCCTTAATTCGGGATCAATTTTCCGAATTTCCGGAATCTCAACAAGCACAACATCCTTCATTTCAAAGACCGGTGCAAGTACAGACCTTTTTCCTTTCTCAAAGGCCTTTTCGATTTGAAGAATCAGCTTTTTGGAATAAACTGCATGCAGAGGCTCAAACATTCTTTCATCCCATCTTGGGAGAGCAGCATCGTGACCGCTTGCTTTGTCAAACAGAAGGGCTACAACCTTAGAATTAACAAAGGGCATATCCCCTGCACAGACGAAAGAGTATTCTGATCTGGATTCAATAAGCCCTGCTCGGATGCCTTCGAGGGGACCTGCATCTTCTAACGTATCAAAACAGAAGCGGATTTCACGGGCAGGGAATTTTTCAAGTAACGGCATGAATTTTTCTTTCTGGGCGCTGTCCCGAACCGAGAGGATTACTTCGTCCACAACCCGAAAAAGGCTTTCCAGCAGGCGCTCAATGATTGTTTTTCCTTCAAATTCGAGAAGGGCTTTTTCGACCATGCCCATCCGTGTCCCCTTGCCTCCCGCCAGAACAACGGCAGATCTAAGCCCTGTTTGCCTTTCCCCGGATTTTCCAGGTTCCCTTTCTTTAAGCTCTGCTAACTCTGTTTTTTCGTTCATTTAACCGCATCCGGGGCTGTTCTTTTTTTTCGCTTTTATTATTCTTGCTTATTCTTTGTCATGGACCCAGAATTCTTCTTTTTCGGTGAATTCCTTTTTCCAGATAGGAGCTTCGGCTTTTATACGCTCTATGGCTTCGCTGAGGGCTGGGAAAAGTTCTGTCCGGTGGGCGGATGCGATAACAATGTAGACTATGTCTTCTCCGGCGTTGATGACGCCTGTTTTGTGGTGGAGGAGAACTTCAAGGATGCCTTCTTTTTGCTTGAGATCTTCCCTGATTTTATCCAGAACTTTTGAGGCTTCGGGTTCGTATTTTTCAAATTCGAGTTTGCTTGTTTTTTCGTCGTCAGCGATTTCGCGGACAATGCCTGTGAAAGTTCCGATTGCCCCTGATTTTCGGATGGCGGGATTTCTTCTTGCTTTCTTAATAAGGGCTTCGAGAGTGTAGCGGTCAGGCTGGGAGAGGGCAATTCCCACGAGGGAAGCTGTCAATTCTTCATGAAAATCAACGTCTTCCGGCATCCTGAATACCACATTCGAAACCCCGTGGAGATCCCCAAGCACGATTTT
>CAZLNG010000245.1:0-4194 GCA_964560735.1 uncultured Methanosarcinales archaeon | reverse complement strand
CGGACTCAAGTGATACCGCCACAAATAAACATATCAGCGATGCACTGGCCAAAGGCTGGCAAGATCACATAATGATTAGGTCTGGAAATCCACATGGAACGACTGCAATAGATATTGGCGCACTGCCGATTGGCGGAGGGACTATAAACGGGATTCTTCAAGTTAACGGCAAAATCGAAACAACTGACACTGTAGACGGTGTGGATATATCCAATTGTTTCGATCCTTCGAGGGGACATAAGCATACAGGTGCTGCAGGTGACGGGCCGAAAATATCTCACAGCAATCTTGGTGATATTATTCCAGCCAACACGGGGTCAACTGATACAACTTCAACCAAACATGTCAGCGATGCATTAGCTAAAGGCTGGCAAGACCACATAACAATTAAGTCTGGAAATCCACATGGAACGACTGCAACAAATGTTGGAGCCCTGCCAATTACTGGAGGGACTATAAATGGGATTCTTCAAGTTAAAGGAAACCTTGGAATCGAAGGTAGTGTCGGCATCGGGACATTAGATCCAAAAGATAAGCTTGATGTAAACGGAAGTATCAGACTCTCAGGAAAATTAGCCTTTCAAGGGCACGACGATTTCCTGCGGATTAACCAAAATAATGAATTCCCCAAGGGAACTCATTTTAATCGTCGTGTGAATCTTCGCAGTGGTGTAACAACGGGTACGTGGTGGGATATTGAACCAGGAGAGGGAAACATACTTGTACAGGGTAATATCGGCATTGGGACTACAAATCCATCTGACAAGCTTGATGTAAGAGGTAATGCATATTTTGGAAGTGGCGAAAACAATCAAAATAATAAAGTAATCATTAGAGGACCGAATTTCCCCGGAGGACCTGAAAGTTCCCAAGATCTATCTTATGAATTCGTAAATGCAGGCAGTGCAAAGATACGAGCATATCGGGGAGGAGAGTGGGATACCCATATACAATTTTTGACAAGCGCGCTCAAAAACAAAGGAGGTGTACCTAAAGTTCAGATGCACATTAATGGTGATGGCAATGTAGGTATCGGGACAGATATACCTGGTGGGAAGTTGGATGTAAGAGGAGATATTCGCGCTGGAAATTCTGATATTTACTTTACAAAGGTAGACCATAATCACTCAGGATTTGGAAATACCGCTGGTCTTGCTGCAATTGAGAATGCAGCTGATTATGGAGCATTGATGATTTTAGGGCGAGCAGGAACTCCAAAAGGAAGAAATGTCCGTTTATGGGATTATCTGCAAATCAATGGAAGTATGGATATTACCGGGAAAGTCGGCATAGGAACAGACGCACCTGCTGGGAAGCTGGATGTTAGAGGAGATATTGTCGCTGGGAATTCTGATATTTACTTTACAAAGGTAGACCATAATCATACAGGAGTTGGAAACACTTACGGATATGCTGCTATTGAGAATGCAAAGGATTTCGACGCATTAATGATTCTCGGGCGGTCAACAAAAGAAAATAATAAAGATGTAAGAGTTGTCAGAATATACGATAATTTGTATGTAAGTGGAAAAAAGAACTTCTTAATAGACCATCCCCTACATCCCGATACTCATGATTTAGTTCATTCTACGCTTGAGGGTCCTGAAGTTGCAGTATTCTACCGAGGGGAAGCTCAACTTTCAGATGGCGAGGCTACAGTTAAACTTCCTGATTATTTTGAAGCTTTAACACGGAAGGAAAGTAGAACTGTTTTATTAACGCCTGAGTTCGAAGAAGGTGCTGAAGTTTCTATGCTGGCTGCTTCTAAGGTTAAGGATGGCAAATTCACTGTTAAGATGATAGACAACAAAAACTCATCTCAGATATTTTATTGGGAAGTCAAAGCGATAAGAGCTGATGTAGAGATGCTGGAAATAGAACCTGAAAAAATTTCAGTTAAATCGAGTGTCTAATGAACACTCTATTACTAATAGGACCTGCTCACTTGAGACATAAAACAAAAAGCAATAAATTAACAACATTCTAAATTGAAATTTTAACTTCCAGTTTCGTTGTATTTTATTTTGTATCAAAATGCAAAAGTTCTACTATTAAGAAAAGAGGACTTATTATGAAACGGCAATTAGAACAGCGTCTAAAAGAACTCAAAGACCAGTTTGAATCAGGCCAGAATATGCTTCTTGATCTTGAAAACAAACAGGTAAATCTGAGAGACACCCTGCTTCGCATAAGTGGAGCTATCCAGGTGCTTGAGGAACTGATTGAAACCGAAAGAAATATCGGAGAAATATCCGAATAGACAGGCCAAAATACAGAAAAACTGTAGGCCAATTAAAATGGAAAATGGTCCTATATCGCATCGATTCCAATATGTGAACGAATAGATCTTTTAAAATCACTCAAGCACGGAAGCCACGGAATTAGAAAAACATGTTTCTTCCGTGCTTCTGTTCTCGATGGTTATAGCTTTTGATTAAGCTTTTTTCTCAAAACTATTAAAAAATACGATACTTTGAGTGGCTCTCAATACTTAAAAAACAATTGAAGATTTAATTAATAATTGAAGATTTAATTAATAATTGCTACGAAGACTCTTTTCTCAAATTAAAAATTAAAGAATATGCAATTTTTTATTGCTTCTGAATTATATCTTATCCAAGTTTTCAAAATTTTATACAATATTACGTTAATCTACAAGGGGAGTTTAATTATGCTCGAACATCAACAAATTCACCAATCGAAAGGACAGAAAACTTATTCTCAAAGGCGGAAACCTCCTGTAAACCAGGTCTATGCATTAAATCCCTCATCTGTTATCCAGCGTGCCAGAATCAATCTGAAATCTCCGATATCTGCCGATATTTTACAACTCCAACGTACTATTGGGAATCAGGAAGTTGGGAGATTACTCTCAGGAATCGGAAGGTCCCCTTTTATAGCTCAACAGATGCCAGTTCAGAGACAGAAAAGCCCGGAGGAGGAGAAACCTCTTCAGAGCAAGATGATAGAGACTGTCCAGCGGCAGGAAATACCGGAGGAAGAAGAGCCGCTGCAAGGTAAGTTTGAAAGAAAGCTGGATAAAGAAACATGCCCATCGTGTCAGATACCCCATATTATTCAGAGGCAAGAGTTAGAGGAAGAAGAAAAACCTCTTCAAGGAAAATAAGATTTTATAAAACAGATAGTTTTAATTTTTTCAAAAATCAAGATTTAATCCTCTTTTGTTGATATCAGAGGCAAATCTTACTAATTTTTTTAAATTTTTGATTTTAAGAGCTATTTTTTGATATTAAGCTTTAATTGTGTGCTAATAATTGAAAATAAGTTATCTTAAATCTTAATTTGTAAATTGATTCTGGACTATCCCAAAAGTAAATGGAGGTATTGAATGACAGAAGAAGCAGTTAAAGAAAAAATAAATTTTGGTTCTTCATCATCAAATAGTGAATCCGCCGAAAAAGTACGAATCCAGGAATCCAGTAATATTGAAGATAATGCCCAGGAAGCACTCTCTGGAACAGGTAGGAGTATTGAAGCCGGCTCTACTGAGAATTTTGAGAACGTATATGTAGCAGGTACAGTCGGAATCGGAGTAGCTTCCCCATCTGAAAAACTGGAAGTAAGCGGGATAATCAAAGCGATAGCGTTTGTGGGTGACGGCTCTGAAATTACAGCACTTGATGGCAAGAAAATCACTACCGGTATTATTGAAGATTCCCGGATTCCTTCTACAATCTCCAGGGAAAACCGTTTTGATCCCACCAACGGTCATAAGCACACAGGTGCTGCAGGTGACGGGCCTATAATTTCTCATAGCAAGCTTGACGAGGCCCTACCAGCCAATCCGGACTCAAGTGATACCGCCACAAATAAACATATCAGCGATGCACTGGCCAAAGGCTGGCAAGATCACATAACGATTAAGTCTGGAAATCCACATGGAACGACTGCAATAGATATTGGTGCACTGCCGATTAGCGGAGGGGCTATAAATGGGACTCTTCAAGTTGAGACTCTCCAAGTTAACGGCAAAATCGAAACAACTGGCACAGTAGATGGTGTGGATATATCCAACTGTTTCGATCCTTCGAGAGGACATAAGCATACAGGTGCTGCAGGTGACGGGCCTATAATTTCTCATAGCAGGCTTGATAATATTCTTGAAGTCGATACAAGCTCTCCAGACAATATTGCAAATAAGCATGTAAGTGATGTACTAGCTAAAAACTGGCA
>CAZLNG010000244.1:0-4225 GCA_964560735.1 uncultured Methanosarcinales archaeon | reverse complement strand
GTGGAAATCCTGGAAAAGTTATTCAAATTAAGTCAGAATAAAAACGATCCCAAAATCGAGGCTCTTACCGGGCTGATTACATTTGTAATAATGACTTACATAATTTTCGTAAACCCAACTATCCTCAGCAGCACAGGTATGGATTTTGGAGCTGTGACGGTTGCAACCTGTCTCTCAGCAGCAGTCAGAACGCTTATCATGGAGCTATAGGCTAATTATCCATTTGCCCTTGCTCCCGGAATGGGCCGGAATGCCTTTTTTGCATTTACCGTAGCTCTAAGCATGAACATAAGCTGGCAGGTCGACCTTACTGTAGTCCTTATCAAGGGGATAATTTTTGTCCTTCTGACCCTGACGAAGTTCAGAGAGACCGTAGTCAATGAAACTCAAAAAACCTAAGATTGCAAAAAGTGCAGGAATCGGCTTTTTTATTGCTTTTATCAGGCTTACGGGATCAAAGATTATCGTCCAGGACCCCAATATCTTCGTAACTCTTGGAAATCTCAGGGAAACAACAGTACTTCTTTCTATACCTGGCTTTACCCTTATGATAGTACTGAAGGCTTACAAGTCAGGGGAGCAATTCTCTGGGTAATAATTGCAGTGACAGTTGTGGGAATGATTCTTGGTATTACAGGGTTTCCTGACAGATTTTTTTCAATACCTTCCTCTCTTGCGCCCATTGCTTTCAGGTTTGATTTCTCTCTCCTTATTTGTTACTGAGTGAATAAGGAAGAGAATTCAATTTAGAATATTACTTTAATTATTACATTATAGAATCTCCGATTATCAAAGTGAGTTTATATAATAAGCAATCCATGTAGCGAAGGGGGATTAACTGTGAGTGTGCTCAGCTAATTGTAAATGTGCTCTACTTCATATGGTACTTCTGCCCTGAATAAGGAATTTGAACCCACATATCCAGAGACAGACTAATCAGCTTAGCTATATCTGAGAAAAATAATCTCTGGAAATGTTGCTTGATATGGAAACTATTTTCCCTGCATGGATGTACGCTGAAGGCCTCCAAAGAAGGGATCAGGCAGCAAAAAAGAAAAGTCGGATTTGCAGGTAAGACCTTGGGAAAGGAGATATTGGAAAAGGGGTATGTATGTTCCAAAAAGACCCAAGCATTCCTGAAGGGGATAGTAAAGAACCTGATTCGGAAGAAAGGAGAAATTATAGTTCCTCAAGAAAACCTCTGGAGGATTTCAACTCTTCAGGAGATGTCGCGGCAAGTACTACTGCATGGCATACCCTGCAAACTGGAGAAATCTTCAAAAAACTTGTTACCTCCTCCGAAGGTCTGGCGCCTGAGGAAGCAGCTTTAAGGCTGGAGGAATATGGAAGAAATACCCTTCCGACGAGAAAAACTCCTGGAGTGGCAGAAATAGTCCTTCACCAGTTCAAAAGCCCTCTAATTTATATTCTTCTCATAGCAGGGATTATCTCGATTCTTCTGGATGATATCAAGGATGCTGCATTCATTTTCCTCGTAGTGGTGATCAATGCAGTAATTGGCACTCTTCAGGAATGGAAAGCGGAACAGAGTGCATCACAACTCCAGACAATCTTAAAAATAATGGCTAGAGTTAGAAGAGAAAAAACCGAGCTAAAAGTCCCAGCTGAAGAAATAGTTCCCGGAGACATTGTCTTGCTCGAATCCGGAAACCGTATTCCTGCCGATCTTCGAATTCTTTATGCCACAAACCTTACCATTGACGAATCACTGCTTACAGGAGAATCCACTGCTGTTCAGAAAAGTTCAGGTGTTCTGAAGAAGGATACACCTGTAAGTGACCGGTACAATATAACGTATGCCGGGAGTACTGTAATTACAGGGCGCGGCTGCGGGGTCGTGACTGCAACCGGCAACCGAACTGAAGTTGGTATGATTGCACGTGCGGTCACAGAGGCGGAAGCTGCAAAGCCACCTCTTCTCATAAGGATGGAGGATTTTGCCCAAAAAACAGGAATCCTTGTTATTGCGGCAAGTCTTGTGATGAGTGCAATTGCCCTCGCACAGGGTGTCGCACCTATAGAGGTTTTCTTCCTTGCAATAGCCCTTATAGTATCAGCCATTCCTGAAGGGTTGCCAGTCGGGGTAACAATTGCGCTCTCGATTGCATCCACCAGAATGGCAAAAAGAAACGTGATAGTTCGCAGACTCTCTGCAGTAGAAAGCCTTGGGAGCTGCACTACAATAGCAACTGACAAAACAGGGACTTTAACTGTCAATCAGCAGACTGCGAAAATAGTTTTGCTACCTCATGGGGATAGTTTTGAAGTTTCAGGAGAGGGTTATATCCCCGTAGGTAAAGTCAGGAGAAAAAATAAAGACCCTTCTGGCACAGAAGAGACGGTAGAACTTCAAAGGCTTGCGCTGGCGGCTGCTATATGCAACGAAGGAGCTCTATTTCAGGAAAATGGAGAGTGGGTACACTACGGAGATGCTATAGATGTTGCTTTCCTTGCGCTTGCATTTAAGCTGGGAATCAATCCGCGTGAAGTTAGAGAGAATGTAAAGATAATTGCTGAGGTACCCTTCGAATCCGAGAGAATGTACTCTGCGGTATACTACAGGGAAAAAGAAGATGGTTCTCTCAGGCTAGCTGTCAAAGGAGCTATGGAAGCTGTCCTTCCGTATTGTACAAAAATGAATACTTTCGAAGGAGAGACCCGAATTGATCCTGATGCTCTCTATAAGGAACTGAATTCTTTAATGGAAAGGGGTTATCGTGTACTAGTAGTCGCTGATGGCTTTCCGGAAGAAGTAGGCGATGATCCCGGCCTTGAATCTGTCAGGCCAGAACTTACATTTTTAGGCATTACAGGATTCATAGATCCTTTAAGGCCCGACGTTAATGAAGCGGTAGAAACATGTAAAAATGCTGGAATTGATGTGGTAATGATAACAGGAGACCATCCCAGGACTGCACTCGCAATTGCCAGTGAGCTTGGTATTGCCAATTCAATGGAAGAGATGATTACTGGCAGGCAGATGGAAGAACTTGGGGATCCAGAGACTCCTGATTTTATCGCTACCCTTGAAAAATTAAGAGTTTTCGCAAGAGTTACCCCAATGCAAAAAATGGAGATTGTTGATGCACTTGTAAGAAGGGGGCACTTCGTTGCTGTTACAGGGGACGGGGTTAATGATGCCCCGGCACTCAGGAGGGCAAATATCGGTGTAGCTATGGGTTCGGGAACGGATGTAGCGAAAGATACGGCATCTATGATAGTAACTGATGATACATTTTCTTCAATTGTTGCAGGAGTTGAGGAAGGAAGAGTTGCATATGATAATATTAGAAAGGTTACCTATCTTCTGATCTCAACCGGGCTTGCAGAGGTAGTTCTTTTCATACTGGCACTAATTGTGGGACTGCCAATACCGTTGCTCGCAGTACAGCTCCTATGGCTTAACCTGGTTACAAACGGAATCCAGGGAGTAGCTCTGGCTTTCGAAGCCGGAGAACCTGAAACAATGCGTAAAAAGCCGAGAAGACCAGAAGAGGGAATATTCAATAATCTCATGATTAAGCAGACATTGATCTCAGGGATAACCATAGGTGTGGTAGCTTTTGCAGTCTGGGCATGGTTTTCCAGCAGTGGATACGGGGAAGTAGAAGCACGCAATCTCCTGCTACTTTTGATGGTACTTTTCGAAAACTTCCATGTGTTTAACTGCCGCTCTGAGTACCGCTCCGTATTTAGAGTACCATTAAGAAACAATTATTTGTTAGTCATTGGAGTTATCCTGATGCAGGGACTGCATATTCTTTCCATGCATATACCTTTAATGCAGGAGCTTCTGGGCATAAGTCCGGTTTCACTTGAAAGGTGGTTCAGCCTTTTCATAATCGCTGATATTACTATTGTTGTAATGGAGATCTTTAAAAGAGTGGAAGCTGGTAATAAAACCGAATTTTAACTAAGAAATCTTCCGACGCAATTAACATACAGACTGGCTTTCAAGCAATTGTTACACTAAAAGCTCTTACCCTAAAAACAGCATATAAACGCACAAAAAACTCATAAGAGGAAGGAAATAATAGATTCTGCTGTAAACTCTGACAGGTAACTATGAAAATCAAAAATAAAGGGCAATAAAGCCCAAAAATAATAGACTATAATTATTACAACGGAACTATTTTCTTTCCATACGCCTCATTTAGTACCTGACCAAGACCTGTGTAGATTGCAGCAAGTCCTGTAAAGATCC
>CAZLNG010000243.1:0-4270 GCA_964560735.1 uncultured Methanosarcinales archaeon | reverse complement strand
CAAATACATTATAAAAAGATTTATAATGTATTATAAACTTTAATGAGTAATTATATTAGGACTTACGCACTTGGAGTACAAAATCAAATGCAACAGACGGTGTGATAAAATTAGTGTTTTAGACAGTTGGAGGTTTAATGCTAATGATTTCTCAGTTCAACCGCGTAAGTCCTATATATAAGAATTATTGAACTGACAAACTGTCTCTAAAAATAGAAATATCGAGGGTTATCGTGAAGGACTTAGAAGTAAAAATGTTGGACGAAAATGATCATATTTTTATTAAAGCGTTAAGTGATCTTGGAATGTCAAGAAATGCCGCTACAACCATGGCATATCTTATGAATGTAGACGAAGCTTCATCCCGGGAAATTGAAATAAGTACAGGACTAAGGCAACCCGAAGTCTGTCTTGCAATGAAGTTAATGTGCGATCATTCCTGGGTCAGTGTGCGTTCGAAAAAAAATCTGGGAATGGGGCGGCCGATAAATGTTTATTCTCTTACGGTTCCGGTTGATGAGATTATACATTATTATGAAAACAAGATTTACAAAGAATCTCAGGCAACCATTTCAGCAATCAAGAAGCTGAAAGTGATCAGCAAACAGGTGTCTCTCACGCCTTTAAAGTGATCTTTCAAAAGGTTCAGCTCCATAGTGACTGACAACCCTTTTTGGGAATCACTATTATGGATAAGCAAACCTCTCCGGAATTCTCGTTTAGATATTCTATCTTTTTGTATAGCCGGTCCTTCAACAGGCAAGGTTCTAAATTATCCTTATCTTAAGCGATAGCCCAGGCTGTTGTACGTGGCTTCTAGGCATATGTGCGTGGTTAGCGTGTGGAAGGAAAAAAGAAGCTATGCTTGGTTCCTGGCCGTTCCACTACAATACCGAACCTATAGAGATTCTAAGCCTGCCCTACCAGTTTTTTAAAAAATGAAATATTAATCAGCTAATGGGGCATGACCTGACAAATGACTACAGAAAAAATAAATATAGTATGTTAACAAGTATATCATATGAAAAAATTTCGAATATTTAGAATTGGACGAAGGAGAATAATTGGATAAACAGACGTAGGGATGATATAAAAATATGACAGAAGAGGAACTGAAACAATTAGAAGAAGAATATAATAGAGAAGATTTGGAAATACGGGAACTATGGAAAGAATTAGGGAAAGGAAGGAAATGAAAAACCAGTGACTAAAGTACTCTTTTACTCGTTTTAGTTGAGTTGGAGCCTCCGGAATATATTTGTTCCATCTGGCTAGGAGCAATAGCCCTGGCCGTTTAGATTAGCTTCTAAGGAATGACGAAAATATAATTTCAAGATTTATGTACAGAATAGTCTTTGATGATTATTCAGAAATGGAATTATGAGCCATCCCTAAAGTGAAAACTTGAAGTTATTTTTCAACCATTCCTAAGCTATTAGAATGTGATTTTGGGATTCTATAAGCAATGAAGTTAGCAATAAGGTCAGGTTCAGAGCCTACGGTCGTTAGAGCTATTCTCATGTGATAATGCTCACTGTCAACTATTACGTTCAGAAGGATATAGCCGATAGACTCTCCGAAAAGAACGTTTATATTTACCTTATTCTATACAACAGTATAATAAATTTTAAATGGAGGCAGTCAGATGAAAAAATCAAGAATTTTTCGATTTCTGGCTTACCTTACGGTTTTGTTGACATTACTCAGTTTACTGCCAGGAGTCTCCTTCGCGGCCAAAGATTATCCTGAACATGGAAAAGGTAATCAAGATCAGGTTATGCGCGAAGATGTCCGTAATTCATCTAATAATAAAACTGATGAAGCAGGTGACTTTAATGACTCTGTATCCTATAAGGAGGAGCTTCAGAACAATATCAGCGCTAAAGATCGTAACAAAGCTTCTGACTATAAACAGGAAAAAAAGCGGTTAAAAGAAGAAGTCCGATCTCATAAGCAAGAATACAAAGAAGCAAAAGGAGACTTTCTTAAGATCAGGAATCTTGTTAGGGCAGGAAAACTTGACCCTAATTCTGAAGAGGCTTTAAATGCTACAAAGCTCTACCTTGACTCAAGTATTAACTATATGATATCTCACCTTTCAAATGTAAAGGACAATATGGCATACTCGAATGGGAATGGGACGAAAGAAAAAATCATTGCCATAGATGAAAAAATTAGATTGCTTGAAGTTGAAAAGGGGCAGGTTGCAAATGCATCAACCCAGGAAGAACTTGTGATCATAGTCAGGTCCGTGCGTGGATTATGGAATAATGCCGAGAAAACCAGCATTGAAGGTGCAGGCCATATTGTCAGTGAGAAAGTAGGAGAGTTTCTTGAGAAATCCGAAAACCTCTCTGAGAAACTCGGAGCAAAAGTTGAGAACCTGAACAAAACCGACGTTAATACCACTGATCTTGAGGCCGAACTTGCCATTTATGATTCCCATATAAACTCAGCGCAAGAGAATAAAGAAGCGGCAGATTCCATTTACAGTGGTGAAAACATCACCAGGGAAGATATGGAACAGGCAAACAATTATCTTCGTCAATCTCTCAGTGACATCAATAAAGCAAACGATGTAATTAGACAAATCCTCGACGAGCTTAAAGAGTACGAGACTGAAAAATGTAACGAAACTGGAGTTGAAGGCAGCCAGAAAACTGCGTTTAACAGTACTGAAAATGCAACAGGTAGAAACAATAGCACTGGAAACCTAACTGAAGAATTACATAATTGAGGAGGCAGATAATGGTCAAATTCGCTCACCTACTCGTACTGTCAGTTCTAATCGTCTGGCTTGCAGGATCTGGTTGTGTCGGGGACAGTACATCTGAGGTAAAAAAATCAGGAATAAATCCGGACGTTGCTGAGATGCAGAATGGTGCACCAGCTGAAGATCTGGAAATGGGACTTACACAGGCGGAAATCCAGGAGTTTGATTTCGAGGTGGCAAATCTCGAGGATTTGCTTGGAAATGCAATTCCTGAAGAAGAGATAGTAGTTGAAGAACTGTGAGATAAGAGGATGTGAAAACTCAACTGCGAAATAGTAAGTTTTATACTTAGTTTATTGATCTAGATCATGAATTTTATTATATTTTTGGGTAAAAATAACATCTAAGTTTTCTCACGATTGTTACTTAGGAATGATTGAAAAATAACTTCAAATTTTCATTTTGGGAATAGCTCTATGATTCCATTTTTTCTCAAATATCAGAACGATATTAGCGCTTAAAGATTTGAAATTAAATTTTCTTTATTCCTAAGTATATGTGCGTGGTTAGTTGTGCTTCAGGGATAGTGTCACAAAATAGTTATCACAGATTTCCATCCAGATGTAAAGCAGCTGGGATAAAAAAGTAAAAAGGAAATTGAAGTGGTTGTCCTGTTAAGTATAATGGCATCGAGATTTCTGGTGTTAAACATGGTCAAAATGTTTGGGGTTGAAATAAGAGCAATCACGAGCTAAAAGCCTACTTACCCTCTTGTCTTTCGTGCGTCTTTAAACAGACATGTAATGAAACTGTGAGATAATATTTTATATGTTAACCTACTACTGTCAATAGAGGGGAAAAATGGAACCGATGAGTACAATAGACATAATAAAAGATCCAGTAATTGGACCTCTAGTTATAACGTCCGTTATATTTATTCCAGCGATTACGGTCAATGGACTAATGGGCTCAAAATTTGGATTTAATTTAATAATGATCGCATCATTTACTACCGGAATTTTGCTTTCTTATTTAATTAAGAAAGTAGAGACATGAAGAGATGCTTTTTCCAGAAGATTACTGACAAAATATTTCTTTCCCACTCTTTTTTCGTTAATAACTTTTATACAGGCATTAAAGCAGAAACTTCTTTCTCTTTGGACTCATTATGAGATTCTAAAAGACACTCCAACGTGCAATAAACTGCCTTCTCTTCTACTTTTTTCAGAACAACAAATTCATTTCTGCATTTGGGACAAATTTTTCTTATATAATTCATCTAATACCACAACTCTTTTTAGATTACAACTGTTATAATTGGGTCAAAGTAATAAATATTTTTCTTAAGTTCCCTTTTTGCATAATGAAGATGAATGTAATAGGCATCAATTCCTTCCGCAGGTTACTGATTTAAACCGGCCAGGTAGACTGGATCATAAATATAGAAGGTCCCTAAACGAGATCTTGTATCATTACTTTGACATGGCGGCTCCAAGAGTGCCCCACTAAGGATTTCAATAGTGAAATTTCATTTTTTCCCGTTGTACCAAATTTGGT
>CAZLNG010000242.1:0-4299 GCA_964560735.1 uncultured Methanosarcinales archaeon | reverse complement strand
CTGTCGCCATGAAATATCGTATCAGAATTTCAGGCCTATATAACAACAAAAAAATCAAGGTCTTTAGACTGTTAAGAGTCTAAGTAATGCGATATTAAGATATTGTTTACCGTAGGGACAACAAACCTTTCAGCAAGTGATATTCTGCAATCCGGACATTTCCGCGCCCACATATAAAATACGAATTGCCTTCGAGTGATCAGCTTTTTATCATACAGATACTTCAGAGTTAGCTTAGACATTTTGAGTTGAGGGTTTTTCACTACTCTGCTAAAATCATCTTCTATAATCGGGATAGGCACAGATGTTATCATTGTTTCCCCTGTTCCATTTCTGCTAGCCACTGCTTCTTCATATCCAGCATTTTCTGCTCTTCGGAAAGGATCTTCTTCTGACTTTCCAGCAATTCTCTCTGCTTCAATTCAGCTTCCTTTGCTTTGCGTTCCTGCTCTTCTTGGTAACGTTTCATAGCTTTTTGATTTTCATAGAAGGACTTGATATTGTAAAGGCAACTGACTCCTGAAGTGTAGAAATTAAATCCTGGTTCTGTGCAGTAGATTAATTTCATCTTGTGGATGATCAGGTTCTTGTTGCCAGAGTCAATCTCGAAGTCACCAACGAAAAGGACTGCACTGCCTACCGGATACCTCTTGTTCATCAGGTATTCATTCA
Source organism: uncultured Methanosarcinales archaeon (assembly GCA_964560735.1). GTDB lineage: Archaea > Halobacteriota > Methanosarcinia > Methanosarcinales > Methanosarcinaceae > Methanosarcina. Next base: position 3,627 of record CAZLNG010000242.1, on the reverse strand, counting down.
GGTCAGGTCTGGTAATGAAAAATATATCCTCGCTGGTGACGGTGGGGTTGTCAATGAACTCAAGAATGCAGAATTGATTCCTATCTTCCCCTGAAGGATCTGCTCCGCATGACCTTGCTATAATGCAATCGAAGGTTCTGTTCGTGTCGTTCCAAAGCCTTGAAGTGCAGGAAGCACAAACGGCTGGCGGCTTGTCGCCTCTGCTTCTCCACTGGTGGCCACATTTTCCACAAATACAATCATGTGTTACTTCATCATACATGTTTTTCAATTCCTCACATTTTTTAAGCAATGATTGCTGTATAACATCCAGTAAATGTTCACAGATTAAAAAGCAAACTGTCCTTAACTGGAAATCCAGTGATCTCAATCAAAACAAGCTAGATTTATTAATTCAAAAATAGACTAAAATTCTCTTGATATCGAAAACGAAAATCAATTAAATGAAAGTTGTCTCCATGATGAAATCAACAGACTGGGGAAGTTAAGCAAGCCTTATATATCTAAACCCAATTATAATTAATCAGAGAACAATCTCAGGTCGAGTGTCCTACAACTTTCTTCCTGTGCTATCGAGGCTCTGAAAAACGGTATCATCGAAGCCTTCACCGGCTTTAACTGGTTCACTGAGGGGAGCTTCACTGGCTCCCTCAATTGCTTCTTACCAACATCATCATAAGGGAATGCAGGTGTACTATGCTTTCTCGCTCCTATTTCCACCTGCATTCCCTGGCGATCTGACAATAAATTTTGTCATCAAATCCAGCATGGGGTTGGGTTCCCATGCTTTTCTCATCCATGTGACTGACGCAAAACGTCATTTTCACCTCAGTTTTGGAGTGGGAAGAGAGACGCAAACTCTTTCTGCTCCAAAGCATGTCCAACTTATTCTCCTATTACTCTTTTCTCACCCCATACAGCAATGATGGATAATCTTTTTAACTTCGGGCATTGTGACTTATTTTAACCTATTATAAACTCTATAGAGGTAAAAATATGTCCGACATGAAACTATTACTCGATAACCTAGAAATGGCAGTTAAAGAGCTTAGATTAGCTTTGGAAGCTTCTGAGTCCTCCGAACAGATCACAAACCAGAAAACGAATGAAGAGCTTTTCACCGAGCTCAACATTAGACTCTGATCGTATCGTTTTTGACTAAAAATTGAAAAAAGGAAATTCCGTTTTTAAAACATAGATAGTTATAAAGCCCTGGGAAGTCCCTCCCAAACAGGCTTTAAGGTCAGTACATTTCTCTTCTTTTCTCTTCTCTGTGGGCTTCTCCTTGGCTGTCAGGAGCTTTTGAGCATTACCTCTGAGTGTGCAACCTAGACTGCTACTCGCAACAACTACGACATCTCCACTGTCAACTACGACATCTCCACTGTCAACTACGACATCTCCACTGTCAACTACTCCCATTGCTGTATGGTATGGCATGCATCTGCAACAACACCTGCGTCATAAACACCGAATAACGCTAAAAGTGCAGTTTTTAAATTACTGATAGCGTTTATAAACGCAAAATAAACTCAAAAACTGAGATTTTATAATAGCACTTTAGTCGCACTTTTTAGAGTTTTTAAAATAGAATCACCATCAGCAAGACTATTCAGCAAGGATCTTGCGTTAAAAAGTGTTGGATAAAAAAGGATAACTGGAAATCCAGTTAAGGAAGTTAGGCAGGATAATGCTGTCCTATTATCCTGGGTGAACTGCTAGAAGGCAGAAAGAATTCCTGGAATTAAGACAACTATCCTGGAGGGAAGAGAAGCTTCCTGAGAGAAATTACCTGCCCGATGAGAGATATCCTGGAGGGGCTTTTAATGTTGGCTCGATGTCTGCTGGATTCTCGCCTCTGATTTTTCCAAGAAGGTTTGCAATATCGTTTCTCAGTTGCTGTTTTTCATCCCATGTCTGAGGAGTTGCATTGACGTTGAGATTAAGGTTCCTGCTTTCGGTAACAGCATTAACGTCTACTGAGTTCTTCTTTCCAAAGTTCTCAGGAAAACGTCTTTCCAGTAGCCACTGAATAGACTGTGGATTCATCCCTGTGTCATTAACCTTTTTCAATTTGGTCAAGCAATTAAACATGAGCCTGCTTTCACTTTCTCTTACAAGAGCATAGAACCTGCAATAGATAGGCTCTTTCTCTCCTGATTTTCCCCAATTCATCCAGTTATTAAACGATTCGGGAGTTACGTTTATTGCTCCTGCTGTAGCGGCATACGACATTCCCAATTCTATGCACTCTGAAATAGTAGGAAATAAATCCTCAGTTAATTTCGTTTTTCTAGCGATATTAATCACCTTTGTAGAATTCTATAAAGGCTAATGTATAAAAAATAAATGAAGAAAAGGAGACATAGTAGAAGGAAACATGGATAGAATTGTTTCTTGATTTTGATTATTTAGGTTTAGGAGTGCCTAAAAATAGTCCCTGCCAGACGCTCCCTCTCCTACTTTTTTGAATCTTTAGGAAGTTGCACGCATGCGTAAGGAGCAGGGCTGGCACATTCAAAAGAAATTAAATTGAAGAAAAGCAAGGGGAGAGTATCCCCTTATCCAGTTATCCAAATCTGTAGTATCTGGCTTTGTTAATTGCATCCTCCGTTTTGCCATCATCAAACCAGCCGAGAAAGTCCTCCTTATTCTCTTCGCATGGAGGGTGCGAAAATTCAGCCATATTAAAGAACCTCCCCTCATTCCACAAATACCCATGAAAACCATTAAGCACGAAATCAAGAGTAAAGATATGATTGTCTTCCATATCCATATTTAATCTTGCATCATATGAGCCATAATTAGGGCTCCCAACAAGCATTAAAACAGGGCATGAAGTTTCACGTACATAACCGTCTATGGAATAAATTTCCCCTTCGTCAAAATCCTCACCTTTCACACTGGCGTACATTTCGACCTGAGGGAGCCAAAAGTCAGGAATTCCCTTTCCGTGATATTCGTACTCTATCCCGACCACATCAAAGTACACTGCCCACTGGGCGGCCATTCGGCTATTAAACGTAATGCCGTTGTATGCCCATTCGTGGCGGGGAGCAACCTTAGGCAAGTCTTTTGCAGTCCTCTCAATAAAGGAGATGAATAACTGATTTACCTTTTTAATTGTGGAGAGTTCAGCATCTGAAAGAGTTGTGATTTTTCTATTGACTCTTTTGCTGTAGAATTTATAGCTCTGGAATCCTGGGACTTTTTTGTCACGCATGAAATCTAATGACGTTTGGGAAATCCGTTTACTGATGTCCTTTTTAACTTTCTTATAATCCGTTATAATGTGTTCCCACTTGTCCCCTCCATCGAAATGTCGGATACAGATGTTTCCTACTTTAATCTCCTCGCCAGTTGATCTGTTACGCAAGACGAAAACCTCAGCTATAGGATGATGACCACAAAGGCAAGTCTCATAATTAGCCTCGTAATCAGCCTCGAATTCCTCTGTAAAGTCCTTCTCAGCATTAGTGTTGTATACTTCCACTAAATCCCACTCGTTAAGGGCTTCCTCTAAAATTTGGGAATATGATCTTTCAAGGACTTCCTTGCACAGTCTCTTATAATTATCCATGCTTAGAACCTCCAGCCTTTCATCTTTAGCTTTCTAGCTTCGTTCTC
>CAZLNG010000241.1:0-4319 GCA_964560735.1 uncultured Methanosarcinales archaeon | reverse complement strand
ATAGTTTTGTATCTTGTAACCGCTAGTCTTGTAGCTGTTTTTATTGATGACACAATTTAACGTTAAAGTTCTGTTAATCACTTGCATTTTACTTTTGCATCTTATTCAAAGAATTTTAATATTCTTTTCTCAGTAATAATGAGTGTTGCATGCCGTTTTCATATTCTTCGTGAATCAAAAACTTATCAGAGTTGTGTAAAAAGGATATAACATATATGTATCAATTTTTATATTTTATCCAAACAAAAATGGAAACTATATATATCACGTCGCTTATGTGTAATTTAAGAGTTAATCCGAAAAGTGCTATGAGCTACTGTAACTTCTACAATCCGCAAATTATAAAAGAACGGATTCCGGATAATAAACACTAATTATCTAATTGTGATTTTACAACATAGGACTTTTCGGGTAGCTCCGAAATATTTTTTATTCCAGTATTAACACATAGGACTTTCCTATCAGGTATCTAAAAGAAAATCAATGAACTCGATACTCATTGAGAATTCAGGTTTTAACCGCTTATATTTTTGTTTTATATTCAAACCGGACAGAAATGGAAGTTATATATGGAAAGTCGCTTATGTGTAATTAAGAGTTTGTCCGAAATTAATGCGAGTTCTTCTAACCTCTAAATTGGCCGACCACAAATAAACTGATTCGGAGACTAAACACTAGGCAATTAATTGTATTACAACATACATAGAACTTTTAGAATAATCTCTAAGATCTCTTTTCTGAGATCTAAACATTCACTATTATAGAACTTCCCATATGATGTTTAAAACAAAAGCAGTAATCTCTTACTAATTTATTTCTAAAAGAAGCAAACTATCAACTGTAAATAATTTTAATTATAGTTCATTATTTTTCTATTTTTATATTTTAATCGAACAAAAATGGAAATTATTTATAACACGTCGCTTATGTGTAATTTAAGAGTTTATTCTAAAAGTGCTATGACTTACTGTAAATTCTACAATCGGCAGATCAAAAATGAACGGATTCCGGATAATTAACACTAATTGCCTATTTGTAATTTTACAATATGCATAGAACTTTTTGATAGTCTCTAAGATCTCTTTTTTCGAGATCGCAACATTTACTATTATAGGACTTACCCACTTGATGTTGAAACAAAAGCAGTGAACCTCCAAATTACTAAAATTCAAAATTTAACTGCTTAATTTACTGTACTTAATTCTGTATCATAAGGTGTGTAAATTCTATAAAAGTTAAAAAACGATCTACTAAAAATGTCATTCAGATAGCTGGAACTTTCAAGAATCGTCTGATGAAATGACTTTAAGCGTATTTAGGAGGTAAAGCTAAAATGAGCAAATTAACTACAGGGAGTTTTTCTATAGAAGATCTTGAATCCGTTCAGATCACTATAAATAATATTGTCGGGGCAGCGAAGGAGGCTGCTAAAGAAAAAACAAAAGAGTTAGGCCCGATGGGTCCCACTTCCCTGGCAAGCATGGCATCTTACAGGAATGACTGGAATTTACTCCTGTTGAAACGCTATGAGCCTGTTTTAACCCCTATGTGTGACCAATGTTGCTATTGTACTTATGGACCATGTGATCTGTCTGGAAATAAGAGAGGTGCCTGTGGTATTGATATGGCAGGCCAAACAGCAAGGGAATTTTTCCTTCGTGTAATTACAGGTACTGCATGTCACGCTGCTCACGGCCGTCACCTGCTTGACCATGTAATAGAGGTCTTTGGTGAAGATCTTCCGCTTAACCTTGGGGAGTCAAACGTCTTAACTCCAAATGTTACAATCTGCACAGGGCTAAGCCCAAAAACACTTGGAGAATGTAAACCAGCAATGGAGTATGTTGAAGAACAGCTCACCCAACTCCTTGCAACCATCCATGCAGGTCAAGAAAGCGCAGAAATCGACTACGACTCAAAGGCTCTTTTCAGTGGCAGCCTGGATCACGTAGGTATGGAAGTTTCTGATATTGCCCAGATTACAGCATATGATTTCCCGAAAGCCGATCCTGAGGCTCCACTCATCGAAATCGGAATGGGATCCATTGATCAGTCAAAACCTCTAATTGTTGCAATCGGGCACAATGTGGCCGGCGTTACGTACATCATGGACTACATGGAAGACAATGGTCTTGTCGACAAGATGGAAATTGCTGGACTTTGCTGTACAGCATTCGATATGAGCAGGTATAAGGAGGCTGACAGGAGAGCTCCATACGCAAAGATTGTAGGATCCTTGGCAAAGGAACTTAAGATCATCCGCTCTGGAATGCCCGATGTTATTGTTGTTGACGAACAGTGTGTCCGCGGTGATGTGTTATCAGAATCAATAAAACTCAAGATTCCTGTAATCGCTTCGAACGAAAAGATTATGATGGGACTGCCTGACCGCTCCGATGCCGATGTAGATTCTATAGTAGAAGAAATTAAGTCAGGAGTAATTCCTGGTTGTGTGATGCTGAACTATGAGAAACTTGGAGAACTGGTCCCAAAGATCGCACAGGTAATGGCTCCTATCCGCGATGCAGAAGGCATCACAGCAATTCCGACTGACGAAGAGTTCAAAGCATACGTAAACAAGTGTGCTCAGTGTGGAGAATGTCTGCTGGCATGTCCAGAAGAACTCGACATCCCAGAAGCTCTGGAACACGCAGCCAAGGGAAGTTACGAATATCTTGAAGCTATCCACGATGTCTGTATAGGGTGCCGCCGCTGTGAACAGGTCTGTAAGAAGGAAATTCCAATCCTGAATGTTATCGAAAAGGCTGCACAGAAGGCTATAAGCGAAGAGAAAGGGTGGGTCAGAGCCGGTAGAGGTCAGGCAAGCGATGCAGAAATCAGAGCAGAAGGTCTGAACCTCGTTATGGGAACTACCCCAGGTATCATCGCGATCATCGGATGCCCGAACTATCCAGCTGGTACCAAAGATGTATACAACATTGCCGAAGAGTTCCTGAAGAGAAACTATCTCGTAGTAGTGAGCGGATGTTCTGCAATGGACATTGGTATGTACAAAGATGAGGAAGGTAAGACCCTTTACGAAAGGTATCCGGGTACATTCGCAGGTGGCGGATTGCTTAACACTGGATCCTGTGTGTCCAATGCACACATCAGTGGAGCCGCAGAGAAAGTTGCCGGAATTTTTGCTGGAAGGAACCTCGCAGGTAATCTTGCTGAAATTGCTGACTATACTCTCAACCGTGTAGGCGCATGTGGACTTGCATGGGGTGCATACTCACAGAAAGCGGCCTCAATAGGTACTGGATGCAACATATATGGTATCCCTGCAGTGCTCGGTCCTCACAGCTCCAAATATAGGAGAGCCCTGATAGCCAAGAACTATGACGAATCCAAATGGAAAGCTTATGATGCCAGAGACGGCTCAGAGATGAACATCCCGCCAGCTCCTGAATTCTTGCTAACAACTGCAGAGACCTGGCAGGAAGCACTTCCAATGATGGCAAAAGCCTGCATCCGACCCTCTGACAACAACATGGGCAGATCTATAAAGCTGACTCATTGGATGGAGCTCTCCAGGAAATACCTTGGTGTAGAACCGGAAGACTGGTGGAAGTTTGTCAGAAATGAAGCCGACCTACCACTTGCCAAGCGCGAAGAACTCCTAAAAAGACTGGAAGCAGAACGTGGCTGGGAAATTGATTGGAAGAGAAGGAAGATCATTTCCGGTCCGAAGATTAAGTTCGATGTCTCAGCACAGCCAACTAACCTCAAGAGACTTTGCAAGGGGGCCTGAAAAATGGTAGATACTACCAAAAACACCAAGCTCTTCACTAGTTACGGAGTGACAACTGCTAAAGCAACTACTCCTGAAATAGCAGCTAAACTGATTTCAAAGGCAAAAAGACCTCTTCTTGTGGTTGGGACAAAAGTCCTTGACCCAGAGCTTTTGGACAGGGCAGTGAAGATCGCAAAAGCAAAGAATATTCCAATTGCAGCAACAGGAAGTTCCATGCCTGGCTTTGTTGACAAGGACATAGATGCCAAGTATATCAACCTTCACCAGCTGGGCTTCTATGTAATAGACCCGAGCTGGCCCGGACTTGATGGAAATGGGACCTATGATACCCTCATCGTACTTGGACATATAAAATACTACATCAACCAGGTACTGTCTGGAACTAAGAACTTCAGCAATGTAAAATCAATCGCAATTGACAGAAACTACATCCAGAACGCAACGATGTCTTTTGGAAACCTTAGCAAGGCAGATCACTATGCTGCACTGGACGAACTCATAAACGTATTATAACTTGGATTTAGGAGGCGAAAAATAATGGCAGATTTCCCATTTGAGATTT
>CAZLNG010000240.1:0-4370 GCA_964560735.1 uncultured Methanosarcinales archaeon | reverse complement strand
TAACAAGTTTTCCCGGATTGTCTTAACAAGTTTTCCCGGATTGTCTTAACAAGTTCTCCTGAATTATCTTAACAAGTTCTCCTGGATTGTCTTAACAAGTTTTCCCGGATTGTCTTAACAGTTTTCCCGGATTGTCTTAACAGTTTTCCCGGATTGTCCCAACAAATCATTCTGAATTATCACAACAGGTTACCCAAACTTAAGATGATTACTCTAAAACTTCCAGTTCACGTAATTTTTGTAGAGTTTAATGTTGATATGTAACAGTATCGGATGTGATTGGCAAACATGAAAAGAAAAGAGGGAATTCTATTTATTTTGCTGGCTCTCGTTGTCCTGGGAGCAGGTTGTACAGACAAAGAACAAAAAGAAGAAAATCAAACATCTCAAACATTATACATCTCAGGTCAATGGAGTCCCACCTCTATTGATCCTCACCTATCGGGTTATATGCCTCAGAGGCTAGGATACGCAGAGACTCTTGTAGGAGTTGATTATGAAGGAAAGATTATCCCAAATCTTGCAAAATCATGGGAAGTTTCCAGCGATGGAAAAAAATGGACATTCAAATTGAGAGAAGGAGTCCTATTCCATGATGGGACACCTTTCACAGCCGAGATTATGAAAAAATCTCTCGAAAGATCCTTTATCCAGTCGGCATCAACATTCGGAAAAATTCCTGTGACATCGATTGAAACTCCTGATAACCTGACATTAGTGATCAGCCTCAATTCAACTTTTCCTGCACTTCCTGCCTATCTTTCCAAAGGAGAAAGTGTTGCCCTTGCTCCAGGGTCTTATGATGCAAGCGGAAACGTGACAAAACCTATCGGCACAGGGCCTTTTATCTTTGAGTCCTGGAAACCGGAAGAAGAAATTGTTGTCGTCAAGAGTCCGGATTACTGGGGACATGTTGCTTCAGTTGATAAGGTGATATATCGGGTAATTCCTGAAGAACTTACAAGAAAGATGCTCCTCGACAGTAAGGACATTCAGGTAGCAATGATTCTTTCGCCCGATGTTGCTGATAAATATACAGAAAAGGCTGATTATACAGTCCTTGAGCAGCCGATTGCTCGTGTAAGGATGATTGCTTTCAATACGGAAAAGGAGCCCTTCAACGATAAAAAAGTACGTCAGGCTATTAATTACGCTATAGATAGAGAAGCAATAGTGAATTCTGTCCTTTACGGATACGGAACCACAGCAGCAGGACTTTTTCCTCCTCAGTTTTACTGGGCAAACAAGGATATTGCTCCTTATACTTATGACACGGAAAAAGCAAAAAAACTCCTTAATGAAGCAGGATGGACTGACTCGGATGGGGATGGAATTCTTGATAAAAACGGCAAGCCTTTAAAAATTACATTAGTCACTTATCCTGAAAGAGCAGAACTGCCGCCGATCGCTGAGGTGATCCAGCAGCAGCTTGAAAAAGTAGGCATAAAGACAGAACTTAAGGTTCTCAATACCGATGCTTCAAATGCCCAGAGGAATAAAGGGAATTTTGATATGTACCTCGTAGGAAGAGGATTACTTTTCGTACCTGATCCTGATGAGATAATGATGACGGACTATCACTCAAACGGTACTTCAGGCGACGGTTGGGGAGCATATCGCTGGCACAATGATACTGTAGATAAGCTAATTGAACAGGCCAGAACCACTTCCGATGAAGCTGTCAGAAAGAAACTCTATGATGAGGTTCAGGAAATTGTTGTCGAAGAAGCGCCGGTTGCGTATCTTAACTACTATGTTAATATCGATGTCATAACTTCGAACATAAAAGGATACCGTCTTCACCCTACAGAGTATTCTTTCGACCTTCAGAATGTTTCAATTGCCTGATGTGGGTATTCTACCCACCATTTCATTTATAAGAGTTTGAGTAAGAATGATACGTAGAATTATACTGAACCGTCTATTTCAAATGATACAGGTCATGGTAGGGATATCTCTCATCACTTTTGCAGTGATTTCCCTTTCGCCAGGAGATCCAGCTGAAATTACGCTCAGGGCTACTCTTGGTACCGAAAGCCCACCTAAAGAGGCAGTAGCCAGACTTCATGAAGAAATGGGGCTTGACGATCCATGGCATGTCAGCTATCTAAAATGGATTTCAAGGGTTGTGCATGGAGATCTTGGATATTCCTATCAGACAAAAAGGAGTACTCTTGAAGAGATAATACGTGCTCTGCCCACGACTTTTTGTCTAGCCTCTATTTCAATGCTATTCTCGGCTATCATAGCTATTCCCCTTGGAATTGCAGCAGCTCTGAGACAGAACGGGTTTGTAGACCACATTTGCAGGCTTACTTCAATAGTTTGCCTCTCGAGCCCTGAATATTTTGTTGCTATAGTTTTTATGCTCGCAGGAGGCATCTATCTGGATATCTTTCCGATTGCAGGAACAGGAGGAATAGAGTACTTCATTCTTCCATCCCTGACCCTCTCGGTTGGCCTTATTGCAATTACAATGCGTATCATGAGGACAAGTATGATTGAAACGCTTGAGCAGGATTATATGAGGACAGCACGTGCAAAAGGACTCAGCCGTAGAAAAATTATTCAACGACATGCTCTAAAGAATGCATTGCTCCCTGTCATTATATATATGGGTACCCAGTTCGGATGGATTTTCGGAGGGGCAGTTACCATTGAAAGTGTTTTTGCACTTCCAGGACTTGGGAGGCTTCTTGTTAACTCTGTTTCTTCGATGGACATCATGGTGATGCAGGGATGTATGCTTACCTTTGCGATGATTGTAGTGCTTATTAATCTCTTCGTCGATCTCGTCCAGCTTTATCTCGACCCATCAGTCAGGGCTCAGGGAGAATAATAGGAAGAGTATTTATGGAACACTCATATTTTGGCGAAAAACTGGCAGTTCTCGAAGTGAAAAGAGTATGGGGATTTTTACGGAGCAATCTAACGCTTACAATAGGAGTTCTGCTGTTCATTTTTATCTCCATGGTGGCTGTAATGGCTCCGGTGATTTCTCCACATAACCCTGCAGAGATGCATCTTGAAGAAAGGTTATCTTCTCCATCAGCATCTTTTCCTCTTGGGACAGACCAGTTTGGAAGGTGTATTTTCAGCCGTATATTATATGGTGCACAGACTTCGTTCTTCATTGCAATCGTTTCAACTCTAATTATCGTGCCTGCAGGAATTATAATAGGAATGTATGCAGGTTATTTCAGCAGATGTGATGCTTTCTTGATGCGATTGGCAGATATCTTTCTTGCTTTCCCCAGTATAGTTCTTTCAATTGCGATTGTAGGAGTTGTAGGCCCAAGTCCTGCAGGAATTATTTTATCACTTTCCATTCCTGGCTGGGCAAAGTATGCACGGTTAATCCGGGGGTCCACTCTTTCGCTGAAAAACAGCGGGTTCGTCGAGGCAGCCAGGGCAATTGGAGCGTCTGACAAGTACATTCTTTTCCGCCATATTCTTCCCAACAGTTTTGGACCTATTATTGAGATTGCAACGCTTGGATTGGGATCGAAGATTATTTCAATTTCAGGACTTGGATTTCTAGGGCTTGGGGTTCAGCCTCCTACCCCGGAATTGGGAACAATCCTGAAAGATGGACTTGTATACCTTCAGACTGCACCTATGATGGCTTTATCTTCAGGAGGCATGATAATGCTGTTTGTTCTTGCTGTAAATCTCATAGGTTCCGAACTGAGATCAATTACCGATCCCCGGTCTGACACGATCGAACTTTAACTGGAAGTCAAAGGAAGTAAGAAAGAAATTTATTTTCTGAATTCTTTTTTACAGCAGATATGAATGTTTCTTACAGCAGATGTGAGTGTTTTTTAATAATCTGGATAATGTGAAATCAAAATGGGAAAAAGTAACAGGAATTGCGCTTTCTGGGCCTTTATGACCGCTTTAGTTTTACAATTATTTTTCGGACCATCGTATCAAGAAATCTGACATTGGCACTTTAAGATGGATCTTGACGGTCTCGGGCTTGAACCCTGGGAAGTGCTTTTAGTCCGACGAATGCCTAAAAAACAATTTTATAGACTTTTTTATCAAATTAAGACTATTTCCTGCAGTTTCTCATGGGCTTCTATTATTAAGTCAGTTATTTTTTCTTTAGATATATTTTTTGTAAATATTGTCACACAAGAATACCAGTAAAAGCGTAATATTAATGGTATAAATAAAGGATAATAATTTTGAACTTGTTCATTATAAAACAGTTTCTTTTCTTCAGAGATTCCGGATAAAAAGATGCAATCAATAAAGTAAAATTTGTATTCCTTACAGATATAAAACAGTAAGAATTTTCACGTTGTCTAAAACCAGATATATTTAAATAATCGCAAGCATTCTAAACCCCAAGAATTCTTACA
>CAZLNG010000239.1:0-4433 GCA_964560735.1 uncultured Methanosarcinales archaeon | reverse complement strand
GCCGCTCTTGTCAGATTTGGGCCTGACAAGGGCTTTTTTCCATCTTTGGGATCATAATTACTGTTTTACTCTGAGGAATTTTGATCTGTATGACTTCATTGGGCGTTTCGGCGTGAATTCAAATGTGTCACAAACAAGCGACCTTATAAGTCCTGCACGCGAAATTCCACAAGTGCGACAAGCTTCGTCTATGACCTCTAGAAGTGGTTCATAGGCTTCCGGGAATACAATATTAATTGAGTCTACCATTGCAGTTTCCTCCTCGGTTCTAAGAAAAGCAGTCTATTACACATCGGACACATGCCCGCCGAGGTACTGCTTATGTTTCGACAATCGTAATTATTTACGATCTACAATAATATAATTGGTCTCGTATCGTATTTAATACTTGTGAGATAAATTGTCTCTATTGCTATCGTTTTCTCGTGATATTTTAGTCTCGAAGGATGGACCATTTAGGCATCGAAAACATCTCGAAACATATAGCCAGCATGTTATGTCAAGAACGGTTTAAATTTTGCAGTCAATGCATCCCGAATTCATCCAATAGGTATTTATAATTACGATTGAATTAAAAATTTGGCTATATATAACAAAAGATGCCAATATAAGGTGATTTAGAAAATGGATAGAAAAATTTTTAAAGAGATTTTTAAGCAATTGGTACAAATCGGGATAATTGACAACGATGGTAATATGAAGGCTGAATACATGCGGTTTGAGGCGGAGGGGTTAATGGACTTGCATGTTGACCGACTCCCGAATAACATGCTTAGCTTAGCTCACAATGGCAAGCTCAATGGCGATTGCATGGCCGACCCTGATGTCGAGGTGTGGATTCATGCTGATCACACAGATGCTGAAGCAATGACGTACCAGAACGATTATCTTGGCGTCTACCAGCAAGTATACCCGGAACCGGGAAAATTCAACGCGAAGCTCAAAACAGACCTTAACATATTTCTTCATGACTGGTTGCAAAACATCATTAATGCCAAGTACCAACTCGTAGAGACAGAAGATTAATTTTTTTTGCTCTTTTGCGCGTAGATGGCATCTGTAGCCACACTAAAGGCAGCTAGCGCTCGGAAACACCCATCCTAGGCTATTTGCCATGGCACTCTAAATATCCCTTCTTTTTTCTAATTATATGTATCCGAGCTTGTGTTTTATAATCCTCAAGGTATATATACGAGCCTATATATATTATTTATTGTCAAAAAATAAATATATTAGAACTTTTTTCGACTAGAAGGTGATAATATATGTCGAACGTAATACTAAGTGCAAGATCTGATATGCAACTGGATGCGAATGAACCCAATGACCCCAATATAGTCCGACTAAACAATCTCATCAGCGTTCTTGAAAAATGGACTCCGAGAAAATCTGCGGAAATTGTGAAAGATACTATAGTAGAAATCTATGATCTATGTGAAATTATTGGAGCTGATGCTTCCGACAGAATGGATGAGATCGATCTATGGATGCTACCGGTATCGAAAAAACGCCAGAATTATATTGATTTCGTTGAGTTTGTGCTACATTATGATCCGATTGCAGTGGACAATTGGGGGAATGTAGTCATTGTTGATGGACCAGAGGATGGTATCGATCTTATTCCAGCAGCTGAAATCGATTCCAATAAAGAGTGGAATGAATTCAACACTAAGAGAATGAATTATCGTAAGAGGTGGGAGTGAACATGCCCAAAAATAAATTTGGCAACAGGTTCACTGACGATGATTTTCTGGCAGCAATGCCAGAAGACCATCTGATAACGTCAAGAAGTATATCCTTGCGGGTAGGGTGTAGTTGCACAACGGTGGCATATAGATTGGAACAATTAGCGGAGCAGGGAAAAATTAGAAAAGTTGACGTGATCGGTGGGCACGACGTAGTATGGCAGAAGATTAAGTAATTTTTTTGCTCTTTTTCCCCACGTAGGTGGTACCTATCACCACGTAGAGCCTCATAGCCAATAGGAATTCAGGCTCCCTGATATTTGCCTATGGAGAACCGAAAGGCTGAACTCTAATTATCCCGGACCTATTCTTATGAGGAATGAGATTTACGAATCGGTCATATTCTGCAATTTAAGAACCTTTGTTCCATCAGGGGTAACAAGTCAATTATCCATGAGAAATACGACACGAACAAAACATTAAAAGGTTCGTATTTAGCGAAGAATATTCAAAAAATGATAGAAAAATAAGTGATTTTCTCCGAAAATACGAACTTTCTATAAGAAAACGTTCGTGTTTTGGAATGTCCTGTATAACTAGATTTCTTATTTGAGAATCGCTCAAAAAGGTAACATTTTGTCTAAACTGTTGCATTTAGTTTTTTGGATTCGGTTGCATAAAATCTTGTTTTTGTACAGAATCATTGAAAACATTCACAATCAGGAAAGTTAAATATTCTAATCACCTGAAAAATTGGTACAGGAAGGTAACTGTTACAGTCTCAAAGTTCAAGAAAAAATTTTTGCAACAGAGCCCTTTTTAGGCCATTTTCCTTATTTTTATTTCTTTGAATATTATATTTATTCATAGCATATGTACTAACAATTAATGAAATCACCACACTAGTAAGCAAATTGAAAGGAAACAAAATATGTCGATAATCAAATTTCAAAAAGGTGTTACTGTAACTACCTTTCCGCCAACTCCTTCTTGGTTTGATCCTCTCAAAGCTGACAACGTAACACTGCTTCGGCATGGGTATCCACCCCGTCCAGATAATAATCCGGAATTGCTAAAGCAATGGAAACAATTGATGAAGCGACCTTTATTACATATCGAGTCCTCTTTTGAAAGAACTGAGAAAAGGCACATGCCCCGGCTTTCGCTAACAGGCACAAATACGTCTACTAATTGGTCGGGCGCTGAGGTGATTCCTCCTACAGGTGCGACCTTTACTTGGCTCACAGGTCAATGGATAGCTCCAAACCCTGATCCTATCACTAACGATGGGACTATGTACTATTGCTCAAGTTGGATTGGAATCGATGGCGACAATGGTGCAAGTGACCGTTTGTTTCAGACTGGCACGGGCTGCGAAGTAGTAACTCAAGATGGAGCTGTTCAGCGAAATATTTACGCTTGGTTTGAATGGTTTCCAGATTATGAAGTAAAGATTTCAGATTTTCCAGTATCTGGTGGTGATGTGTTAACCTGTGTTGTTTGGGTAATGTTGCCATATCAAACGTTTATTATTGAGACAGGAACAACGTTTGGTCCTGAGACAGATGGTGTATGGATGTTAGGCGACTACGATCACGACGGAATACCTGACCTCGTATTCATCAAGACAAGCAATGTCAGAAAGGTTGAAGTCCATGTCGCCTCTGGAGCATCGAAATATCAAACGCTTATTTTTGAGACAGAAACTGCGTTTGATCCTGAGACAGATGGTGTATGGTTATTGACCAAAGGTGAGACTATTCCTAACCTTGTATTCATTAAGACAAGCAATACCAGTACAGGAACGGTTGAGGTTCACATAGCCACAGGAGTGTCTAATTATCAAGAAATTATTCATGAACCGGGATCCACATTTGGCACCGAAAATGATGGTGTATGGTTGATGGGCAACTACTATCGCGATCACCGCTACAATTTCGCTGACCTTGTGTTCATTAAGACAAGAAATGTCAGAAAGGTTGAAGTTCACGTTGCCTCCGCATTGTCTAATTATCAAACGCGTGTTTTTGAAGCAGAAACCATTTTTGATCCTGGGGCAGATGGAGAATGGATATTGGTTGAAAACGGTTATACTATTCCTGATCTTGTATTTATCAAGACAAAAAACACCGGTACGGGATCCGTGGAGATTCATGTCGCTTCAGGAGAGTCGAAATACCAAAATCTTATTCTTGAAACAGGGACGGCATATCCTCCATGGATGGCTGATTGGGCAGATGGAAGATGGCTGTTTACTGACTACAACAATGATAAAAAATTAGACCTCGTATTTATTAAGGCCAAAAATACCGGCACGGGAACGGTAGAGGTTCACGCCGCAAATGGAGACGGTTCCGACACTGATGGTTATGTATACCTTATAAACGAAACCAAAGGGATAGCTACTTCCTTTAAAGTCAGTGCACCCAGTAAAAATTTAGGCCTTATCGGTAACTGTGCTGAGTGGATTGTCGAACGCCCTTTGGTAGATAACACACTTACTAAACTTGCCAACTATGGCTATGTTCCGTTCAAGAAAGCCCATGCAAGTGCTACAGGCACCAGGAATGTTAATTCAAGTGCTGGAAATAATGTGAACATGGTAGATGATTCAGGAAACATTATTTCCACTGGTACAGTTAGTTCACCTGATAATGTTACATGCAATTATAAAGATTAGCTGCAAAAGTAGCTAAAGGTTTATCAATCGGGAAGATTTCAGCGCAAAATTTTTCCCTTCAAAAAAAT
>CAZLNG010000238.1:0-4434 GCA_964560735.1 uncultured Methanosarcinales archaeon | reverse complement strand
AGAGAGTCTTTAATTTAAGTCACCATCAAATTCAACTTTCAAGTCCTAATACCCTAATTCTCCAAAGCTACGTTTTTTACTGGGATTTATCCTGAAATTAGGCCTTTGATCCAACATCAGAATCCCATCATTACAAACAAATTGGCCGGTTGGGTAAATCCATTGGTCTTTCAGCCAAGGGCCTCAAAATTGTTCCTCTTTTGACAGTTCAGGCCTTTACCAAGTCTCGCAGGAACTATACTCATCATTTCGAATCCAGAATTCAAAGAGACTGAATCCTGCAATCCAAAATCGATTCTTAGGAACTTTTCTTCCAGAAAGCAAAGGAGTCCCAGTAATAAATTCCGCAAAGATTACTTCATAGAGGGAATGTCACCAATATCCCTTCTGCAGGCTTTACATTTACATTAAGGCAAAATGCAAAAAACTATCAATTAATTAGGACTGATTTTAACTTTTTGCGGAAAGATAGTTGTTATGATTATTCTCTTGATCTTAAACAGAATGTGTTTCTGAAACAATAAAAAACGTACTTCATTGCTATTAGTTGGGTATAAATACTTTTGAATTAATATTTAATAGTTAGAGGATTCATGATTAGTCACAACCAGTATTTCGTCACCATTACAGTGCAACAGAAAGAAGGCAAGATTGCTTTTTATGAAACAAAGAAGCTCATCGAATCTCTTGATACAAAAGAAAAGACTTTTGAGCTTTTTGAAATAATCTCCAAGCTGGGCAAAACAGATGATGTAATATTGTACCCAATTATGTTTCTGAGAACCTTGCATACTCCAAAATCTGCAGTTGAACACTTAATAATTACTACTGCAAGAAAGCATTACAGCTCATCAGAGAAGATTGTGGCTGTTGCTGTTGAATACGGCCTTAATAGTATCTTTAGTAGAAAAGGACTCGAATACTTGCAAAGCTATATGTCCAAAAAGAGAAGCACCTACTTTGTGAGAACATTCTATAAGAAATTTGGAGATTCCTCTTGCGCAATACAGGTTTGTATTATGACCGAAAAAGCCTGGAATGAATACTGCGGTTCGATAGGTGAAGATTCAAAGGTAAACCCAGAGATATTGGCTTTAATCCATTAATTAGCACGTGTATTCTTTTTAAATCATTTTACGTCTAGCAAGTATATCTATACTAACCATTGTACAAATATTTTCATTATGTATTATGATATGGATGATTCAAAATAGTTCAAGAATCTATATTAGCAGACCAACAGAAACACCAAGATCAGCATCTCAGATTGTAAAGGAATTATGAGTTTCCATAAGTACTCTAAAGAGACACATGTAAGCTCTTGCTAAGCAGGAAAAGGAAGGATGCAAAACGGTGAAAACGGTAACAATTAAAGGTAAAAAAATCAAGGCATACAGCAGTATGGCAGAGATGTTGAATGGAGAATTGAAACATACATGCACCCAATATGGAGGAGCAATCTCCGAATCACAGATTGTTATGCAGGTAAACCTAGATGAGTTGCGGAAAGATGGATGTTTTAAAACGACCGATAGGACAGTGATCCATGACGGTATTGAATATGCACAATATCGGTTCAGAACAGGTGAGTTCCTACCAATAATGGATTCTGAAGGATGTACAACATCAGATACTATTTGGCCTCTCGTGTTGTTGAAATCCTCCGCTGAAATGGATACTATGCATTGCGTGTATATTGTCGAACCAATAATAGGCCCGAATGGTACATGTCAATTTGCCAGTACATGTACATTCAAACAAGCACTGGAATCATATGATGGAGACACCAAATACACATATCCCCACAGGTGATATGATATGAAAATAACGATCACATCCAATGAAGCTTAATAGATGGTTTAAAAGATGGTCAATCTTGCTCCAAACAAGACTGAGTACCTGAATAAATATTCTGTACAAACATAGAATAAAAAGGAAGCTTCACTCCTCGAAAAGCTTCCTCTTCTCTTTTTTCGGTGATATAATCAAATAGTATTGACAGGATTAATGCCGGTATTTCATACCTACAACCCCACCTCCCAAGCTCAAGGACTGCAATCCGGGAAGCTACGCTTCCAAACCAAAACAAGTAACAAGCGTAGCTTCCCTATGCATCTATCCCGGTGCTACGCTTTCTACCGGATTTGTCCTGAAATCAAGCACACGATCCAACCAGTAGACTTATTCGTCATGAAGGATAGCTTATAGATTAGTTTTATAGAGTATACTATGATTGCATAAGCATAATTCTTCCCAAAACAAGCGCTTTGCTTGTAGGAGAATCCTCAATATGAAGTTAAAATATACTAAGTTCCAAATCGTTCTGGAAACTATAGGACTTCTACTCTTAATAGGGATGATTATCTTTGTTTACGTAAATTGGAATCAAATTCCGCAACAAGTTCCTACGCACTACAATGCACAGGGAGAAATTGATAGCTGGGGCAGTAAATATAGCATCCTTTCTTTACTAATTATAAGCATATTGCTCTACGGATTTATAACTGCAGTGTCTTTTTTTCCACAGATTTGGAATGTTCCTGTTCAAATAACAGCTGAAAACAAAGAAGCAGTGTACCTTAGCACAAAAGACCTACTTATATTTGTGAAAGTTGAAATAATTACGTTATTCTTTTATCTAGAATATCATACGATAACTTCACAGCCTTTACCTATTATCTTTCTACCAGTTGTATTGATAACTTTATTTGGCACAATCATATTTTTCACTGTACGGACTATCCGATTGGGAAAAGGAAGTAGCCAAAATTAGGCTGCATGGTACTTCCCAAGGTTTGCAGGCTGAAAGGTACGTTTTTCAACAGAAAACAGAAATCAAGCGTAGGCTTCACATATCTCAATTTTTCGAAGCTACGTTTTCTAAGCTGTTGGATTTAGCTTCCTGATCCCTATTCCTATAGAATCATAAAGGAGGCCAGAAGCATCCTAATCATTAAAAATATATGGCTTTACACAATTTGGATTTCTTATTTTCTCAATTTTTAAATATCTTTTTTCTGTTTTTCAAAGTTTCCAAAATGATTTTTTTATCCAAGTAATCCGTAATCACTTTCTTGTTGCTTTACAAAAGATAACATTTTTCCCATTCCAAAGATCGGTATCAGGCAAGATATCATCATAACACTCAATTTTTTCAAAGCCTTCTTGTTCCAACACCTTCTCCAGGGCGTCTGACGTAAAAAAGTGCGTCCAAAAACGATATACTTTGAAATTGTCAGAACTATCGATTATAATATGCTGGTACAAAACCACTTTGTCTTTCGGATAATAATATGAGTCTGAAAGAAACAGATGAGGGCTGTCTTTCCAGAAACCACATTCTTCTACTCCCCAAGATTTCTCAGCAACTTTCATTTCGATGTCCTTGTCGCTTAGAACATCAAAAATGAAAATTCCACCAGGTTTTAAAGCCCTATAAACGTTCTGCAATAATTTTTTTCTTGCACCTGGTATTAAGACACCAAAGTCAGTAAAAACCATGATTGTGAGATCATATCTATTCTCCTCACACAGTTCAAGGTAATTCTGGTTTACGTATTCTATATCCAGGTTTTTCTTTCTGGCTTCTTTTCTGGCATATTCGATTGAATTTATAGAGAAATCAATGCCTGTTACTTTATGTCCCTTCTCTGCCATGAGCTCAGCGTACAATCCCGGCCCGCATCCCAAATCAAGAATGTTCATTTTTTCCATATTGACTGAATTTAATATCCAGTCTACAGTATTCTCTATACTCGTTCTTCTTCGGCTTGCTAGGTCAATATCCGGGTTCAGATGAGTATTCAACAACTGCCTTGAAATGTGGTCATCTGTCCACATAACAGCATTCCCTTCTGCATATATTTGCGGCTTCCTTGTAAAACCAATGATATCTGTGAAATTCATAAATGCGCCCTCCTTTCCAACTTTACGGGCTTCAATGTCTGCAATTAATCGGGACTCTATACCTACGATTAACCATTGAACGATAAAAACATCTAATAGAGTGATAGAGCCATCAAAAGAATAATTTTCAATAAAACAGAATGCTTCAGTAGTCGTTCATTAACAAATGATTTGAAAACTCTGTATTAATAACTAACGACATATTGAGAATCCTGTAGGTCTATTTTAGACCATGTGTAGCCTTTTTTCTTCGGTACACCCCCAGAAGAACCAAGTTTGGTGGGAACGACTGTAGAATAGATTAAAGGGGCAAAAACAGAATAGATTAAAGCTATCAAGAAAATATATAAAGTTTAATTAAACCCAGGCAAGGGGGTTATGCCTGGGTTATAGGTTGGGTTGGGTTTACGAAATGGGAATTTGCACCATTGTGCGATTAATAGTATAATTTGACAATATATATTAGAGCCGTCATCTAATCAAAAATACATAACTGTAAACATGTTTGGGTGATAACTTGCAGATATA
>CAZLNG010000237.1:0-4443 GCA_964560735.1 uncultured Methanosarcinales archaeon | reverse complement strand
TAAATTCTATGACTCTAGATCAGTGGAAGGCTCAGAGCATAGAAAAGGAGCAAAAAGATAATCAGTAACTTTAGCCTCGAAACCGTGATCCATCGGGACAAGAAAGAGTAAATGACGGTATAAGAGAAGCCAGCCCCTAAATAAACTGCAGGGAGGATGAGAAGAACGTACTGCGGGTCAAAGGGAATCCAACAGGAGAGAAATAGACCTAAAGCAGTAGGGAAGAATATAATAAAAAGTAGCAAGCTAAAGAGTTCTTTATCATAACGGTACAATCCTGCACTCCCTATCACCAGTAGAAGCATTATAATAGTCATGAAAAGTTTGTTAATGATATATGATTGTCTGAAGGCTTCTAGGATAATGGGCCATCCAAAAGAGATCTCATGGAAACTCATGAAACCAGGAATTTGCTTAAGGTCATGAACTAGGCCGGGAAGTGGAATAATTACGAATAAGAAGAATATTATTCCCATATAAAGAGCCCTATTATCACCAAATTTCTGACGGTAATCACTTTTTCTTTCGACAAATTCAAAGAGAAATAATGATAAAGTAAGGATGATTGAGTAGTACATTACCCAAGAAGCTAGACCAGCTAGAAAACCAAAACATGCTCCAGAAGCGCTACTATCAGCTTTAATCACATTGACGAAAAAGATAAGTGATGCAAGTATGATGAGCATCATCATAGAGTATGGAGTTCCGTCCTGTGAGCAGATTATTTGGTATGGGGAAATTGCTATTATTGCCGCTGCAAAAATTCCAGTATCCTTGCTGTGGAACTTTTTACCGAGAAGGTAAATAACTGGTATGGAGAGTGTGCCACAGAGTGCCGATAAGAAACGAATGGAAAACTTTGTTTCTCCAAATACGAGAAAGAAATGTTGAATCCAATAATAAAAAGGAGGGTGATGAATGGGTCCATGTTCAATAGTGACTTGGATATGGGGAACTGGAAGTCTAGAGAGAGAAGTAACTGCCATTTCATCGGGAGTCAAAGGGGGAGCATTAAGATCAGAGAATCTGAGGAAGAGGCCTATGGCAGTGATTAAAATTAGTAATAAGATATAAGGATCGCATAAAGAAGAAATTATGGCGGATACGAATTTATTTGTTAATGAACATTTATTTTCTGGCATTATCAAACATCCTTCTCTTAAATTATAGATGCATTATTTCAGTATGATCTTCCATTCCTGATGGTGTGGTTGCTGCTCGCTCAAAATTTTTATTGATTCCATGCACTGTTTTTTCCCAGTAAAAAGGATTTGTCAATAATTGGATCAGTCCTCTCCAAGCAGCGAAACTGATGAGAATCCAGTATACAGGCAGCAAAATAACATAAGGTATCTCCGCGTACATTTTCTTCTTTAAACAGGCAATCAAGTGAATACCTATGTAAATTATGTTACTGGCAAATGCATTCATTACGCACATTAATGCAACCATAATTTCTATATTGAGATGGATAAAACCAGGCATTATCAGCTTTAGGAGAGTAACTGCCCATAAGAACGGATTTATAAGCGGTACCAGTGCGTTACCTCCAAAGGTAATCTGAAAGAGTAAAAACTGCTTCCAGCCAAGTTCTTCAAAGAGCTTCCGGGGTTTACGCATGTGTAATAAATATGTCTGGACGTAACCTTTGTTCCAGCGTGAACGCTGTCGTATCCAGTTCCAGAGGTGCCCATTTGCTTCTTCGTAAGTGTACGAGTCCATCATGCAGACCTTGAGTTTTCTACAAGCAATCCGGATTCCGAGATTCGCATCCTCGGTGACATTATATGGATCCCAGGCCCCTATTTTCTTGAGTAACTTTGTCCGGAAATGATTGCTTGTTCCTCCCAATGGAATTGGACACCCTACAAAATCTAGTCCCTGTAGGTAGTAGTCGAACCAGTAAGAATATTCAATTGTGAACCAATGTGTGAGGATATTATCATCAGGATTGTGATAGTTCAGTCGGGCCTGTATACAGGCATACTCCTCACCGATTCTTCTAAAGAGGATAACGGCTCGCTTGAGCTGATCAGGATCAGGAATATCTTCAGCATCATATATTACACAAAACTCTCCCTTGGCCCGGTGAAGTCCGTAGTTGCAGGCACGTGGCTTAGTCCGGACGTCGTCATTGGGTACTATGGTTGGATCAAAAATAGTCAAAAATTCACGGTAGTTATCAAGGGTCATTGGCTCAATAACAGCTTGGGGATTACCAAAGAGACCGAGCTTCCGGGCTTCTTCCAAAGTTTCTGTATCAACCTCTTCTAGAAGAATCT
This sequence comes from uncultured Methanosarcinales archaeon, assembly GCA_964560735.1. GTDB lineage: Archaea > Halobacteriota > Methanosarcinia > Methanosarcinales > Methanosarcinaceae > Methanosarcina. The sequence continues at coordinate 2,161 of CAZLNG010000237.1, read as the reverse complement.
TGACATCAAGCCGATCATGAGGATAGTCTAGTTTTGAAATATTCTGAAGGACATTAGGTAGTATTCGGGCTTCCTTGTAGAGAGGGATAAAGATAGTGTAAATAGGTAAGGTTTTCTCGTCTAACTCTCTGAGTTCCTTGTCCGTAATGTGAAGATAATTTTTGCTTCCAAGAAAACCCTGCATAGAAATGTAAATTTTGATAGGGTTGAAGATGCAATAGAAAAAATTGATAAATGAGAAAATAAGGACAATAGTCAAGGTGCCGTTAATTAAGAAAAGAACAGATACCAGAAAAGACACTACAATAAGAACATTTCGTTGCCATGGATAGAGGACTCGATACGCGCTTTCATCAGGATCTCGATCAAAAAGCTCTTTCAAGGCTTTGTACTTGTGGATCTCACGGTAACCGCTATCATTAGCTGTTTCGATTGCCTGAATTGAAGCTATATTGATTTCAGCCTTCTTATGGAGTAGCGCCTCGATTCTTTCCAGAAGGCGAGTATTAAATGGATTTGCAGTCACAATTACAACAGATTCGGGTTTAATCTGTGTCAACATGATTATTTGGTCTTTGATAATCTCAAACGGCAAGATAGTTGCAAGGTGATTTTGTTTCAGCACCTGTTCCTTTGCCACAAATGGAAGACCGAGTTCTTTTGCAAGTTTAAGGAAGAAGTTCTCTTCGACATCAAACTTGTAGTAGTGGAGATAAAAAATAATATTATTAAGAGTTACTTTCTCATGCTCAAGTACAGAGATACCATCAATACCATCCTCTCTTAGAAGGGAGAGAACCTGTTCCTTTGTATAGGGATTCATATGTAAGTAAAACTAAAGGAATTTTTTAATCTCAGGTTTGATATTCTTCCTTTTCTAGACTCATCCTAGAGAGTCGATTCTTCAGCCAGTCGGAAACCTTTTCATCAGAAAGAATTTCTGACTCTTCCTGTTGTCTGAGTTTTCTTTCAACTGTAGCAACAAGGTCTTTGTTGTCAACTGGTTTTACAAGATATCCATTCGCACCGTAATTGATAGACTCAATGCTAGAATCTAGATCTGGCTTACCTGTTATGATAATAAGAATAATATAGCCATTTGATGTTCTAATCTTCTTCAGAAGCTCTATACCGTCCATATCCGGGAGTCCGATATCAATTAAGGCAATATTATAATCCGACTTTTTGATCTTTTCAAGTGCATCTTTTCCCTTTCTGACAGTGGTAACAGAGTATCCAGAGGATTTGAGGACTGTTGAAAAAAGGTCGCAGAGAAGCATATCGTCCTCTACAATAAGGATCGTTTTTCCCGTTGCCATAGTATAAATACAACTTTTATATTATTATATATATGTTTGGTGAACTATTATGTATTTTATTTAGAGAGAAATGCACTCACTTATAAAATTTTCAGCAGTTAATCTTTATTTTATGTAGATTTAGACATGATAAGGATCATTAGTCAAAGTAAACCCTAAAGATAAACCCTAAAACAACGGTGTTATTTGTTATTTCAAATAAGTTTATTAGGGCTTCATAAGCCTCGCATATTTTAGGCTAATAATAATTATACCTGACTATCCTGTAAGATTGGCTGCGTGGCTTAGCGTGGGTTCCAGTAATAAGCATTTAGAATAAATGGTCCGTAGGATAAAAGGAGTTTGGAGTGGTTGTCCTGTTAATATATGGCATCAAGCTTCTAGGTGTTAAACAAGAGCAACCACGAGATAAAAGTCTATAAATTACATTCAGGTGCAACCATTATGTCTTTTTTGAAGTCGCTAATGACTCAAAACTCCTGTTCTTATGTTTTAAAAAGGCTTTTCTATTAATGATATTTCAGCCTGTCTCTGTCAAAGCAAATATTATCTTAATGTAAGCCTTAAATAAAAGGAATTTTATCTATTCCGAATTTTGTTTGATTGCAGCCATTGAATCGGAAGATAATAACATACGACAATTGCAACATATATTAAAAAGACTTATATTCAAAAATAAGAGATAAGTCTCATTATTTAAATGAGACTCATTCATTGATCTGCTTTTTACCAGCCATGACCCCATCTGTCCCATTTGTCCCATCTACACCAGTTGTTCCACCAGCCGCAGTTTTTCCAGCCACCTTGACCCCAGTTATGGCCCCAGCCACCTTGACCCCAGT
>CAZLNG010000236.1:0-4457 GCA_964560735.1 uncultured Methanosarcinales archaeon | reverse complement strand
TTTTTGTCTGTTCGGTAGAGACACTTATCTATACCCCTAACTTATATTTAACACTTTTCTTTTTTTTCGTAACATCTTGTATCAGTATTATTTATTATATTATTAAACTTTAAAAAGAATAAAATATTAAGGGATATATTACAAAGATTATATACTAACATAATGCAAAAAAGCATAATCACCCTAAAAAATACGTCGTTCCTACAATTACAAGAGTTGCAGGACTATTTCCTAATCAGTAGATCAATCGAAAATTCCTATTCATAAATGTAACTTAATTCTTACTTTGAGATGAGATTTTATGTAATAAAATTTCTAATTCGGTGTACATATAAGCTGGACAGAGTTCCTTTTAGAAATTATAGACATTCGGATTTTTTCTATTGACGCCTGGTCTCTATTTCTAGCTATTGATTTTGAGGTATTATGGAGATTTTTTGAATTATGATATATCTTTTTCTTTAGGGGTTCAAGTTGTTATTTAAATCGGATAAAACGTGACTTGCAGCGAGATATGTTTGCATCAGCACAAGTATTCTTGTTATAATTAAATTTAATTTTATTACTTAGTATTAAATAACAACTATTTTATGTTATTACATTATAGTTTTTAAAAGCTTAAAATTCATTTTTATTTGAGTAGATACCATGACAGAAAATACTTATATTCGTACTAAGGATTTTTGGAGTGACTTTCGAAACCTGGTTATTCGCTATCAGGATTTTTTACTGGATCCTGGAACTTTGTTTACTATAGCAAGCGGTATTTTGCTTATAATAGCAATAGCGTTGTATCCGCAAAACATGTTGTCAGAGCACAATACGGGCGAAGGTAACTGGTTATATTTGTTATCTGCATTGGTTGGATCGTCATTTATATGGTGGTCTGCCTACCAGGGAATTAAAGAAAGAGATTTCACTGCTGATATTCCGGTTACTATCGCAACAATTGCTGCTATTGCTATCGGGCAATATTCAGCTGCTGCTGTCGTAGCCGTGCTTTTACTTCTGGGAGGTATGCTGGAGGAGCTCGTCTCGGCGAGAGCAGGAAAGGCGCTGGAATCTCTTGCAAAACTATTGCCGGATAGGGTTACTGTCAGGCGTGATGGGCATGATATTGTAGTGCCTCTTGAAGATGTCCAGATAGGGGACATAATTCTGGTTAAATCCGGAGAACGTATTGCTGTTGACGGAACTGTTCTTTCAGGCACAGCTTCAGTAAATCAGGCTGCTATTACCGGAGAAAGTCTGCCTGTTGAAAAACAATCTGGGGATACAGTTTTTGCAGGCACTCTTAACGAAATGGGTGCAATGGAAATACTGGCCACTAAAATTGGAAATGAAACAACTCTCGGACAAATCCATCGTTTGATTGAGGAAGCTCAGACGCAGAAGCCAAAAATAGAACGGCTTTTGAACCAGCATGCTAAGGTTTACACACCTACTGCAATTGTTTTAGGTAGTCTTCTCTGGTGGTGGAGCGGGGACCTTATGAGAGCAATAACTATGCTAATTGTGTTCTGCCCATGCGTAATGGTTTTAGCTACGCCAACCGCGTTAGTAGCTTCGGTAGGTAACGCGGCTCTAAGAGGCAATCTCATTAAAAAAGGAGCTACCGTAGAATCCATGGCAAAGATAGATACTGTTATTTTTGATAAAACAGGAACACTTACCCATGGTGAACCAGAGCTTGCAAGTATTATACCATTGAAAAACAACAAAGAAGAAGATTTATTGTAATTAGCTGCTGTTGCAGAAAAATTCAGTGAACATCCATTCGGAAAAGCTGTTGTTAAAGCTGCTGAAGAGAAAGGACTCTCAATTCCAGACCCCGAATCCTTCGAATCCATATCAGGAATTGGAATTAGAGTTAAAACTAGTGGGAAAAATATCTTTGTAGGTCGCCCTAAACAAGTATCTGGATTGAATTTATCACTCCCTCATGAAGTTGAAGAAATAATTAAAAAACAATCTCAATTTGGCCGTAATGTAGTCATAATAGGAATTGATAATGAAATTTCTGGATTACTGATGTTTGAGGACAGGATTAGACCTGAATCAAAAAAATCTGTCGAGATCCTTCACAAACTTGGAATAAAGACGATAATGGTCACTGGTGACAGCAGAGCTGTAGCAGAAAGAATAGCTAAAGTTCTTGATATAAGTGAGGTTCATGCCGAAGTAATGCCTCAGGAAAAAGTCGAGATTGTAAAACGTCTTCAGATGGAAGGTCATAAAATTATCTTCGTTGGTGACGGTGTTAATGATGGGCCGGCACTTGTCACAGCTGAGGTAGGAATAGCTATGGGGCTTACGGGAACAGATGTGGCAATAGAGACCGCAGAAGTTGGATTATTATCCGACGACCTCTTAAAAATTCCATACTTAATAAGCATCTCCAAGAAGGCTATAAAAACTATCTGGCAAAACGTTGCTTTCTCTCTTAGTGTACTTTTTATGGCAGTTATACTGACTATCCCTGGTATACTTACACCTATAACAGGAGCATTATTGCATGAACTCTCATCAATTCCAGTAATAATGAACTCAGCAAGACTGATTACTTATAAACCTGAAGATTGAGAATAAGCAATAATCATCCAAAATATATTTTTGGTTTTGTAGAAGTCTTTCAAGTAAACAGAGACAGGTATTATTTAATTATCAATTCACTCTGTAGATGAAGTTCTAAATATTATGAATTTCCGTAATATTGGGCTTCTACAAAACAGATATTTACATCCCACATCTCATATAAATTCACAAAACACTACAGCTTATTCAATGTGAAAACACTAAGGAAGAGATTGAATTTACTTAAAGCCAGAATAAAAACATGCGTATTAACCCCAAACTTTCTAGTGACCTATTCAAAAAGCTTGTTGATGTTAAGTTAGTTATATATCCTGCTCATGTAGTGGGTGTGAGTTATTGAAAACCACAAGCAAAAGAACCTCTCTTCATTTTAATCAGATGCTGAAGATGTACTCGCTTTTTCAGAATTGATCAATAACTCACGGACACGACCCCTGCTCAGAATCTCCTAAAAACTAATAGTGTAGGCGCAAAATCTCTATTGAGTCTGACGTTATAGTGATTTGAAAAGGAATCTAAGATAGCTTTTTTGTACAAATATAATGCTAGGCACATAATCAATATCCCTAAAAGCAAGTATATCTGGAATCCACACAGAATGACCATGACTACTGCGTGGAATGAATATATATAGAGATTCCAGGTATGAAGGCTTTGTAGGAATCGTACTCTTTGCCCAGTGTACAGATTTCTGGATCAATAGGGTAACTGAAAAATTATTCAAAAAATACAGAACTGCAGAAGATTACACAAAAACATACTTCAGGGAACTTGAGAACGATATCTATTCAACAGGCTTTTACAAAAATAAAGTAAATAAATATCCAGGCTGCTACGCAATTGATTCTTGAACACTATTATAGAAAAGTTCCACAAACTATGGAAGACTGGTTACTTTACCAGGAGTAGGAAGAAAGACTGCTATAACACAGTACTTTCCAGATGATTTGGAGCAATATAGGAGATTGCCTTAGATGCCCATGTAAAAAGAGTTTCAAGAATGTTGGGTTTAACAAAAAATATCGATCCTGAGAAGATAGAACATGATCTTATGGCACTTGCCCGAAAAGAAGACTTGGATATACTTTCCATGACACTAATATATCATAGGAGAGGGTTGTTTGCAGGGTGAGGCAACCCGCTGTCCCTCATGTGTTGTGAGCCATCTCTGTCCTTCGAGTATTATATTTATGAATCCTTAACTTCTATTTTTTCGGAGGAAAATGAAAACTTTAATTCGAGAACTTCAGGCTTTTTTATTGAATACTTTTCCAAAGCCGAAACTGATTGCCAGTACTGCAAGTGTTCCCACTGCAATTGCCAGGACTTCTCCACTCTTTCCCAGCCCTTCAATTGTATAATCAGGCATTGGAGAACTCACTGCAGGATCTATCTCTTCAATTTGAGACAGCTTCGATTCTTCAATTACTCCTCCAGCAGCACTCTCAAGCCCATCGGGATCAGGAGATGCAAGGAATGGAGCTAGAAATGCGAGCAAAAGCGCAATTGCAATTCCTACATAAAAGAATTTCATGTTTGAATTCTTGCTCATGCACGCACCTCTTTTTTGGATTTCTCCGGTCTCGCACTGAAATCATCTTCAAGGAGGTCAGGACGGGATTTTGCAATAGCTGTGATTACAACTGTCGTGATCAGTCCTTCTCCGATAAAACCAATTATCAGGTGGTAGGTGCCCATGGCAACAAGGCCGGGAACAAGGGGAAAGGTGCCCGCAATCCACATCTGAATCGCGCAGACTATTGCCGAGCTGAAGAGTCCGAGCCAGGCGCCTCCGAAGGCTGCGATACTCGTGCCTGTGCTCTTTCGGAGAGCAATGTAAGTATAGTATCCTACAAACCCGG
>CAZLNG010000235.1:0-4490 GCA_964560735.1 uncultured Methanosarcinales archaeon | reverse complement strand
AAAAGCAAATGCCCAGGTAGTCTAGTGGTAAGGCGACGGTCTCGAAAACCGTTTCCTCTTTGGGGGAGCGCAGGTTCAAATCCTGCCCTGGGCGTACAGTCTAAAAAGGTTTAAAGTCTATTTTCGTAGGACTGTGGTTTTGCGGAAGTAGTGCTTTATAAATTGAATATGCAAAGACAGTTAGATTCTTTGAAATGTCCCGACATATCAGAAATGAATCTAAGACTGATTCTGAACTTTACCAACTACTGTTTTTCCGAAGGTATAGGTGAGAACCGTGCCCTCAAATACTTATCAACTCTTAAGATTGTTTCAAAGTCTATTAATATCGACCTCGATAAAGCAGCTGAAGCAGACATCCGAGCTTATGTTGGTAGTATTGAAAGATCTTCGCTCAGTGAGTGGACTAAACACGACTACAAAGTCTCACTGAAGAAGTTCTACAGATGGTTAAACGGTGGAGAAGAACATCCAGCAACAAAATGGATAAAGACAACTCTTAAAAGACATGATCGCAAGTTGCCAGATGACATGTTAAAACAGGAGAAGTGCAGTGTATAATTGATGCGGCAAAAAACATTCAGGCGAGGATCAAAATAATACATCTGACAATAGTTCAAACTCTGATAGTGATTCAGAAAGTAATAGTAACAGCTCCAGTAGTTCAAGCAGTCATCACCACAGCAGTTCTGGAGGTTCACCTGGTGGAACTGGTAGATCTCCTGAACCTCAAAAGAATGTTGAAGCTAAAGACACAACTCAGGTGTTCATTCAAAGCGGAAAAGCTGTGAAGTTTGATTTTACAAAGAATGCAACTGCTATTGTGAATCTGAACTTTGACTCAAAGAAGACCGTTGGCAAGACAACAACGATTGTTGAAATGCTGAAAAACAAATCCACGCTTACTCCAGAGACACCTGAGGGCGAAGTCTACAATTACCTCAATATCTGGGTTGGAAACGGCGGCTATGGAAGTGACGAAGACAATCTCGAAAATGCTGTCATAAACTTCAAAGTCGAGAAATCCTGGGTACAGGATAAAGGCATTGACAAGTCTTCAATCACCATTAACAGGTATAATGACAAGAAATGAAATGCACTTATAACGACTTTCCTCAGTGAAGACAGCAAATATCTGTATTTCAAGGCAGAAACACCTGGATTCTCACTATTTGTAATAACAGGGAAGTCTACAAAAAAGAAAACAGATATCAAAGTACAGCCTGAATCCAAAGATAAGGAAGAAGGATGCACAGCAGGAAATGTTGAGCTTCAGTCCGAAAATAAAGAGAACACAAGCACTTCTGAAAAAGCTGCCAGTACTCCTGGCTTTGAAACTGCTTATTGTATTGCCTGTCTGTTTGGTATGTTCCCGTACAGAATACAAAAGGTGTAATCATACAAGAGTGAGGTAGGTAAAAGAAAGAATCGAAAGTAAAGAATTCCTCACTTCGCTATTCCCTTTTTAAGGATCATTCAGCCTACTAAGAATTAGTTAATGATGGTAATGGTACAGTAGCCTTTCCTCAGACTCTGGAACCATATTCTGTGCCAAAACCTGATCTAGTTTGACTATCCAGAAAGAGTTTTTTTGAATCATATCTCTGATTCTGGACAGCAAGCAACTGAAGGAAAACTGTATATCAATATACCTTCTACACTTACACACCATATAAGTTTCAGTATAATAATAAGGACTACACACATAATGCTGGACTTTTGCTGTATTTTGAATGTTGCCAGAAAGATTTGTTTAGTACAATTCCTTAAGGATATATACAATGTATCCCAATAGCATTTAGATTTGTAATTGCCTCGAAATTAATATAAAATCGACAATATATAAATACTCAAAATATCAGAGGTAGACATTACTGTTCTGAAAAAGAAATTTTCCTGTTTGGAATCATGAAAGAAATTTCTTAATTCTCAGAATCAAGGCTGGAGAATTATGACTTCTAACCGTTTAAACGATAATGAACTTGCGATCCAGATGCAGAAACGGATCTCAGAGTTGGAAAGAGCTAATCAAGCTTTAAGTGTCGAGATTCTTCAGTGTAAGCAAAAAGAACACAAAAGACACAGATACAACCTCATTCTTCAAGGAATCAACCTGATCTTTGGAAGCGTTGTGAAGGCTGAAACAGAAGAAGAGTTGGGAAATAAATGCCTATCTGTAGCCCTAGCAGTTACTGGTGGAGGAATTGGCTTTGTTGGGGAAGTGGGCGCTGACGGCATATTACATGATATCGCAATTAGTGATATGGGATGGAGTCAGTGCTTTATGTATGACAAGACAGGACATCGACGTGCTCCTGGGGATTTTATTCTTCATGGCTTGTATGGACGTATTGTTGACAGTGGAAAAGGCTTCTTTACTAACGATCCATCCTCACACCCAGACAGTATTGGCCTGCCAGAAGGCCATCCGCCTCTCACATCATTTCTTGGTGTACCCCTTATCTTAGATGGAAAAATAATTGGCATCCTTGCTGTTGCAAACCGTGAAAATGGTTATAGCTTAGAGCAGCAGGAAGATCTCGAGGCAATTGCACCTGCAGTTGTACAGGCCCTGCACAGAAAGAAAGAAGAACAGGCACGTGAGAGGACAGAGAAGGCTTTGCATGACAGTGAGGAGCGATACCGATCACTGTATGAAAACAGCCTCGACGGAATTTTGCTAACTAAGCCAGATGGAACTATTCTTTCAGCAAACCCTCAAGCATGCAAATTATTTGGGATGACTGAAGATGATATAATACAGGCTGGAAGAGAGGGTCTAGTAATCAAAAATGAGGCACTTGCAGCTTCGCTTGAAGAGAGGGAATTGACTGGTCGATCAAGGGCTGAACTCACATGCAGACGAAAGGATGGATCAACTTTTGCTTGTGATGTCACTTCCAATGTCTTTAAAGATGCCAATGGCACTATAAAGACGAGCATGGTCATAAGAGACATTACTAAGCGCAAGCATGCTGAAGAAGCCCTTAAAAAAGCACATCAAAATTTAGAAGAAAAAGTTAAGGAGCGTACAGCAGAGCTTGAGAAAGCTTACAACTCTTTGAAAGAAACTGAAAGAGGTCTTGCTGAAGCCCAAAAAATCGCTCATATTGGAAACTGGAATTGGGATCTTGTAACTGGTAAAATATATTGGTCTGACGAACTTTATCGTATTTTTGGACGTGATCCTAAAAAATTAGCACCATCTTACAAGGAATATTTGAATTATATACATCCCGATGATCGAGCTTACTTTGAGAATACCGTTAAGAAACCTGCAAATGATAAGCCTAACAGTATTGATCATAGGATCATTTTAGATAATGGGGAAGAACGTATAGTCAATATACAAGCTGAAGCTGTTTTTGATGAAAGAAATGTCCCTATTCGAGTGAAGGGAATAGTTCAGGACATTACTGAGCGTAAAAAAGCTGAAAAAGCTATTAGAAACCTTGAACTAATTCGTAAAAAGGAAATCCATCACAGGATCAAAAATAATCTGCAGGTTATTTCTTCTCTCTTAGATCTTCAGGCTGAAAAATTCAAGAATAGACAATGCGTGCAGGATTCAGAAATCATAGAGGCCTTCAGGGAAAGCCAGGACAGAGTAACATCAATCGCCTTGATTCACGAGGAACTACACGAAGAGGAAGGAACAACCGATACACTGAATTTTTCTCTATACCTGCAAAGACTCGTTGAGAGTCTATTTCAGACATACAAATTTGGAGATACTGATATTAGCCTAAATCTTGACCTCGAAGAAGATGTTCTCTTTGATATGGATACTGCAGTTCCACTAGGGATGATTGTTAATGAACTTGTTTCCAATTCCCTTAAATATGCATTCTTAGGCAGAAAAACTGGGGAGATCCAGATTAAACTTTTCAGAAAAGAAACTGGAAATGATCTAAATAGTAGAGAGAAACTTACCGGGAAAGATACGAAATATACCCTTATAGTTTCAGATAATGGAATTGGAATTCCCGAAAAAATTGATTTTGAAAGTTCAGATACACTCGGTCTGCAGCTTGTGAACCTTCTGGTAGATCAGTTAGAGGGCACTGTCGAGTTAAAAAGAGATAACGGAACGGAGTTTGTTATAAAATTTAGTGCTATAAAGTGATACAATCTCGAATATTTCTTTTATCTAAGAATTAAACCTACTGAGTCTCTTCTCTATGGATCATATCAAAACCTCAATAATTGTACTATCTATTTTTCTCATGTGAAATTCTAGGTCATGTATGTCCCACACGCAGTACTTTTTTTCAACACCTCAATTAGCAACGCTACAGTCATTAGAACACAAATTTCCGAGAAATAGCAACTTGTTGCTGACGATTCTGGCGAGATATTAAAGATATATCTATAGTCCGTAATTATATTAATCTTTATTATATATGTGAAGATAATCTAATTAATGATAAAAGGCGATTATATGAAAGGGTGATTATATATACTCTCTCTTTCTAAAAAGATAATAATTG
>CAZLNG010000234.1:0-4503 GCA_964560735.1 uncultured Methanosarcinales archaeon | reverse complement strand
ATATACATTGTAAAAATATGTATTAGCAATTATTTTCCAAATTTGCTATAAATAATTATATTTAAAAAACACTTATATCTAATATCTTATTATATATTTATCTGAATTTAAAGTACTATTTTTTACGAATAGTCTCAATGGTAAGATATAGATCAGGCGTAGTGCCATCAAAGAGAGGAGCCTGACAATGAAAGCGAAAATTGAGCAATCCCCTGCTATAAACCCTAATCCAGTACTCAGCGTAACAAAGACTGGGACTGTTCTTTATTCCAATGAGGCAGGTGAGTCCTTACTGCGCGAATGGGGCATAGAAGTCAGGAACAAACTTCCTACCAATATCGAAGAGATTATTAAAAAAGTAGTCTCCCATAATAGCTCCGAAAAAATAGAAGTTAAAGTGGGAAACAGAGTATATCTGGTCACATTTCATCCATCACCTGAAGGAGAATGTGTGAACGTTTACGGGTTCGATATAAGTGACCAGAAAGGGTTAGAAGAAAAACTCCGGGTCAAGGAAAAACAGAACGATGTTCTCCACCAGATAGGAAAAATTGCCCTTGAGTGCGATAGCATTCAGACCTTCATGGATGAAAGCGTAAAGCTGATTGCAAGCATCCTTGGCCTGGAATACTGCAAAATTATGGAACTTCTACCCGACGGAAGATTCCTTTTAAGGGCAGGGATTGGATGGAAACGTGATTTTGTGGGGAAGCACGTTGTTGGAGGGGAAAAGGGATCCCAAGCAGGTTACACTTTACTTTCAGGTATGCCTGTGATAGTGGAGGACTTTGAAGTAGAGAATCGTTTTAAGAAGCCGGAAATATTGAAAACTCACGGAGTAGCTAGTGGAGCAAGTGTTGTAATTGGCAGTAAGGAAAATATCTTCGGAGTACTTGTTGTCAATTCCACGAAAAAAAGGAAGTTTACATCGGAGGATACTTACTTTCTCACCTCAGTGGCTTTTTTGATTGCACAGGTAGTCGAACGTAAAAATGCAGAAGAAGCACTGCGCGAGAGTGAGGAAAAGTTTCGGTCAGTCCTTGAGAACTCACTGGATGCCGCGTATCGACGAGATCTTCAGACTGACAGATATGATTATATGAGCCCGGTAATAGAGCAGATCACTGGCTTTTCTTCTATGGAGATGAGTGCGATGAGCGTAAATGAAGCTCTCGATCATATGCATCCCGATGACCGTTCCTGTGTTGCTTCAGAACTCACTCGGGCATTAGGTGCAGGCATAGGAACCTTTGATTACCGGTTCAGGTGCAAAGACGGAAACTACCGCTGGCTTGCAGATTATTTCAAGGTGATTAAAGATATAAATGGTTGCCCCCACTTCATCAGCGGTGTGGTCCGCGACATTACCGAGCGCAAGCGGGTCGAGGAGATCTTGACTGTCGAGAGGTCGCAGCTCCTGTCAATTTTCGATGGAATTGACGATTTGGTGTATGTGGCTGACCCATACACCTACGAAGTGCTGTACGTGAATAAGGCGATGAAGGAGAAATTCGGAGGTGAATACGTGGGAGGAATTTGCTACCGAGAGTTTCAGCGGAAGGCCTCTCCATGCGATTTTTGCACCAATCCGATTATATTAAAGGAGAGAGACAAACCTTACCGTTGGGAGTATTACAACCCCTCAGTGGACCGGTTTTTCATGATCATGGATCGGATCATCAAGTGGCCTGACGGCAGGGATGTGAGGTTAGAGATCGCAAAGGATATTACTGACCGTAAGCGGACCGAGGAGGCGTTGCGGGAGAGCGAGGAGAAATACCGGGAGTTATTCGAATCCAGTGTGGATGGAATTATCGTTACGGATCTGGCAGGCAACATCATGAAAGTAAATCCCGCCTACGAGAAGATGTTAGGTTATTCTATTGAGGAACTCCAACATTTGAGCTATCAGCAATTGACACCTGCCAGGTGGCACGAAAGCGAAGCGCATGTTGTCCGAGAGCAGGTTTTTAAGCTTGGTTATTCTGACGAATATGAGAAGGAATATATCCGAAAGGATGGTAGCATCTTTCCCATTAGTATAAGAGTATGGCTTTCCATAGACAAAGAAGGACAGCCTCAGGGTATGTGGGGCATAGTCCGCGATATTACTGAGCGCAAGAAAATTGAGGAAGCTCTGCTTGAAAGCGAAGCCAGTCGAAAGGTTGCTGAAGCTGTCAAGGTTGAACGGCAACGTTTCTATAACGTGCTGGAAACTCTACCGGCAATGATATGCCTGTTGACACATGATTGCCACATTGTCTTTGCCAACCGCAGTTACCGAAAAAAATTTGGTGAATCAGGCGGTCTGCATTGTTATGAGTCTCGTTTTGGGCGTACCCAACCATGTGAATTCTGCGAATCATATAAGGTTTTCGAAACCGGTCAGATACACAATTGGAAGGTCATCACCCCAGACGGAAGCATCATTGATACCTACGACGTGCCGTTCACCGACTTTGATGGTACACCCATGATCCTTAAGATGGACATTGACATCACGGAGCGAAAAGAAGCAGAAGAAGCTCTGGAAAAAATTGAAAAAATTCGTGTAAAAGAAATTCACCACAGGATCAAGAACAACTTGCAGGTAATTTCTTCCCTTCTAGACCTTCAGGCTGATAAGTTCATTGATGAAAATGTTATAGAGGCTTTTAGGGAAGGTCAGAACCGCGTAATCTCAATGTCTCTAATCCACGAAGAACTCTACAAGGGAGGAGAAAACGATACGCTGGACTTTTCGGCATATCTTAAAAAGCTAGCTGAAAGCCTTTTCCAGACTTACAGTCTTAGCAGTAAAAATATCCGCCTGAGCATGGATCTGGAAGATAATGCATTCCTTGATATCGATACTGCCGTCCCATTGGGAATAATTGTTAATGAACTCATCTCCAATTCCCTCAAGCATGCATTTACCAAAGGCGAAGAAGGGAAAATTAGAGTCAATCTTAGTAGAGAAGAAGGCAGCAATACCAGTTTTACTCTGTCCATTTCAGACAATGGCGTTGGTATTCCTGAGAGCATTGACATTGAAGTCCTTGATAGTCTGGGACTTCAGCTTGTAACTACTCTCATAGAGCAGTTAGATGGAGAACTTGAGCTGAAAAGGGATAAAGGGACAGAGTTCACTATGAGGTTTACAGTAACGGAAAAAAATAATCAGTCAAGTTGCCACGATTAAAAATTCCTGACCAATATTGATGTCTTGAAGATTTATCGTTGAATGTATCCAAATAATTTACCTAATTCTTTACTAGTGGCACAAGCTTTGTTTTAAAGTATCTTGAGTATGGGAAAATACAGTCACAGAGAATCAGTATTAATCCAGAGTTGCCTTTTTATCAATACTTTTTTAGTTCCTAGCCTTTTCTCCAGGCTCAGGTTCTCAGTTCCTGAAAAGTCTTCTATACTTTCTCATGGTTCACATTGGTATTCCAAACTGCCAAAAATATTAAAAGTTTAATAGATATATAATCTTTTAAAGACAGACTATTCCTTAAAGACCAGACAATTTATTAAATATAGATGACTTTATTAAAATGGGGAATTACCATGAGCAAAATTAAAATCGGGGATAAGATTCAGGATTTCAGGTTAAGGGACCAGAAGGAAAAAGAGGTTCACCTCTATGACTTCGCTGGCAAGAAAGTGCTCCTATCGTTCCATCCTCTTGCCTGGACGAGCGTGTGCGCAGAACAGATGAAATCACTTGAACAAAATCACGAAATGTTCACCAGACTGAACACAGTGGCTTTTGGTATAAGTGTGGATCCAGTGCCATCAAAAAGAGCCTGGGCCAGAGAACTGGGTATCACACACATCAAACTCCTCTCGGACTTCTGGCCGCATGGGGAGGTTGCCAGAGCATATGGAATATTCAGAGAAAAAGAGGGGGTATCTCAGAGGGCGAACATAATTATAGACGAAGAACAAAAGGTCATATTCTTCGAAGTATATCCTGCGCATGAACTCCCTGATATGACTAAAATCGCGAAAGTTCTGGAACAGTAAGATTGAAGGTTCAACTTCAAAAAATAAGATCGTAAACTGCAAAAGTAATAACAAAAATACAGGATGAAAAGGGTCTAAGTAACAGTAAAACAATAGAGCGAAAAGGGAGAAAGTATTCAATAAAATTAAAATAGCAGAATAAAGGCAGGAAAGAGTTAATATCGGGAAAAATTAAGATAGCTTGATTGGGAATTGGTTCAGTCAGGTAAAGTTTTAAAGGGATTGACTGAAGTAGGTCAACAAACCCACTTGGTTCAATGACTCTTGAACTTTATAATTCTTCAACTTCTTAACAACCAATATATTAATCCAATTTAAATCCCATATTACTTAATTCCGTATCAATCCCATCAAAGAGTTCCCTAAGTGCTATACTGAGCCTGCGGACTTCTACCTGCCAGACTCTTTTGCTAACCTGCGTGCATCCTCCTGCCTTGACAGCTGCCACCCATGCGTATTTTCTGGCGATCTTTTTGTTGTTCGAAGGAAAAT
>CAZLNG010000233.1:0-4558 GCA_964560735.1 uncultured Methanosarcinales archaeon | reverse complement strand
AGTGATTTAGTCATAGAACTCCTATGTTTTTAGAGCATTCGCTAATCGATACATCCTGAAAGAAAAGCTATGTCATGGGGTAAACTAGACATTATCCAAGTACACTAAATCCTCTAATCAATACCAAAGTTAAATATAGAGGATTACGTAATACTCAATTGCTGTTATGTCAATACGACAAAGCAATCCTTTTGTCTATTGTCTCTATAACTGTCTCGATTGGCCGATCTTGACAGTTATCTAATAATTTCTACTTTTCTTATGTTTCCTCCTGTTTGTCTTTTCTGACAATGCAAAACATACTATATCTTTGAAGTATATAATTTTCTTCACGTCAACTCTGCATAACGTCTAAATACTGAGTCGAAATTTTTTTAGATTTAGAGCCGAAAGGCCCACTCAATACTTTGACCTCAGAACGGAGCTTCCCGATTTGCTTGGGTTGCTATGCAGGTCTGTTTTTATGGTGAATCTCAAGTAAGAACAGAAAGAAACTCAAATAAGTTTATAGTAAATGTTAGACTGTTCATTTTATTATTTTGGTTATATTGCATTGTGTTGAAGTGTTCTTGTGCAGAGTTTGTGCAGAGTATGTGCAGAGTATGTGCAGAGTTGATTTTCGCGGTTTTTCAGTAGCGATATACGTTTTTGACGAAATTTTGTGCAGAGTTCAGAGTTCCATTGTAGTATCTATACAGAAAAAATACTTATTTTGAACATAAAATACATTTTAAATTTCTAAATTTTATTATACTCAAATATATGTAGGACTTACGCACTTGAGGTTCAAAATCAATGCCAATAGACATCACTACTAAATTGATGCTTTAGACAGTTGAAGATTTAACGCTGTTGATTATCAGTTCAACCGCGTAAGTCCTAATATGTTAAAAACTATTTTTTTCTTGTAATTAGCTACGATGGTAAGTCAAACTCTGCACAAAAAAAGGGGTAAAAGAGTATGTTAATGTCGAAAAATCGAAAAAACAAACTCTGCACAAATCTCGCTCGTATATGGAAAATCTCTGCACAAAATCTGCACAAACATGGCTCAACTCTGCACAAAATTACCTCTAAACTCAGAAAAACTCAGTTTTTGACCAAAATCTTTAAAGTTATTAAATGAATTTTTTTGCTCTGTTAGAAAATCTTCCTGAGAAATCTCAGGCTTTTCTGACTCTGTAATATTTTCTGGCAGGTCTTTAAATGATATGCTGGCCCAGCAACTGATCTGATTATTGTAAATATCTCTTGGTCTGCTTTCTTCAAAGCCCATCTTTTTAAGTCGCTTTGCAAATTGTATGTGGGTCGGTGCTTCAACATGTTTCGAAGCACACCATTTTGCGAATATACTATAGAATACTGATTTAGGGATTGAATCATCACCAATATCAACGTGCATATCGAGGAAAGTCTTTACAGGATCACTCTTGAGTGCGTACTGCTCAGAGATTTCTGCAATGGTTGTGCTGGTCGAATATTCACCAAACCACTGAACTCTTTCAAGCCCTTCTAACATGAGGTTAAAAAGACCTGATAACTCTTTAGGTGTAGTGAGCTTATTGATTAGTTGTTTATCTTTTTTCTTACCTTCAAAGGTGTGTGGGAACGATATGATAATCCACCTACGCATGTATGCGTATGCCTTATCGTGAGCCGGTGGAATCTTATTCGCACTGAAAATCATCCTAGCATAATTTGTAAAACGGAAAGGCTGCCCGAATTTAATCTGGCCTGTGATCATGTCCCCTGATGTCATTAGTTTGAAGTATTCATCACTTTGGATTATAGAATCCCCAAGGTCGGGATATATGTTTACCAGTTTACTATAAAATTCAGCAGACGCAAATCTGTCATCACAAAGTCGGTGTAGCGATACAGCACAAACATTATCAATACCCATGATTGTTGTAAACAACTTTAAAAATACCGATTTTCCATTTGCACCGGAGCCATGAAGCATTATTGCCTGATCGTTTTTGATATCTGGAATAAGGCAATATCCCATAAATTCAAGCAGGACTTTTGCTTCTTCAGGGCATACAACTTCAGAAAGGAACTTCTCTACCATAGGACACTTCGCATTTGGATCATAACGTACAGGTATCTGTCTGATCATCCTGAGTTCAGGGTCATGATCCTGAAGTGTGTCGGTTTCAGTATTATAAACGCCATTTAAAACACAGATTAGATGTATGTTGTCAAGTTGCTGCTTGTCAACTTCTCGCCTACTTATATGAGTTTGAATTCTTATGTGTTCAAGAACTTCATTACAGAAAGCAATTCCCGGAGTTGCTATGTGTTCAGGAACTTCCACACCTAATTCACTACAGATTTCAGCGTAAACATCACAGTATATTGACCTGGCCATCTGCTTTATGCTGGTTTCAACCTTTTCTTTTACATATATACCAGCTTCAGGAGCGTACATGTATATTTCTTTGGTGTCGTCAAAAGTGAAGATGTGGTGATTTTCTACGATTCGCTCTGCAACGACATCAAAAGGAACCTTTACAGATGACTCTTTTTTGTTTTCTTTTTTGTCATCTTTATCTCCTTTACTGCCTTTTACTGGTTTTGCCATAGAGCTTTCGGCTTTCCAAAAACCGATAAGAGTTTTACAATCCTTCGGTGTGAGATTGAAATGTTCCTTTATATCATAGTCGATGATAGTTTCCGCAATGTGCTTTGGTTGCAGACGCAGATGTTTTCTCACAAAATCAGTTGTGATTTTTAGTTTTTCGGATGGAGACTTGGGAATTTCCTTGATTTCGTATAACTGATCCCTTATTTTATCTTCAGGTGTTTTTGATGTCTGAACGCAACTGAAATCAGTGCTCATGAGGCGCTCTAATGAGCTCCCAGTACTTGCAATAACAGGAGTGCTTTGTGAGTCAAATGGCTCTGGTTCCTGTGGTTCTTCAGGTTCGTAATCATCAACTACTGGTGTTGGAATTACAATGACGGAAAGTGCACTTATTGCATTACTTATAGCGTCTTTCGTCTCTAAACCCGGATTGTTATTGATTAACTCAGTAAAGCAATTATATAGCCCAATATGAAGTTTATCGAGTGGTTTATATTGAATTAGATTTTCAATTTCTTTTTTCTGATTTTCTGTAAGCTGTGAAATTAATTCATCTTTTGTCAACATAGGATCACCTATAGAGAGTAGGCGAACCAAAATCAGGATACTGAAAGTATTTAAACCATAGAAATGTTTTTAAGCAAAAAAACCATAAGATCAATGGCCAAACTGATCCGGTTTTGGGTTTTCTGCTAGATTGTTGGTTTCTCGATTTTCAATATCCTGAAATCGGACTCATACAAAACTTTCTTTTTCCCGTTCTGCCAGCAATTCTTCTATTATCTGTTCTCCGCTCATCAGAAATTCATATTCTTGAAACAGAGCTTCATAATCAGGTTCTTCTTTTTCGAAATCCCAAGACTCATATTCTTCAGCGAGTTCCTTATCACTCTGCTTTAGCATTTCTTCAACGTAATTTTCTTCTTCTATTGCTTCAATTTCACATTCGAAGTCATATCTCGGCCTCATGATTCTAGATTGCCAGTCAAAACAAGCCTCTTGCCGTTTACAACACGTACAATCTGATTCTGGTTCTTCAATCTTTATTTTTCCGCTCGACACTTTTTTCATAATTCCAACAATAGCCCTCCAATCAATTTCATCAACCCAAAATCTGCTATAGTAAATATATTCATTTTTTTCCCAGGGGGCTGGCCATTCAGGATTTTCGTAGCAGTCTGTTTCGAAGCCACATGCGGAGGGGAATAATACACTGTAATCTAATTCGTCGGAACTAATGTCTTGTGAATACGGATGGTGTACTTCCACGCATATTTTTCTATCAATTTTTTTATGGGGGCTTGTGGCTTTCTTAAATGATATCCAACCACCAAATTCAGGCCCTTCCGTATCATCATGCGTGACATCACAAAATGACACACTGAACTCAATTGATCTTTCCATTCTATGCATTCTTAAGTTTTCGATTGTTATCGGGTCATGTATAGACTGCATTAAGATCACCTGATCCTTTCGTGCTTCTCTACTTCTTCGTCTCTCGCAACGAATCCCCAGTACAAAGCCTCATTTATAAACGAAGATCGATCAAAAGTTCCCCTTGTCTTTTCAATTGCATCAAAGACACACTTATCGACTGTAATTCCGATCTTTATTTTTTTCTCGGATTTTTCTCTATATCCTGACATTTTCGTTTCCTCTTTTTGCAGCTATCATACTGCATAGGCGCGTATCAAACCACGAGTTTAAATGTTTTGTGCCTGTGCTTGTAGACAAATTCTCTGTCACTTGATTCTGAATTTTCGTTTTCGCAGTTTAATATGTTAAATATAAAATAGAATACCTAACGTTGAAGGGTATATAAAGAAAAAAGCTGCAAATCTGTACCGGATCAAAATAAAATTACTCCATTACATCGTAAATATAACCTAGTAAATATAAAATGCCAGCTCCATAGGCTATCGATTACCCTGAATCATACCTTGGACTAAAACATAGGAGAAAAGTCAAGTC
>CAZLNG010000232.1:0-4592 GCA_964560735.1 uncultured Methanosarcinales archaeon | reverse complement strand
TAAAAATAAGATAGATTTTCAATACCAATTAGTGGATACTGTCAAACTAAGGTTATCAAATCGGATATTTTCAATTCCTGTCACAGAGGATGTACGTAGCTTCAGGGAATATGTATTGGCTGGCTCTGGTAAAAAAAATTAATTTCGCACTTTTGTCAATGCTTCAGCCAAAACTTGTGGATTTTGGGAAAGTAAAGAAATCATTTCCGCTACTGCGTCGCTTTGGGTTTGGTCTGGATTCGATGTTATTAAATATCCACAATTGTAGCACAATACTTCCTCTACTGGGATAAGTTTATGACACCTTGGACATATTCCAACCTCAATGCTATTTTCGTCTATCTTTTCCTCTATAAGCCTATGCATTTTATACATATTCTCTACGAGATCGTTCTCTCCAAGGTGAAAATACAAGCCTGGAACGGTACTACCGGCGGCCCACCCCAAAAATATTTTGACCAACGGTTCTGACCAACCCAATCTAATTAATTGCGTGGCTCTGGTATGCCTAAAAAGGTGCGGATGGATTCTTTTGCTAATTCCAGCTTTCTTAGCCACTCTTTGGACTATTCCATAAATTGTATGACGGTCAAGTTTTCTATATCCCTTTCCATCTTGTGCTATCCATAATGGCTCATCTGGCTTATCGTGTTTTGGATGTGTCCTAATCCAGTGATCAATATAACTCGAAGCTCGAATAAGTATCACCTTTCTTGGTCCAGTTTTTCCTTCAGGGAATGTGAACTTACACCCACCATCTGGAAGAGGTTGAAAACTTTTAATCGTGCAGGAAGCCAGTTCCCCAAGACGACAACCTGATTCAGCAAGAGTTACAATAATTGCCCGATCACGAACGGTACCAGCAACGGAAATCATTTCATTAATTTCTTCATTTGTGAGCAAATCATCTGATTGTATAGGTTCTTTCTTTACCGACATCTTGAGCTTTTTTGCCAACTTTTCATATTTTTGATCTTCATACCTATCAGCATACCAAGCAACGAACCTTCTAAGCCCTATTGTGTATTGCTTTTTAGTTACATCGGAGATATCTTTTCCTTCAAGATACCCGCCTTTCCTTTTCCAGCTACTTATTGCCATTTTAAATGAATCAATATCATCAATTGTTAGCTTGTCTAAATCATTATGAATATGATCCAGAATAAAGTTCAATATCTTAAGATTGTACGATATTGTCCCTTTGGATAGCTTTGGAGTCTTCCCCACAAGAGACAAATTTACATACTTTTCCAAGATTGTCTTATTAGCATCTGAGATTTCTTCACTCTTTTTTACACTAGCAAGAAACTCTTCAGCCGTTTCAAATGAAACATCTTTGACCAAAAAATCACCAAGTTACTTTTATTCAACTCAAAGTATATAATAACCAGGTGTGCCAAAAACGAAATCTGTAATAACCTTGTATGCTTCAAAGGTTATGTTAAAGATCCGGCTCTTTTGCACTAACCTGATTCGAGTGTTTGATAGAAAAAAGATGGGTAGAAAGGGGGACTATTTTGGATAGTTGAGGATGTTTGGTGGGGTTTTTGAAGGGTTTTTTGAAGGGTTTTTTGGTATGAAGGAGGGTAGAGGCTGACGCAGTAGAGGCTGAAGCCTGTGAAATCTTCGGGATAAGAAGATAAGGTGGCTGTATTTAATTGAGTGTAGAGGTTCTGGGTAAGTTGAAGGTAGTATCAAAATGACTTTTTAGTATGTAACATTTTATTATATAACAATATTATAGGACTTACGCAGTTGAGGTTCAAAATCAAGGCCAATAGACTTTGCTATTCAGTTGAAAGCTTAACGCAGTTGATTATTCAGTTCAACTGCGTAAGTCCTATATTATAAATAATCAATAAAGAATTAATTTGGAGTAAGATATCGTTAGGGGCCTGTTTAGTATCTTATTAAGATCAAATCTATTAGACAATAGTATCCGACAATAAGGATCTAACAAAAGTATTTTGCTCTGTTTTAATGCAGGGCTGAGGAATTATGGCTTTTTTAAACTCTTCGAGTAAGGATGAAATAGAAATCCAGTTGCGAAAAAGGATTAGTGAATTGGAAAAGGCTAATAGAGACTTGTGTGCCCAGATAGTAGTACTAAATAGGGATATCACTGAATGGAAAAGTACTGAGGAGAAGCGCAAGAAAGATCTAGAAACCCTTCGCTATAGCGAAGACCAGTTTCGAGTGCTACTCCAGAACGTGAAATCCGGAGTTGCACTAATCGATGAGATCGGCAGGTTCGCGGTGGTCAATCCAACATTAATGCAGATGTTCGGCCTCAATAGTGAACTCAATATTCTAAATATTAATAGTCAGGACTGGAGCCAATGGGAGGTCTATGGAGAGAATGGTAAACTGCTGCATGTCGACGATCATCCCGTTCGGAAAGCGGTGAAGACCGGTAAGCCTGTGAAAGACCAGCTCGTTGCTGTGCGTAATCCTGGAAGTAAAGAACTTACTTGGATGCTGATAAGCGCTGAACCGATACTGAATGAAGAGGGTCACATATACAAGATAATATGCACTTACCATGATATTACTAAACAAAAAAAAGCTGAAGAAGCCCTTAAAAAAGCACATCAAAATCTAGAAAAGAAAGTAAAAGAGCGTACAGCAGAGCTTGAGAAGACTTATCACTCATTAAAAGAAAGTGAAAAACGTCTTGCTGAAGCTCAAGAAATGGCTCACATTGGGCACTGGGAGTGGACTATTGCAACTGATAAATCATACTGGTCTGATGAATTATATCGTATTTTCGGACGTGATCCTTACAAACCATACCCAACTTATCAAGAGTTTTTAAATTATGTACACCCAGATGATAGGGATCATGTCAATAATGCTGTTAATAGAGCTATGAATGGAAAAACCTATAGTATTGATTATAGAATAATTCGGACTAATGGGGAAGAACGTACTGTCCAGATGAAATCCCAGATTATCTTTGGTGAGAACAAGATCCCTATCCAAATAAAAGGAATAGTTCAGGATATAACTGAGAGTAAAAGAACAGAGGAGAATCTTAGATTAAGTGAAGAAAGATATCGTTCATTCGTACAAAACTTTAGGGGTATTACTTTCCAAATAGATCAAAACTTTAAGTTGGAATTCATTCACGGGGCTACTAAAGAAATTACCGGATATAATGAAGAGGAACTATTTCTATATACTTCGTGGAGACAGCTTGTAATGCCTGAAGACTTAGACATGTTCCTTGAAGCAGAACAAAAAGCAGCACTATCATCTGGTGACTACCATGCAGAGATTGAATATAGAATAAGAACTAAGGATGGAAAAATAAAGTGGATGAATGAATTCCATCAAAAAATCTCAGCAAAAAATGGAAGCCCTGAAAAATATATTGGTGTAATATATGATGCTACTGAGAAAAAAGAGATTGAGAAAGCTCTTGAAAAAATAGATACTGCTCGCCAGAAGGAAATTCACCACAGAATAAAAAATAATTTGCAGGTTATCTCTTCACTTCTTGAACTTCAAGCTGATAAGTTCAGAAACCGAGAAAATATTAAGGATTTAGAAGTTCTAGAAGCTTTCAGAGAAAGTCAGGATAGAGTAGCATCTATTGCCCTTATTCATGAAGAATTGCATGAATGTGAAAAAACAGATTCCCTTAATATGTCTCTATATCTCGAAAGGCTTGCTGAAAATCTTATAAATACTTACAGTATTAAAGTTGATGTTAGCTTAAAAACAGATTTTAGAGAGAATATCTTCTTTGACATGGATATTGCAGTCCCGTTAGGGATGATTGTTAATGAGCTAGTCTCTAACTCCTTAAAATATGCATTTCTAGGAAGGGGTAAAGGAGAGATTGAAATTAAACTCTTTGAAAATAAGCCAGATGATAAAGAAGGGCAACTTCTTGGAAATAGTACTAAATACACTCTCATAGTTTCAGATAATGGGTGTGGAATTCCTGAAAATATCGATTTTAAAAACTCAAGTACGCTTGGTCTGCAGCTTGTAACCATTCTTGTTGATCAGTTAGATGGTGAAATCAAACTTAAAAGGGATAGAGGTACTGAATTCATTATATGCTTTGGCGCAGAAGAAAAAGGGAATTAATAAAAGGTCTTCATTATTCAAAGGTTATGTATTTTAATTAGTGTCGAATGCTTGCGCTTTTTCGGGACACTAAAAAAGTTTAATTTTTTTATTGTGTTCTTTATGGAAGGGATTTGAATAAAATCTAATGTATAGGGTGAAAATTAAATTATTTAAAAAAATATTTTTTGTATTATACGTATAAATATTACTTCAAATCCCTTCCATTACTACCATGAAAGCCTCGTAAGGTTTCACAATAAAATATGAGCTCATCCCAAAAGTAATATCATATCAAAATTATATATTTACTTTTATGTCTTTCTCTGAAATAGATGACGTTCTATGGGAATCCATAGAATCCTATCTTCCTCCACAGAAATCACATACAGGAAGACCACGTGCAAATATGAGGAAGTTAATTAATGGTATTTTGTACGTTGTTATGACAGGTTGTACCTGGAAAGATGTTCCTCGTCGCTATGGATCTAAGTCAACAGTTCATAGGTTTCATC
>CAZLNG010000231.1:0-4647 GCA_964560735.1 uncultured Methanosarcinales archaeon | reverse complement strand
ATAAATATTTTAAATCGTGGCTCATAATGCGTAATAATTGAATTTTTGAGCTCTTTCAGCTCTTTTCTTAATTGTAAAAGGGACATTCAAAACCCCTTTACCCAACGCTGGAAATATGTATCTTTAACTCTCTCGTTACAACTTTCTAAGATAGTATTAAATAACTTTTCTTTGTCTGCTTCATTTAATAAGCAGGAGTCATCCTGGTTTCGCAGCCTTTCGCCTATCCGGCCAATTTCTCTTTTTATGTCTTCCTTTGCAATTGATAGATAACATTCGACCTGTGAATTTTGCAGGTTTACTTTTTGCTTGAGGCCTTCAAGTTCTCTTTTTATCTGCTGCAGGCTCACGGATATTCACCTTTTACCATATGTTCTAAAACTTCGGTTGTAAGGTCCTCTAAAGATTTGAATTCAGGATAATCAATCTGAATCAACCTGAAGAGCTCTTCATTACTGAGAGTACGAATATCTTGGACTTTCAAAACTTCTTCAATTGTTTTACAATCAGGAGCATATTCTTTTTTTAGCTCTCGAAGTTCCTTTTTAATTCCCTGTAGGCTCATTCAGTTAGCTCCAAACTGCTATATTTGAGCATAAACTCTTCATATATTTTAAAATCTTCGAACAGTTCAAAAATACGTTCACTAATTGCAAATACATGACTTACATTCGCTCGTGCATCCTTTTCTAAAATTAAATTTTTTGCACATTCATAGAAATGCGCATCTGATTCAAAACCAAGTCTTTGTAATTCTTCAGCTATGGCCTGCCGTAATTCTTCATCCATCATATTTTTTATTCGGTTATTTTCAGATTGTTTGTTTTCAATGTCAACAACCCTTTTAAGTTCTTCAAGCTCCATCTTCATCTGCCTGATTGAGATTTTAAAACCTCCTTCAGTTCTTCAATTTCCTTCTTTAAATCATCCAATTCTGCATCTTTTAAAATAGCATTATGACAGGCAAGAGCTTGAATTAAGGCTCTAATATAGCCTAACTTTATACTGTCTCCTTCCTGTGGTCTGAACCGTTTTACATTGATTCGCTTCTGCAGGTTTTCTATTAGTTCAGAGTTGGCTTTAAGGAGGGATTTGCGAGAGGAAAAATTTAAGGAAATTTCGGGGTTATTGTTATCGGTTTTCATATTTTCTCTTTATATGCAAGTGGTTCTTATCTGACAGTATATTTAATTTCATGAGTTATAAAATTATTACTATAGTTTATATGAATGAATAAGTTAAAATCTAATGTATAAACGCAAACAAAAAAGGTTAAAAAAAGTTAAATTTTTAAGCGATTTTCACGCATAAAAACGACATTAAAAAAACTGTATAAGAAAGTAATTAACCTTTATTTTACGTAATATTAAAACCATGTATTAGAAAATCAAAGAAACTTATTGGGTCCTCCTGCATCATTGATGTAATCAATTATATTTTTAAATCTCTCTTTAACATCGCTCAGCCGTTCCTGAAAGTTTGACTCGTTTACAACTGGGATCATATGTTTCCGTTGCACTTTAACTAAACGATCATCCAGACTATTAAGAGCCTTTATAGTTTCGTTTAAGCCACGTACTGCAGTTTTTATATCTCCCTTTTCGTTAGCTTCTTCAATTGTTCGTAATAAACCAGATACAACTTCAATTCTATAAGGGATTGTATTAATTTCACTTTCGTTAATTTCATCGGTCATTATATCGCCTGTTAGTTCTAAACTGTAAAATGAGAAAAAAAGAGGATGAATGAGCTTTACCGCCATCCCCTCATATGCAATCTTTCAGCATTATAACCTATTGAATCAGAACCTAAAGCTTTTTTGTACTCCGGGATTTTCTCATTAAAGCATCTTTTAAGCTCATCAATATCTGATACAGTCCCGTTATATTCATCCCATGCGAATTTTATTAACGCTTTTTTCAGTAAGCTTGTTAGGTCAGAATTCAAAACCTTATACTCAGAATTCGGAATCTTATCGCTATCAGCGGGCTCAGAATTCAAAACCCCCCTGTCAGAATTCAAAGCCTTGACGCTAGCGGGAGGCTCAGAAATCAGAAAATCATCAGAATTCATAGTTTTGGTATGCTCTGTATTGCGTGTGTTATTATCCATTGCTGAAGAAGGAACACAATTAATTTTTTCTCCCTCTTTATTCTCTATTTTCTGATTTCTGAGCTTATTATTATTATTAGTTTTATTATTATTCGGCATCAGTTGGATTGATTTGTCAGAATTCAAGTCTTTTGAATTCTGATGATTTCTGATGATTTTTGAAGGCATGTTTTGATTTCTGACTTCCTGCTTCCATTTCTCAAGCTCTCCGGAATTGTCTTTAAGTCTGTAGACCTGATAAGGATCTTCCTTAAAAGCCTCCTCGAGTGCTTCCGCTATTTCATAATCACAGTTTACGAAAATACCATTTTTAATAACATTTACAACATCAGCGCCTTTCTGTATCCCGTCAAAAAGATCACCGTCATATGAATAGCATAAAGAACGCGTTTTCCCTGATCCCTTTATCTCGAATCCATTTTCATCAAGTTTGTTCGGTATCTCAACCAAATCAAACATGAACCCGGGAACTTTTTCTTTAAATCCCTGCTTTCCTCCGGTTTTGTCTCCTAACAGTATTCGTTTTAAAGAAGATTCAGATTTCTTGAACCTGTTTGTTTCTTTCAAGTATGAGAAAAGTCTTTTATGCGGGACCATACCGTCATATGCTTTACACATTTCATGAACAGTGTAAAGGATTATAATTTCTTCATCTGTCAGCATACATGAATTATTCTGTGCTACATGAGAATAGATTGAAACCGCTCTTTTCCAGTCCTCAAACGTCCCGATTAAGTTTCCGTTTACTGTCTCCCGCTGTCTGTAGTTAAAAACAGTGACGGATAACAAAACATCTAAAAACTTCTCTTGATTCCTTTTCTTTGACTCTTCGCTCCATGTAGAAACAAAACCGTAAGCGGAGAACACATTATACAGGTTATCACATACGTATTCCAACATACATCTGCAGACTAAGACCTCCTCGTTACATTCCTCTGGAATTGCTCCTAAACATCTTCCTTTCTGTTTATGGTTTACTTCGTGGTCGTGCTCTGCTCCACTTTCAGTGTTTGAAAATATGAATCTAGTTCCTAACTGAACATCGTCTATACTATCACAAGACGAAAGCCAGATCCCCAGCCTCCCATAAATTGACATTTTCGCGGGTTTTCCATCTATGACTGTATCCATTATAGTTGGCTCTTCGAAGTCAGCCGTTACTTTTTTTATTGTAGAAATGACGCCTTTGTCTCCGAGATCTATATCATCTGTATATATTATTGTCCCTGGTAACAGGTCTTTCATGTAGTAAAGGACCTTTGGGGAAAATGTGGTAGATCTAAATTTCCATGTAGGACATAATTTACCCATTGACAAACAAGCGTGACTTTTTCCGGATTCCGCGTCTCCTGATGGTTTTTCATGGATTCCGAGCCCAGCGTTTAAAATCTGAGTACATGCAATAGAACAGGCCAGCATTTCCCCTAAGTTCCGGTCTCCTACATGGATTTTATTCCATACATCACAAAGATAAAGGAAAGGATCCGCGTTGTCTAGTATTTCGTTTGCTTTCCTGATAATTTCCTCAGGGTACTCCTTAAGCCTCTCTTCGAGTGTAGGGAGTTCTCGCCGTATGTTCTCTTCCTCCCCTTCTTCGCTGTCTCCCTTTTTGCTTTCTTCCAGGATTTCCTCTTTATTACCCTGCCTGCTTTTCGTTACTTCTTCAATAGTTGTTTTAACATCCTTCTTATTTAGCCCGAATATTTTCGTCACTTCGTTATTAACAAAGACCCCCCATTCTCCCAGCTGCATTAAGTGAAGGTCGTTAGATATGAATTTCCGGAAAGCCCGAAGCCTTTCTATACTCGTTGAGCTTGCTTTTATCCCAATTTGATTAAGTTTAAAGTCCCATATCCTTATACTTGAATCCATGAGCTCTTTAAAATCGTCCTTGTTATGGTCCTTCATGTAATCGGCAATATCTATTTTATCAATGCCTTCGGGCTTTGGTAAAGTAATAAGCCTGGCTTCAATCCCTGCGCTCTCAAGTGCTTCAGCTGTGCTTAATGCTCCCTTTAGTCCGGCTTTGTTCGCTTCGTTGTCATTGCAGATGTAAACAATGTCAAGCCTTTTTGTAAGACTAATTAACTTCTGGTTGTCTTTCTCCCTGAACTGTACTGTAACCGGAGAAATACAAGGAAGTCCAGCCTGCAACATTGCTATGCAATCGGCCACTCCTTCCGTAATAATGCAATAATCGGAGCCTCTTAAGCTGTCCTCGCCGTAGAAATAAGAATTCTGTACTGAATAGCTTACATATTCTCGCTCTTCCTTGTTGACTAACAGCTTTTTGTATTTCATCCCCTTTTCACGTTCCGCTTCCGGTGTTTCTTCGGTTTCCCTGCCTATCAAGTAAACGACTTTCCCATTTTTCCAGTAAGGAAAGATTATTCTACCCTGGAAGACTTCCCCGCCTGTCATTCCCCCATTAACATAGACAAGACCCGATTTTTTCAGGGTTGTATTATCAAGGTCTTTTAAGTTCCTGCCTATGTTTGCATACCCGATTTTCAACCGTTCCACGGTTTCCCGGGT
>CAZLNG010000230.1:0-4677 GCA_964560735.1 uncultured Methanosarcinales archaeon | reverse complement strand
TTTCTTCCATCCAGTTTGCAAGCACGTATCCGCTTGAAACTCCGGGACAGAAGTGATTGTGCAGCTCCAGACACTGCATAAGCTCATAATCAAGATTTCCGGTAGCCCAGCCATTCGCTATGGTAAGGATTGCAAATTCGCGCCCATCAAATACCGTTTCGTTTACCTTTTGATTCCAGGCAGCTCTCGATTCCTGACTTTTTGAAAGCTTACTAAATTTTATATTCTCGGTTACCTGGTAGCTAATTTTATTTTCATTTTCATATGAAGCCTCAATAAAAGTGCATTTTCCACTTTTCTTATTGAAAAAAGCAAACCATAGAGGACTATTCCTTGTGTTCTGGACTACAAGGAGGTTTTTGGTATACTGAAGGTTCTTGCCATAAAACTCCGAATAGAAGCTGTCCAGGAAAACATAGGACTCTGCTGGAGAACCAATATCCGTAATGACAAGTGTGTTTTCTGGTTTAATAACTCCAAGATCTGCTTCGGCCGCATCAAAGACCTGAGTCATCAACTCAGAGTTATCAACTTCAGCTGCCATACCTGGTACAGATCCGAGGGAAAAAAGAAAAACAGCCAGAAGAACAAAGCAAATGAATTTTGCTTTAACTTTTTTAATATTAATTACGCCTGTTCCAATCATACTTTTACCTCTAACTTGCCAAGTTGAACTTCTTCGCAACTTAACGAAAAAAATTACTATTCTGAAAATAAATCAAATTAAGTGTTACAAAAAATTTTTTTATTGTTTTTTTAGTAATACGAAAAATAAATAATGTATTAAATAAAACTTTCGAATTTTGTTAACGCTGAAAACATACAGAGAATATAATCAAAAAAATCAAAATAAAAAATGATGATAACTAGAAAATAAAAAAATTAGTGAAATAAAAAGTAAAAGAAGATGAAAAGGAAAATAAAAAAAGAGTATAAAAAAATGAAAAATAAAAACGAAATAGAAAAGATGAAAAAAGAATTAAGGGCATACAATAGTATCAAAAAGCCCTACTACTAACTCTGCTAATTCCTTACTTTTTTCAGTAGAGGTCATCAGAGTATCTGCACGGCTTGCGCGACATCCCAGCCTCTCAAAAGCGAATTCGTCTGCACGGTCCCTTTCATCGAAGACAAAAACATCCAGAAAGTCCTGATAATACTCTGCAACTCCCATGGAAGAAACTTCAAGCCCACATGCCTGCATAAGTTTTCCTGCAGGACCGCTGACAGGAGCATTTCCTATAATTGGACTAACTGCTACTACTTTTTTGTTTTCCAGCAGTTTTTTCATTCCAGGAAGAGCAATCATAGGACCTATACTTGTGATA
This sequence comes from uncultured Methanosarcinales archaeon, assembly GCA_964560735.1. Classification (GTDB taxonomy): domain Archaea; phylum Halobacteriota; class Methanosarcinia; order Methanosarcinales; family Methanosarcinaceae; genus Methanosarcina. The sequence goes on along the minus strand of CAZLNG010000230.1, from coordinate 3,349 downwards.
GGGTTACTTGGCCCTATGAGTACATTATCATCATTTTTGAGGGCTTCTAATACCTTTGGAGAGATTGTAGCTTCGGAAACTCCTCTGATATCAACCCCCATAACTTCGGGTTCACCGTGCTTTCCAACCCAGAAATCCTGGAAATGCATGATCCCTTCGTCGGTTTCTACATAAGTGGATACAGGATCATCAGACATTGGTAGAATCTTTGCATTGATTCCGAAGATAGAAGCGAGTTTTAAAGTTGCCTCTGTAAGGGAGGACCCGCTTCGCATAAGATTGGAGCGGATAATATGAGTTGCTCGGTCTCTATCTCCAAGCTTCATACTTTCCTTTACTCCCAGTTCCTGCATGCGCTCATAGGTTTCAAAGGAATCGTCTTTTATTCCCCACCATTTCTTCCGGTCGATCTGATCCGAAAATAGGTAGAGTACCGTATCCAGATCAGGGGATATCAGGTTTCCCGAAACCCACAGGTCTTCGGCAGTGTTTACAACAACAGTCAGTTCCTCTGGTGGGAGGATTTCTTTGAGCCCGTCAAGGAGCTTTGGAGTTCCAGTGCCGCCTGAAAATATAATCATGATAATACCTTTTACGATTTTTCAGCTTTCGGGTAGCGGGTATTTTATGTAAACCTTATATATCAAAGTAATAGCAACAGCAATATATAATGACATCTGTCTAAAGAATTATGAAAGTTGTCCTTGATCCCATACATGGCTACATCGAGCTGGATGATTTTATTCAGGAGCTTATCGCCACTCCCCAGATGCAGCGCCTCAGAAGGGTCAAACAGCTTGGATTTTCAAACCTTGTCTATCCCGGAGCAAACCATACTCGCTTTGAACATTCCCTCGGTGCAATGCATCTGGCGTCCCTGCTGACCAAAAACCTTGATTCAATTGAAGAAGACAAAAAAATTGAGATCAGAGCGGCAACCCTTCTGCACGATGTGGGACATGGGCCTTTTTCGCATGTTACGGAGAATGTTATTGATAAGTACACACGGCGCAGACATGATGATGTAAAAGAAGTGCTGGGAAAAGAAGAGATAAGAGATATATTGAAAAAATATAGCATGTCACCCGGAGACCTTGCAAAACACATCAAAGGTGAAACCTCGCTGGGGCAGGTCCTGAGCAGCGAGATTGATGTGGACAGAATGGACTATCTGGTCCGGGACGCCCATTACACAGGTGTTGCCTTCGGAGTTGTGGATTATAACCGCCTGATAAATCAGATGAATTTTTATGAAGACAGGCTTGTTGTAAATCAGGGAGGATTAAAGGCAGCCGAATCTCTACTTGTCTCACGTTTCTGGATGAACACATCGGTCTACTACCATCATGTAACAAGAATCTCCGAAGCCATGTGTTCCAAAGCAGTGGAGTACATGATAGAGAACCAGGAGCTTGATCCTTTCAGGCTCAGACAGATGGATGATATAGACCTTGTTGCAGCCATGCGGAACGCCACAGGATATGCAGAGGAGCTTTCAAAACGCCTGGATACCCGAAAACTCTATAAAAGGGCTCTCTATGTGGGTTTAGAGGATGTAGGAAAAGGTGTGCTCAAATACAGGGACAAGATCCATAGGGTAGAGACAGAGATTGCAGAACTCGCCGGGGTTGATCCCCAGTATGTACTTGTTGATATTCCAAAGACCCCTGAGATGTTAGAAATGAGGGCCATGATAAAAAGTGACCGCAGGATGATCCCTCTTAATGAGGCATCTCATTTTGTATCCATTCTGCAGGAAGCCCACATGGACAACTGGAGAATGGGAGTATATAGCCCAAGAGAGTACTGCCAGGCCGTAGGAAAGGCTGCAAAGGACTATTTTGAGGTTAAAAAAGCTATAAAACAATTTAAGATAACTGATCTTAAAGAGAAATAATGGAAAGAGGGAATTTTGGAGAAAAATTTCGCTTTTCACTCAGAGCCAGATTCTTGAGGGACGCAGCTTAATAAGCCTGAAACAGATATAAAAAGCAGGATTATTATTAAATCAAAACCTGCAAAGGCTTGAAATTTTGAGGTAGAATCTTGTTCCAGCTTACACATAAAGTCAGCAGAATTGAAATCATACTTGAGGCAAAGAAAATTGGAGATGACTATTTGCTGACCCTTACGGGTGGCCGTGAACACGTTGGAGCTGTTGCCGTAGGGCTTTATGATGAAAAAAGCCAGAGAGCAAGCTCATCCGTATTAACACTGCCCGGACACAGGGAAGAGCAACTTGCTCTGCAGGGTGCAAGACAGGTGAGCAGGGCCACAAAGAAAACAACAGTATTTATTGCGGGAATCCATCAGGAAAATATCAACCCTGAGGAAATAAAAGATATAGTTTCAACAGCAGAGGAAATGGTACAGAGCTTTATTGACTTTTATGAAAAGAAGAACAAACTGGAAGGGAGAGATGAATAATGGAAATAACGGTAGGTATCAGCGGAGCTTCAGGGGTTCAGTACGGAATCCGTCTTCTTGAAGTGCTGGCAGAAAAAGGTATTAAAACCCATCTGGTTTTGACTGATGCCGCAAAACAGATAATACAGATCGAAACTGATTACACGCCCCTGGCCGTGGAAAAACTTGCAACCTGGAGCTATTCCCAGAAAGATTTTTCAGCGCCTATAGCCAGCGGTTCATACAGGACAGCAGGAATGGTTATTGCTCCTTGCAGTATGAAAACTCTCGCAGGAGTGGCAAATGGAATATCTGACACCCTCCTTACAAGAGCTGCAGACGTCTGCCTGAAAGAAGAGAGAAAACTCATTTTAATGACTCGAGAAACCCCTCTTAATCTTATACATATCGAAAACATGCTCCGGGCTAAAAAAGCAGGAGCAAGCATACTTCCAGCCTGTCCGGGATTCTATTCAAGGCCAAAAACCCTCGAAGACATTATAGATACTATGGTGGGAAGAGCTCTTGATCTCCTGGGAATCGAAAACGAGATTTATAAACGCTGGGAGTGAAGGAAAATATCCCTGCAAAATTCCAAAAAAGGGTAAAATTGAATAATAAAGAGAAAAAAAGAAGGGAAGAGGAACAAAAGGATACCCAAAGAAGAAAGAACGAAGATCGAAAAAAGAACTTTCGGTTCTCAGAGAAGAACAACATACCCACGTTCTAACGAAAGCTATATAAAGGATAATATCCTTTGAGAGGAGGTGCCCTTGGGATAGTAGGGTAGCTTGGTCCATCCTCGAGCGTTTGGGACGCTTGGACCGCGGTTCAAATCCGCGCTATCCCATCAATATTTTTTCTTTATTCTATTCTTCTCTGGTTACTTTATTCTCTGGTTACTTTATTCTCTGGTTACTTTATTCTCTGGTTACTTTATTCT
>CAZLNG010000229.1:0-4700 GCA_964560735.1 uncultured Methanosarcinales archaeon | reverse complement strand
CTCCTCGAAGGTTAGCCTCTTGAAGGTTAGCTCCTCGAAGATTAGCCTCTTGAAGATTAGCTCCTTGAAGATTAGCTCCTTCAAGGTTAGCTTCTATAAGGTCAGCTCCCTGAAGGTTAGCTCCTCGAAGGTTAGCTCCTCGAAGGTCTTTTCTCTCTGGAATATCCATTTACAATTATAGGCGTTGGACTAAAATAAGCATTACTATACTAGGAAGATATCTTCTGCTGTTAAGGATTTAGTTTTCAAAATTGCATATATTTACAGTCTGAGTCTACAAAACCTGCAGAAAAGGACAGCAACCTTTATTCCTATACATTGCTGTTTCTCCAGTTTTAGGCTTATTTCCTATAATCTATACTACTTTTTGAAGGAAAAACTGAAAACTCTTCTTATCTAAGAGAATAGCAGCTTAAAAATCAAGCTGCTTTCGGAGGATACAGAAAAAAGAAGCCTTTAATGATATATCTCTATGCAATTTGAATCTAATACGGGAACTACTCTTTTGGCTTTAATTTTCGGGATGGTCACTGGGGATTTCAGCTTATCGGCATCAGAGCCATCATACGAGATCTGAAGACTGGTACAAAAGAAAATCAATCGGTTAAAAAAAGTTTGATGCGAGAGGTGCGATTCGAACGCACGAACTCCTACAAGACTGGACTCTGAAAAACGTATAGATCCATTCTAGCTCATTTAAGCTTTGTTTTGAAGGATACAGTATATAAATTTTTATTTTTGGTCTTTGTCGAACTATCAACAAAGAGCTCATAAACAAAACCCTACAAATCAGAAACGAAGTAACAAGCCTATAAATATATTAATAGGTTTCATAAATTTGATAATTCTAGTAAAGTTCTTTTTATTTTTTATTTGCTTATAATATGGCAGATGATGAGACACAATTTATAATTTTCTTATAAGATGTAAATTTAAAGCTTAAAGTTAATGTTTTGTACTTAAATGGAAAATTTTTTATTCTCTATCTAAAGTAAATTAAAGAGCATTTCCTATCAATTCTTTTTCCAACCTTAACGATAATATTCAAATTAAAGCGTACTTAGGCATAATGAACAATCACATATTTATATAAATTATACTATAATATTCTGCTGTAAGTGATTACTGAAAAATAGTAAAGAAACTCATGGTCACAAAAAGAATCCTAAGGGGAAGTATGAAAGAGAAGACGGAGCAAATCCCAGCAACGAATCCAAATCTTGTTCTCACTATAGAAAATGATGGTACGGTTATTTATTCAAATGAGGGAGGTGAGGCATTATTGTACGAATGGGGTGTGAGAGTAGGAGAAAAATTACCTTCAAGTATCTTAGATCTTGTGCAAAGGGTAATTTCCCGGAACAGTCCTGAGAAAATGGAAGTTAAAGCTGGAAACAAAGAATACTTGGTCGTGTTTCATCCCTTACCAGAACAAGAATGCGTTAACATCTCCGGCTTTGATATAAGTTACCAAAAAGTCCTTGAAAGGAGATTTCGGGAAAGTGAAGAAGACCTTGCTGAAGTTCAAAAAATGGCTCATATTGGGAACTGGAAATGGAATATTATAACTGGTGAATTGTTCTGGTCTGATGAGGTTTATCGTATTTTTGGACTTGATCCTCAAGAATTTGAGGCAAATTTCGATGCATATTTTCATTATGTGCATCCAGACGATCGAGACTATATAAATAATGCCATTAATAAAGCTTTTAAGGGAGAGTCATATAGCGTTGATAATCGGATTATCACGGCTAGTGGAGAAGAACGAGTAGTCCATACAGAAGCTGAAATCATTTTTAATAAAAATAATATCCCTGTTTACGCGAAGGGAATAGTTCAGGATATTACCGAGCGCAAACGAGCAGAGGATGCGCTGCGCCGGAGCGAATCCAGTTTTGGTCAAATGTTCTGCAATAATATGATGCCAATGGCGACATGGAACACATCCGGGGACATCATTGATGCAAACGATGCGTTTCTCAAGATGATCGGGTACACACGGGCGGAACTCGAAGCAGGACAGATTCGCTGGAAAGAGATTACGCCTCCAGAATACCATGAGCGCGACTTGCAGGCCGTCAGCGAAGTCGAACATAAGGGTTTCTGCACGCTCTATGAGAAGATGTTTCGCCACAAAGACGGCCATTCGATCCCGATTATCCTCGGCAATGGAACCTTTGACAAACTTAGCAATGTTGGCGTTCTCTTTGCGCTTGATCTGACTGAACGCAAACAGGCCGAGGAGACGCTGCATGAAAGTGAGGAACGTTTCTCTAAATCATTTTATTCTAGCCCGGCTGCTTTATGCATCACCAAGCTCTCCGATGGCATGATTGTAGATGTGAACGAGAGTTATCTAAAAATGTTTGGCTATAGCCGGCAAGAACTAGTCGGTCACACGTCAACTGAGCTAGGCATGTACTCTGCAGATACTGTTAGCCGAGACGAATTATTGAATATTCTCCAAGAAAATGGCCATATACAAAATTTAGAGATGAACTTTAGAACAAAAGCTGGCAAACTTATTAGAACGATTTTCTCTACCGAAGCTATCAACATTCAAGGTCAACCGCACATTATCACAACATTGCTTGACATCACAGAGCGTAAGCGGTATGAAGATGTGATCAAAGATACTGCCGTCAATCTTGCAAGGGCGGAACGACTTGCCAGCCTCGGTCATTGGGACTGGGACCTGACCACAAATCAGGTCAAATGGTCGGATGGTCATTTCCGTATCTTCGGCTACAATGTGGCTCATGGCACGGAAACCTATGAAATGTTCCGAGCCAGGGTGCATCCGGAGGATATCGAAGGTATTGAAAAGGCGCTTCGGGAAGGGACGGAAAAGGACACAGGCTATAACTGGAATTACCGCCTCATGATGCCAGATGACTCCATTAGGTACATACATGCGGAAGCCGACAGGCCCTTGAAAGATTTGTCGGGAAAAACAGTCAGATGGTTTGGCACAGTGCAGGATATCACGGAACAAAAGCTCTCCGAGGAGGCACTGCGTGAGAGTGAAAAACGCTTTGAATTCCTGAGCGAGACTAGTACCCTCCTGCTTTCGAGCAAAGACCCCGAAGCCATAGTCCAGACCATTGCCGAAAAGGTCATGCGCCGCCTTAACTGTGATGTTTTCTTTAACTATGTTTTCGACGAGACCCGGGACAACCTCCATCTTAACGCCTACAGCGGGATAAGTGCCGAAACAGCTAAAGAGATCGAATGGCTGGACAAAGGGTCGGCTATCTGTGGCTGTGTAGCCCTTGAAGGATGCCGTATTGTCTCCGAAGACGTGCAGCACAATGGGGACAAGCGAGCCGACCTTGTGAGGTCGATGGAAGTTCAGGCTTATGCCTGCCAGCCTCTCCATACTGGAGAAAAGACAATAGGCACACTCTCCTTTGGCACGAGGAGCAAGAAGAGCTTTGCGGAGGACGAGCTTGCCCTCATGAGCACCGTCGCCAACCAAGTATCAGTGGCCATCGAGCGTAAACAGGCCGAGCTGGCTTTGAAAAAAGCAAGTGATGCTTTAGAAGGAAAAGTAAAAGAGCGTACAGCTGAGCTTGAAGAAGCCTATAACTCATTACTGGAAAATGAGATGAGGCTCAGTGAAGCTCAAAAAATAGCCCATTTTGGGAATTGGGAATGGAACCTGCAGACTGACGAATTATACTGGTCAGATGAAATTTATCGCATTTTAGGACTTGATCCTATAGAAGTAGTTCCAACTCACAATGAGTTTTTGAGTTATGTAGAACTTGAAGACAGAAACATTGTAAATGATTCTATTCAAAGAGCTTTGAAAGGAGAGCTATTTAGTATTGAGTACAGGATTAACGTATCTGACGGAGAAAAGCGAATAATTTATTCGCAGGGGCAAGTCGTTTTTGATGAGAAAGGCGACCCTGTCAGGATGAGAGGAGTACTCCAGGACATCACTGAGCGTAAAAAAGCTCAAGAAACTCTGGAAAGAATAAATAAAATCCGAACAAAAGAGATTCACCATAGAATCAAAAACAATCTGCAAGTAATTTCTTCCCTTTTGGACCTTCAGGCTGAGAAATTCGAGGAAGAAAAGGTTAAAGAAGCTTTCAGGGAAGGCCAGAGCCGGGTAATCTCAATGTCACTTCTCCATGAGGAACTCTATAAAGGTGAAGGAACCGACACACTGGATTTCTCGTTATACCTTCAAAAGCTAACTGAAAACCTTTTCAGTACTTACAACCTTTTTAGCAAAAATGTCCGCCTGAGCATGGACCTGGAAGATAATTCATTCCTTGATATGGATACCGCCGTCCCATTAGGAATAATTGTTAATGAACTCATTTCCAATTCCCTCAAGCATGCATTTACCGAAGATCAGCAAGGGGAAATTGGAATCCGGCTTTGCAGGGATGAAGAAATGAATGATAAGATACAGAAGTCCATTTTCAACCTGACAATTTCGGATAACGGGAAAGGAATTCCTGATAATCTGGAATTAGAAAATACCGAGTCACTCGGATTGCAGTTAGTTGGAATTCTCGTCGACCAGTTAGATGGAGAATTCGAACTGAGAAGGAACAATGGGACGGAGTTCACTATTAGATTTACAGTGACAGAAAAAGATAATCAAGCAATGACAAACGGATGAAATAATTAGTGCGAGAGGTGCGATTCGAACGCACGAACTCCTACAAGACCAGACTCTG
>CAZLNG010000228.1:0-4718 GCA_964560735.1 uncultured Methanosarcinales archaeon | reverse complement strand
CAGGCTTCTGGGATGTATGGAAGGCTGGCGTGGTACATCTATCCCTCATTTCCATCCACATATACCTAGAAGCCACGTACAATGGCCAAGGCTATCGATCGTAGCCAGATGAACCAATATATCCTGGACGGCTTCACAATGCAATTAAAACAGGTGAATACTCTATATCAGTACTTATTTTAAAGCCAAATGATACTGTTTACCGATATCCCAGATCTGAGTTAACGGAAAGATTTCTGGGATATATGGAAGGCTGACGCTGTCGAGTATTCTGTGAAGCCTGTACTGTTTTAAGGAGAAAAGAGATGAAATGGCTATCTTTAATGGAGTGTAGAGGCTCTGGATGGGGTGTTTAGGAATTTATCTATAACTGCAAGTAGTTTACAAATTATTAGTTTCCTAAAAAGACTCTAAAGACTATTATAATCTAATTTTATCAATGTTTATATATAAATAACTGACAATTGATAGAAAGATAGAACTTGTTCGCAGAGAATAGGGAGTAGATAATTTAACTTATCCGCCTTAATGTAGTAAATAGAGTGAATTTTTCTGGTCGAAGAAGGTATTTATGGAAGAAAGGTTGAGAAATTCTGGTATTGATATTGTTGGAGATGTGCCCTGGGGTACACATTTCTGCCAATTCTACCAGACAAAAGAAGATTTGATGGACATACTTGTTCCATATTTCAAAGTTGGGCTAGAGAATAATGAGTTTTGTATGTGGGTCACACAAAGCTCTGAGGTGGAAGAGGCAAAAGAAGCTCTGAGAAAGGTTATTACAGATGTTGATGTCTATTTTGAAAAAGGACAAATCGAAATTATTCCGTACGGTCACGGATATGTAAATAAAGGTATTTCCGATTCGGAGAGGGTATTAAACGGCTGGGTAAAAAAACTCGACAAGGCATTAAGTAATGGCTATGACGGTTTGAGACTGACCGAAAATATTCTCCACTTGGAGAAAAAGGATTGGGGTGATTTTGCTGATTATGAGGAAAAGCTAGAAAGTATCATAGGCAACTACCAGATGATGGTTCTGTGCACTTATTCTCTCGACAGGTACAACGCAACCGAGATTATTGATGTAGTCTCCAACCATCAATTTACTTTGATTAAAAAGGAAGGAAAATGGGAACAGATAGAAAGTTCCATGCGCAAGAAGGCAGAAGAAAAAATTCAGAGCCTGGCGAATATTGTGGAATCATCATACGACGCCATCATAACCAAGTCCCTTGATGGAATCATTACCAGCTGGAATAAAGGTGCAGAGCAAATCTATGGTTATTCAGCTAAAGAAGTTCTGGGAAAGCCCATATCCATTCTGGATCCATCCAGATTAGTTGAGGAAACAAAAGAATTAATTGAACTGATTATACAGGGAGATAGAATCCATCATTATGAGACTTTACGGTTAAGAAAGGATGGTACGATAATAAATGTCTCACTAACTCTTTCTCCTGTTTTTGATGCTTCTGGAGAGCTGACCGCTATCTCAGTCATTGCCAGAGATATAACTAAAAGCAAAAGAGCAGAAGAAAAACTGAGGGAAAACGAGGAAAGATACAGGCTTGTCACAGAGCAGACAGGACAGGTGGTATATGAATATGATTTGAGAACAGATGAGAGCAGCTGGGCAGGTGCCATAGAGGAAGTTACAGGATATAGTTTTGAAGAATTACAGAAGTTTGGAAAAGACTTCTGGATCAAAAATATCCATCGAATAGATATGAATCATGTGGATAACAAATTCCCAAATGTGAGAATGGCCGGAAACAGATTTAGGGAAGAGTTAAGGTTGAGAAGAAAAGACGGAACTTGCATTTATGTAGAAAACAACGGGTTCTGCCTTATGGATCATGAGGGTCAGCCTTATGGGACTATCGGAATTCTGAAAGATATCACCGAGAAAAGAGAAGCTAAAGAAGCTCTCAATAATATCGAAATTGCCCGTAAGAAGGAAATCCATCACAGGATCAAAAACAACCTTCAAGTAATCTCCTCACTTCTTGACCTTCAGGCTGAACAGTTCAAAGGCAGAAAATATATTAAGGATTTAGAAGTCCTAGAAGCCTTCAAGGAAAGCCAAGATAGAGTGATATCCATGGCTCTTATTCACGAAGAATTGCATGAAGGCGAAGGAACAGATACATTGAATTTTTCACTATACCTTGAAAAACTCGTTGAGAACTTTCTTCAGACGTATAGTATTGGAAATACCGATATTAGCTTAAATCTTGATCTTGGGGAAAATATTTTCTTTGATATGGACACTGCAGTTCCACTAGGGATGATTGTTAATGAACTCATTTCGAATTCCTTCAAGTATGCATTTCCAGAAAGGAAATCTGGAGAAATCAAAATTAAACTCTCTAGTGAACAAGTTAGGAATGAACTGGATAATAAAGGGAAACTTTACGGAAAATGTATCAGATACATCTTAGTTGTGTCAGATAATGGAGTTGGCATCCCTAAAAATATCGATTTTGAAAATTCAGACACTCTTGGCCTGCAACTAGTAAGCATCCTCGTTGATCAATTAGACGGTAAAACCGAGCTAAAAAGGGATAAAGGTACTGAATTTATAATTAGCTTCAGCGTAGAAGAAAAAGTAAACTAACAAAAGTTCTTCCCCTTAAACCTTTTGTAACTTCTTTTGTGCAGATTATTTATACTTAGATCAATCTTGATTTATTGTTCCAGTTTCTCAAATCCAAAATTTACTATATGATTACAGATAATTGTAGTTTCAAAATTATTCTTTTAGGGGTAGTAATTTGGTGTCCATAGAAAAGAAAGTTGGCGGTGTTTCGGGAGAATATATTGATTTTGAGGAAATTGTTAATGATGCCTCAGAATTACATGATAAACTGTTGAAAATGGGATTTGAAGGAATTGCTGAGGACACGTTAAAGATATATGACAGACTGCTGGAAGTAAAGGAGAAAAACGCTAAATCGGATATTGGCAATCAGGTGAAGAAATTTAAAGAAGAGGGGGGGGGGTAAAGATACTTCAAAATCGACTTCACTTTTTCTTAGAGATAAAAAGGGACACATCTATGGGAAACTTGGAGTAAACCCAGAAGTGTCTCAAAATGAGTTACTTATTAATGAACCGGCTAGAAGTAAACCCTCAAAAGAAAGCCTACAAAAGGACACCGAAAGTTATCGTCTTTTCTTGCAAGATATTAGAAAATCCATAGGACTCTGGCTTGATGAGAACCTCGCTCCAACCTTTATAGATGGATCTGTTAAAGAAATTACTGGTTATAATAAGGAAGATTTCCGTTCTATGAACCTGAAATGGATTGAACTAGTTATACCCGAAGATCGGCCTCTAGTTCTTGAACACATAGAATGGGTTAAGTCGAATCCAAATATTTATGCAGAAATTGAATACAGAATACGAATGAAGGATGGAGAAATCATATGGATCAGGGATATTATACATATTCTTCCTGAAAACCAGAGATATAAAGGTGCCTTCCAGAGTTTTGTCTATGACATTGATGAACAAAAAAGAACTGAAGAGAGAAGGGCTAGATTTGAAGAAGCACAAAAAAAGGAAATTCACCACAGAATAAAAAACAATCTGCAGGTTATTTCATCACTTCTCGATTTGCAAGCGGAAAATTTGGCTGGGAGCAATGTTTGTGATACTTCAAGAGTTCTTGAAGCATTCAAGGAAAGTAAAAATCGTATAGCTTCCATGGCTCTTATTCATGAAGAACTTTATAGATCAACAGATGCGACTGCACAAACTCTTGATTTCTCTGTATATCTCAAAAAACTGATTGCATATCTTTTTGAGGCATATGAAAGGAAAAATAGCAACATTTCCTTGAAACTGAGTCTTGAGCATGTTAATGTGGATATGGATACTGCAGTTCCCCTTGGAAGTATTGTCACCGAACTTATTTCTAATGCTTTGAAGTATGCCTTTCCAGATAGAAGTGAAGGAGAAATCAGCATATTTCTTTGCAAAAACGAGAATTACAAACAGTATCTCGAAAAATCTAAAAACTTCAGGACAGACTCTGAATGTCAAAATGTTGAAGATCTAAAGTTTGTAGTTGTTATAAAGGATAACGGAAGAGGCATTTCGGGGAAAATAGATCTAGAAGACGTTGATTCACTGGGATTGCAGCTTGTAAACATCCTTGTCGAGCAGATAGATGGCTGTATAGAGCTTAAAAGAGGTCAAGGAACAGAATTTACCATATGGTTTAACGACGTTGAAAAATGAACTAAGCATTTTACTAATAGTAATTACGCAAATTCAGATTCATTAAAGACTCCAAAAAATATAAAATGGTTCTCTAGAATGTAATTTTAGACTTTTAGCTTGTGGTTGCCCTTGTTTGACACCAGAAGCGTGATGCCATATTAAAGGACAACCACTCCAGTCTCGCTTTTTCCTATCAGACCTTTATCCTACATACTTATTACTGGAAGCCACGCTAAGCCACGCAGCCAAGCGTATAGACTTTTCTAAGGCACTTATTTCTCCCTGCTTCCGGGAAGCTGTGTACGTAAGATTTTTAATGCCAATAAAGTGCCATGTAAGCTTCTGGGATATGTGGGAAGGCTAGTGCGATATCTCTTCCCTGACTAGAAGCCACGTACAAAGGCCAGGGCTATCGCTTGTAGCCAACTGGACCAATATATCCCTGACGGCTCCACAACTCAATTAAAAAGAGTAAATACTCTATATCA
>CAZLNG010000227.1:0-4720 GCA_964560735.1 uncultured Methanosarcinales archaeon | reverse complement strand
AGACAATTCCTCCTTCTCCTGGAATCTTATTTTCTTTAGGCATCTGGCCACAAGAGACGAATTTGTTATTCGAGATTACAAGATTGTTGAAATTATCAGGAGAAGCATTGTCACGTCCTATGATCCATGCACCAGGACCAAAGGTTCCAGTTATAGTGTTGTCATGGATGTAAGTGTTAAGTGCAGCTCCACCGCCGTTATCTTTCTGGATAATTATACCAGGGGAGTAAGCATCTCTGTCTTCCGGGAGGGCAATTCCAGTATTGTTGTAAATCTCCCCTTCTGAAACATTTCTGAACCTGATAACAGAATTAGTTCGAATAATGCCACAATTATTATAAGCCTTGACATTTTTAGCATTTTGGGCATAGAGTCCATCATGACCACACTTGAAGATCCTGTTATTGTAGAACAGGATATCATTTGTGTTCATAGTCCTGAGCCCATCACCCTGGGAGTGTTTGATGGTACTGCCCATAACTTCTACTTTAGTGCAGTTCTCAAGGTAAATGGCGTTATGATATCCTTTTCCCCACTTAACTGACTGTTTGTCTTTATTCCCATCAATGTTGACTGAAAACTTAAGATTTGATAGCCCCTTGGCATGGATAATGGGAACATTAGCTTTGAAGATTTTCTGGTCAGCGTTTGCGACAAGCTGAAGGAATGCTCCATCTTCCATAACCCATTCTGTACCGGAATTGACTACCTCAAGAGGCTCGTCAATAAGATAAGGGTAATCACTTTTCGAAAACAAAATTTTACTATACTTCTGCCCTTCCCCTGTTTTCTCCAGGACGTCATTAATCGTCGGTGCACTACTCTTGTTTTTAAGAGATGTTATTTTACAGGTAACCATAATATCCCCAATTTATTTTTACTCTGTTAACACTGTTAACATAGATAAAACGTTTCTTTCTAAAATGATAATCCCTGCAAAAGCCAGAACTAGCCTTTATCGCTTTCGGTATTAAACCCTGAAAATTGAGAGAACGAATTGTATGAACAATTCCTCCTACATAAACAAGAGTTAAAAGCGATAAAGGCAATTACTTTTGTATTAAATGAGCCATCACAAAAATTAAAAGTGCTTTGGAGACAGCTCTTTTATTACCAGTATATCTTATAATCCTCAACTGTCCCCAAAGGATTATACCTCACACTTCCGTGAAGCATGTTTCTTGGAATATATTGCCCTCCGACGTTGATGCTTACAAGAGAACTAAAACCTTCTACGTTGTTCCAGGTGGTATGGTCTACAAACACGGTCCCATGATCTATTGTGTTAAAAGCATTGCATACTTGTTTTTCTCCTCCCTCAAGATTCACTAACACCCAGGAGCATTTATAACCTGTTTCTTCGGCTTTGTCGTGTAGCTTCTGTGCACGTAAGAAAGGATGCAAATTATACTCAGTTTGATCAGCTTGATTATTCTTTAGAAAGGTTATAAGTTCTTCATATGTAGGGTCTACTGCATTTGGATTATTGCTTAGTATAATAGGTGATCCATCTGAAATTTTATGGTCAACATAATTTATATTAAAATATGTTTCAACTCCAGACCATGCTATGCCAGGAAGAGAGATTAAAAAAAAGCCAATGACAAAAATTACTAATAGCCTTTTAACTTCGGAGTTATTTCCTTTTATTTTTCGCAAGTTTATTAATTCATATTTATCTTCTTGGCATTGATTTAAATATTCCATTTCATAATATCTGTATCTCTCTGGATGATGAAAATATTTCAAATATCTCACTTCGCTCACAGTTTTTATAATATGACAATCTAGGATATTTCGGTTTTTCGAAATGAATGCGTATTAAAATAAATATATGAGACAATCTTTGAATCCTTATATTTTTAATTAACTAGTTTGATCATTAACTTTTTTTATATATGTATTTGAATTTTTCGATATTAATTTAGCTAATTTATGAAAAGTGAGTGAATAAAATGTAGCAAATATGATTATTAATGTGGAAAAAGAGGAGATAGCAAACAGTTTTCTGTGTCTATTATTTTTTTATCTTAATTCGGCTCTTTAAAACAGATCAATAATAAGAAGAATTAATTCTATTTCTTTTATATATAACTTAATTTTTAACTAAAAAAATCTCCTTATGATCATCAATAAGCAATGGGAGAGTTAATTTCTTGGAACTCATATCACTTCTTGACATTACGTGATCCCATAAAAGAGAAAGTGGAATTATATACGACTTTTAAAATATGGTTTAATATTTGTAAATACGATGTAGTTGTTCATTCTTTCAGTCATGAAGTTATTAAGAACTAATTTGTATCTGTTACAACGAATAATTGAACTTCACTTTATTTAGTAAATTAAACTGAATAAATTTATATTTGTTAACGCTGTTAACAATGTAAATTATGGCTGTTCTAATTGAAGGTATAGCCTTTCCCTTAGGGAAAATAAATGCTAACGGTTGGGGGGTTCCAGCAAGTGAAGCAGAGAACGCTATCAATTCTTTGAAGGCCTCTGTAATAAGAATCTGTTCTCGTCTCGATGGCCACATTTGTGATTATACTGAAGATCCTTTCTCGGAAATCGGGAGAATTACGGATGCTTGGAAGCAGGGGGACGAGATCTGGGCTAAAGGAATCATTACGGATTCCATAGCAGAGAGGAAGATTTCTGACGGGACCTGGGAGAAGAACTGGAGCGTGTTTGCAGCCTACAAAAATATGGATGAAAAGGGCTGGGTCTCCGGTTTCCAGGCTCTTTCTATGACCTTAGTTCGGAACCCTGCCTGGGGTGAAGCTCAGTGGAACATAGCAGCCTCAAAGGGAGAGAAGGCTAGACTGAGAACAATTTCGCAATTTGAGATTATTTCAGCATCTAAAGGGGGTATAACCATACCTGAAAACGATCCAAACAACAACACGGATGCCACTAAAATGGCAGCACTTGAAGCTGAGAATAAGAAGCTCAAAGAGGATTTTACAGCACTGACTGCGTCCTTTGAGAGTCTTAAGAAAGAGCATGACAACGCAGTGGTAGCTGCAGCAAGTGGAATTCCTGCAGAAAAGTTCAATGAGATGGTAGAGACCCGATCTAAAGTCATTGCAAGCACTATGATGGAAGCCTGGAGAGAAGACCAGGCCAAAAACACGGCTACACAGAAGTATACGAGAGCTGCGATGTCAGCTGGTCTTGAACCGGATCTTGGTCTCATAAAGAGTCTGACTGCAGGCCAGATCGAAGATCTCGCTGCATCATACGAACGTATTGTTCCTACAAGTCCAATTAGTGTAGCATCGATTAAGTACCCTGCAAGCAACGGTCCGAAACCAAGCTGCGTTGGCAGATGGAATGAAGCTGAGAAGAAATGGGAGGACTTCTAATGGCTTCTTACAGCGGAATTCAGGCACCGAACAACGACGTCATAATGGGTGACGAAGAGCCTCTTGAATACCTTACAGCCGAAGTTGCAACAATCAAACCAGGTCATCACGTCAAGAAGGGAACTACAAAAGACATGATTGTTCTAGGGGACGCTTCTGGAAACTCAATAGGCTGGGCAGGATATGGAAAAGCTGGAGTGTTCAAGCCGACAAACACCAAGACCGCTTATGAAGCAGGTGCTCTGGTCCCATTGCATGAGAAACCAGGTCTTCCTGTTAAAGCATGGCTTGCTGCAGGCGAGTCTGTTGTCAAGGGCCAGCCTCTAAAACCTGTTGCAGGTGGGGAGCTTGCAGCAGGAATCCCAGGGACGGATGATATTATTGCCAGGGCTGCAGAAGACGCCAGCGGAAATGTACAGTTTATGATTAAATCAATGATCTGAGGTGAAAAACGATGACTAATGCGCTTTTTGAAGTTTCACGGACTATGGATACAATAATCCACCCGCCTCTTAAACAGATCAACAAGGCAAGGAAAATTGTCAACGTAGTACCTGGTGAAGGAATAGGTGAGCTCAGCATTGATTGGGTCGAGCTTGAGCCAATGGGTGATGCGATGATAGCGTACAACTTCAGCACAGGAGCTGAAGATACGGTTGACTTCACCTTGCAGAACAGCAAGATCCCTCTGATCTGGAAAGATTTCTCTATGGACCGCAGGCTGTACGAGGCAATGAGGAGAAAGAAAACCAATATCGATGCATCCGCTGCGTTAGAAGCAGCATATACAGTTTCCTCGGCTGAAGAAATGATGATACTTAGAGGGATCACGAGAAATGGGACTACATTCGAGAAGGAAGGCCTGTATGAGGGAGCTGGCCAGGACTACAGCACTGCGAAGGCGATTGGAGTGTATGGGGGAATTCAGGATGCAGTCACAGACGTCTTTGAAATGATGGATGACTCAGATGTTCCTACCGACAGCCTGAGATGGAACCTCACAATGAGTCCAAACATCTACAACAAAGTAAACAAAAACAGGAGCAGCAACGATAATAAAGAAATGAAAGAACTGCTCGAGCTCCTTGGAACTCCAAACAACCCGGGAAACGTTTACAAAAGCAACACAATCCCAAGTGCGGGTACCACAGGGTCTGCACTCCTCACTCCGACCACAGATACCGGCAGTCAGTACTTTGACTATTACCTTTCAGCTGAAATTCAGACTGAACTTGGCCAGGACGGAAAACACCCAAGAACCGGGCCAATCTCTGGCAGAATATTCCAGTCAGGAGTCCTCAGGATCCGGAAAAATGCAGTAATTGGAAAAATGACTGCACTTTCAACAGCTG
>CAZLNG010000226.1:0-4724 GCA_964560735.1 uncultured Methanosarcinales archaeon | reverse complement strand
ATGTTAAGTGAAAGGATTCTGGGCAATTTATGTCTTAAGATACACTTAAATAAAAATCTGACTCACTTTTAATTGTGTTTTTGATTAATATCCTTATATTTGTGGGCGGGCTTATATTGCTTGTAAAAGGAGCGGATCTTTTTGTAGCTGCTTCATCTCTAATTGCGAAGAGGTTCGGAGTGTCCGAATTCGTAATAGGGCTAACTCTTGTGTCCGTGGGTACATCGATACCCGAACTTGCATCTTCCATTACTGCTTCTTTCCAGCAGGCGAGTGAAATAGTAATGGGTAATATACTTGGATCAAACATTGCTAATATAGGGTTAATCGCAAGTACGGCTGCTCTTCTTTCTCATGTCAGGACCGATGAATTGATGTTGAGGAGGGACGGGTATATAATGTTATTTTGTTCCTTCCTCCTTTTCCTGTTTATCCTTAATTTTCAGATATCGAGGTTAGAAGCCTTGATATTTCTTTTGCTATATCTAGCCTATACCGTATTCCTCTTCGATAAGGTAAAAAAGCACGAAGATATGTACTTTAAGGATTTTTTCTTCTACTTTCTTTTCTTTGAATACCTCTCTGATTTAAAAGCAGCAATTGAGACAGGTATCCGTAAGAACAGAGGAAAAGATGAATTTCCCGGGTTCATAAATAATGGCAGTAAGGAAACCAGACAAGAATTTGAAAAAAAAAGTGAAACTGAATCGGTAAATGAGATGGATATAGAACTTGAAGTAGAGCCCCATCCTGAAAGCAGCTTTTTAACAGAGCTTTTCAAATTGATTGCAAGTGGAGTTGCAGTAACTATCGGGGCCAAATACTTTGTTGAGCAGGCAATCCTCTTTGCTCTCCTTTTGAATGTTCCGGAAACTCTAATCGGAATAAGTCTTGTTGCAGTAGGGACTTCAATTCCGGAACTTATGGTAACTATTTCGGCTGCCCGCGGTGGTTATGAAAGTATTGCTGTTGGAAACGTTATAGGATCAAATATTACAAACATACTTTTGATTCTGGGTTGTTCGGGGCTAATTCACCCTCTTACCATAACAGGACTCAGCGTATATTATATAGCACCTTTCATGCTGATTATAAGTGCTGTGTTCCTCCTTTTCATCCGAACTGGCTGGAGGATCAAAAGGTTTGAAGGACTGATCCTTTTACTGCTCTACTGTGGATTCATAGTCACAGTCTTCCGATTTGGATAAAAAACTTCATGATAAAACAGCTTCTTCCGGATTTTCCTGCCTTTTCCAAACCTGCTTGATAGATTTTATTTACGTGATTTTATTTGCGAAATTTTATTCATAATATTTATTTGAGAAACCGTAACCTGCCTCTAAGAGTACTTTAACTGCAGATTCCAGGTCTTTTTCCCTTATGAGAATATAATCCGTATCATACGTCGAGATTACAAATATAGCGATCTCGCAGTCTGCCAGAACCCGGCTGACTCCGGCAAGAATTCCAGTCAGCCCTAAGTCAAGAGGGCCTTCGATTTTCAGGCACTTCCAGTCCTTTTCAGCTTTGATATCTGCCGGAATTCTGTTTTCCTGGCACACAACCGAAAGTTCCTCAGGAGTCCTGGTAATAGAAAAGAAATTACTCTCATGCACCCATGAAGGAACTTCTGGATGAACTTCTGGATTCTCCTTTAGCTTGCAGATTCCGAACCTGCTTTCAAGAATACTTAAAGTAAATTTTTTTTGCTCCATAAAAGGTCCCCTGTTAAATAGGAGTTTTTAGTTCAACACTGTGAACCACAGAATATCACTCATTGCTCTTAAACATGGATATCAACTTTTAAGATCAATCCTGAACAAATACTCAGCTAAATGAGTACTTAACTGAACAAATACTCAGTCAAAACTATCTTTCTTCTTTAACCGGAGCTGGCTTGAATGGAATTTCTGGGCATGGATATACTTGGTATTCTTACCATGATAGATCTGTTCATCTGGGGGCTTCCCCTTCTTATTTTACTCATTGGAACAGGGATTTATCTTACATGGCACCTCGGAATGATTCAGGTCTTCAGGTTGCCCCTTGCACTCAGGTATGTCATGAATTCGAGAAAAACCGAAGCAGGAGTTCAGGGCGATGTTTCAAGTTTTGCGGCACTCAGCACTGCGCTGTCTGCAACTATCGGGACAGGAAACATAGTTGGAGTTGCAACTGCAATAAAGGCAGGAGGTCCGGGAGCTCTCTTCTGGATGTGTCTTGCAGCTTTTTTTGGGATGGCAACCATGTATTCCGAATCTCTGCTGGCAGTTAAATACAGGACTGTTGACGCAAAAGGGCAGATGTCAGGAGGCCCAATGTACTATATTAAAAACGGGCTTGGAGACAAAAGGTACAGCAGGGTTCTTGCGATACTTTTTGCTATTTTCGGGGTAAATGTAGCTCTCTTCGGGATAGGTACGTTCCCACAGGTAAACGCCATTACAGATTCAGCCAAAATTGTCTTTAATGTCCCTGAAATCCTTACTGCAGCTGTCATCAGCCTGCTTGTGGCTTTTGTAACCCTGGGAGGGATCAAAAGAATAGCAGCTGTAGCCCAGTTTCTGGTACCTTTTATGGCAGTAGCGTATGTGCTCGGCTGCCTCGTGATAATAGGGCTCAACCTTGAAAAACTCCCGGATACTTTTAATCTGATTGTAAGTTCGGCCTTTACCGGAACTGCTGCAAGGGGTGGTTTTCTTGGGGCAGGGGTGATGCTTTCAATCAGAATGGGAATTGCCCGGGGAATTTTCTCAAATGAATCGGGTCTAGGAAGTGCTCCAATAGCTGCAGCAGCCGCAAAAGTAAGAGAACCAGCAAAACAGGGCTTGATTTCCATGACAGGGACTTTTTTAGATACTCTTGTTATCTGCCTCATGACCGGAATAGTATTAATCATAACTGACTCCTGGACTGGAGACTTTGCAGGAGCCTATATGACAAATTATGCTTTTTCAACGGTTCTTGCAGAAACCGGAAGTTACATTGTGACGCTCGGTCTGATTTTCTTTGCCTTTACAACCATCCTCGGCTGGAACTATTACGGGGAACGATGCACGGAATTTCTCTTTGGAGTGAAAGGAATTCTCCCTTACAAAATAATTTACATCCTGATTGTCGCCTCAGGCGCGTTCCTGACTCTGGATGTTATCTGGGTTCTGGCGGATATCGTAAACGGGCTTATGGCAATCCCCAACCTCATTGCCCTTCTGGCGTTGAGGAAAGTTATCAAAGCCGAGACCAGGCAGTATTTTGGGAAACTAGAAGTCGAAAAATGAATGCTGCTTGAATTCTTGAAATAAGTCTATTGTAGCCCAGATAATCCTATTGAAGGCTGAAAAATGAATATCTGAAAATACAACCTTCAAGTGGTTGTAAATAAAATGTAACCGTTATAAGCCTGTATGAGGATTGTTATTTATGAAACTCTCCCGTCCAGAAAAAAATTCCAGCTCCCTGAAGAAAATAAATAAAAAGACAAATCAAATTTCTGCAGCCGTGTTCTCCTCTTTCTTTGCCCTACTGGTTATAAGCACCCTTTTAACAGGTACAGGTTCTGCAGTTGTAGTATCTGGAAACACTCAGCTTGTAGTTGAGGTTTTGGAA
Source organism: uncultured Methanosarcinales archaeon (assembly GCA_964560735.1). Lineage (GTDB taxonomy): Archaea > Halobacteriota > Methanosarcinia > Methanosarcinales > Methanosarcinaceae > Methanosarcina. The sequence continues at coordinate 1,118 of CAZLNG010000226.1, read as the reverse complement.
ATAACCCCTTCCCCTGCCAGGCCCGGGGAAGACCTCCTCCTGAAAATTAATATTGAAAATAAAGGAGATGAGCCCGCAGAGAATGTGAGGATCGGAATTGAGGAAATTTATCCCTTTATTTTCAAGTACAGTACCCTGGAAACTTATGGTTCCGGGACAAATACCGAACGCAACTTTCAAATTGAGCAGATAATGCAGCGTTCGAAAGTCGAACTGTCCATCCATTTCATGGTAGATGCAAATGCCAGATCTGGAGACCACCAGCTTGAATTTACGATCAAGGACAATAGCGGGACAAGCTTTTCGAAGAGGATTCCCATTCGCATAGACGGCAGTCCTGATCTCGTGCTTATCAATACTTCTATTCTTCCTGTAAACGGGGGCAATTCTTCTTCTGAAGCTGTCATTCCAGGACAGGAGTTCTATCTCATAACAACAGTTAAGAACGCAGGAAACGGAAACGCAAAAAATGTCCGGGTAATTCTTGACCTTAATGGTTCTTCACCTTTAATTTCGCTGGAAGATAACGTCCGCTTCCTTGAAAACCTGAGTGCCGGAAGCTCCGAAGACTTATCCTTCAAACTCCTTCTCGGTAGCAACGCAGCCGTGCAGCCCTACAAAATTCCCCTGCGAATTACAGCTTCAAATGATGCCGAAACTTTCCAGATAAATAAGTCTCAGGAGATAGGGGTCAATGTACTGAACCAGGCAAGAATTAACATTGCAAGCCTGAAATTCGACCCGGAAATGCCTGTAAAAGGACAGAAGGTTTCCATGATCCTGCGACTTGAAAATGTAGGAGAAGGAGAAGCCCGCTTCGTCAAAGCAAGGCTTGAAGGGCTTGAGGGTTCGGGCAGCACAGGTGCGTTCCTGGGACGCCTGGATAAGGACGACGATGCCCCTGCAGTCTTTATTTTTGTGCCTGAGAAATCAGGTGAACAGGAAGTTACTCTGGTAGTAGAATATGAAGATGATTTTGGAGAGCACAGGCTCAGCGAGAACCTGAATTTCAGTGTGGAAAGGCAGCAGGGAAACATTATCCCAATTGTGCTGGGAGCAGTGCTGATTCTTGCAGCTGCAGTTTTCTACCTGAAAAGTAAAGGTAAGCTCTAAAAAAT
>CAZLNG010000225.1:0-4820 GCA_964560735.1 uncultured Methanosarcinales archaeon | reverse complement strand
TAGATTCTGAAAAGTAAGAGTTTCAGTTCGCTGAAATGAAAGAGATTAAAAAAAAATCTAAAATCAGAAATTGCATGGCTCATTTCTTTACATTTCTGCTATGAATTGTGTAAAAGCCGGCTGCTTCGCACCCGGTGAGAGCCCGGGGTTAAAAAAAGTGAGAATCAAATGTGGCATCTGTAAGTTAGAAAAAAGATAGCAAAAAAGTAGATGGTAAAGAGAGACCTAGGCTGTTGGGATTAGAGGAATTTCACTGCCTGCTATACACAAATTTATTAGGTTTTGCCCAATTCTAGATGTTTTATTATTTTAAGTATTTCCTGTCTCACTTATTCTGCTTCCATTTTTTGCTCTTTCATTTTTTGCTATATTTATATACTCTTTAATTTTCCTCCTGTAATACTCACATAAAATTTTATGAGCTTCTATATATTGGCTACTTTTTATATTCCCTGAATTTTTTATTTGCTCGTTACAAATAAATAATATATTGTAAACATCATTCGGATCGAGATTACTGAGGCTTTCAATAGTTGTTATGTTGGCAAAATAAAGCATAAGTGCAATATTCCTATCCATTTTAAGATCTGTAACAAACTCTGACTTATCTATTCCCCTATGCTTATTTGCCGCATTTATATACATTCTAGCCTGTTTGAGTGAGTAATTACCAAATTCTTCTTGTTTGTTTTTAGTGTTGTTTGTGGATTTGTCTGACTCGTCGGACTTTTCTTTATTTTTATAATTACATGACTTTTCAGAACAGCACTCCGGCTCTCCAATATTTCGAATATCAGTATTTAACTTTCTGACAAGCTCATAAGGACAACAATCTGCAAGTTCATCTATCTTCCTTATTTTTGCATTGTAAAGTTTATAAGCCACATCTTCGTCAAACTGTAGTTCTTTGACAAACTCGGACTCCTTAACTTCATAAATATTCCTATTACTGAATTCATTCTTTCTGTCTGCTGGAAGAAGTTTTTGAACCGATGAGTAAATCCACTCTTCTATCGTTCTTGTGAACACTCCTGCAAAAAATGCAAAAGCGAACACAAAATAATCATTTACTTGATCCCCATTTGTATTTCGAAGAGAGTTTAGCAAATAAAATCCTATTATCGCTATAAATGGTGCAATAAGAATTCTTTTTATATAAGACCAGGCAATTCTAAGTTTTTCATACTCTGGAACTAAATGACCAAATGTTTCTTCGATACTTAAGAGAAGATAGGAAAGAATGCCAATAGATGATGCAGCTATTATATACACTGGAAACTTCAGTTCCTCTATTCCGTAAAAAGTGATATACACTATATGGTTCATATAAAAATAAAAAAGTATTAAAGGCCACGTAAGCACAGCAAAAATTATCATAAAACTTCTTGCTATGGAAAGATAACTCTTTCTTTTCTGGTCTCCGTCCCCTAATATTAGCATAGAGATAACTATAAGAATGACAGCCCCTACAAAAAAAAGTATAAAAGCAGTTCCCGAGTTATAGAACTGTTTTTGAACAATACCAAACAATTCAGGTCTAAATATAAATGCTCCTAATATAAAGAAAATGACGAGAAATGTGACAAAGCAAGATCCCATTCCATCGAAAAACCGGCACATCCATGATAAAAAGAGAAGTGATCCTAGGAAAATTGGTAATAAAAGGAACCATTGGAAAGTTTGTGTATCATTGATTTTTCCTATCGCTTCATCTGAGTTTGCACTTGCTTCATTGTCCTCTTCTGCTGCATAAATACCCTGAACCAGAGTGCAAAAAAGTAAAATTGCTAGTATTAACTTAAGTGCACTGCTCCCCCTCTCCATAGGGAGTTATTTGTAAATGCAATTATATATACCTGTTTTTATTAATTTTACTGTGATATATTAAATTACAAAGTATTCCTTTTAATATTCTCAATAATTGGCTTCACAACAGCTGATTTCAATAATAACTAATATAGAAAACGGTTAAAGTAGCTAAAATTAACAACTAACGTAGGCCTGCCTCATAATAAGTATATGTTATGCGATCAGATCAGCAAATCCTCTATTCCTGCCTCTGTTACAATCTCGATTGCCTGAGCCTCTTCTTCAGGGGTCAGGTAGCGGTCGATGTCCATATATTCCATTGCCCGGTAGCACGGCATGTACTGGAACATGAGGTTAAACCTGATTTGCGGGATATTTTTTGCGACCCATTCAGCAACTGGTTTTGTGCAGCATTTGAGGTGGTTTGGGAGGACCAGGTGGCGGAGGAGAATTTCTGCGGTTCTGTAGGCAAACTCGAAATTAGGCTGGACAATTTCAAGATAATTATTAACTTTTGAAAGCTTTTTTGCACACTCATCGTTTCCGTATTTGAAATCTCCAAGGTAGACGTCCACGACTCCCTCCAGAAGTTCAGCAATTTCGGGGGAGTGGTACATGTTCGAATTCCAGACCACAGGCGTGTTTACGGACATTTCCCGGACTATTTTAAGGACAGTATGCGCATGCGGAGTGGGAGTTACGAAATTTACGTTTCTTGCCCCGTGCATCCTTCTCAGGTCAATCAACTTTGCAAGTTTCCTTGGTTCAATGCGGGTTCCGGAATCAGGGGCATTCGATATGTCCCAGTTCTGGCAGTACACGCAGGCAAAAGAACAGCCGGTAAGAAAAATCGTGTGGGAAGGCACAAGTTCTGGCTCTTCTCCCATATGCAGGAATTCGGAAGCGTAATTTGAAGAGTCAGTCAGCCTGCAAAAACCCTTTTCACCTGCTTTCCGGTTGACTCCGCAGCGCCACCCGCAGCAGTTGCATTCCTCTATCATCCTGTCTGCAATTGCAACCTTAAGGTCGAGAAGGGATGGGCTAGCTTTCGGGATTTCCAGAAACGTTTCGGTAAACATAACCAGCCTGTCAGCCGCATCCTTATAGGCAAGGGCCTCCATAGCTTCGATTTCAAGCTTTTCATGAAGTTTTCGGTATTCTTCCATGCCTCTTTTATGAATCTCCCTGAGCTCTTCAAGCGGCAGATCTGGATCAAAGCTTATAGGAATTCTTTCTGAGATCTTAAAAAGGGCAGGCATTTCATCTCTCTGCACCTTGAGATAACGTTTCAGGTATTTCGGGGCTCCCATGTTGGAATATTCTCCTTATTAGAATATCCACTGCATGGGTTAAAGTTCTTATTATTTACATCTTATAATTTATTTATCTGTCTTACGATTCGAAAATTTTACCTGAGGAATTACAGGCCTTTTCAGCAAGGTTATAAGAGAAAGAAGCTTTTAATTCATTTCAATTACTATCTTCACTGTAACTCCCTAAAATTCACATAAAAAGGTTGTAGAACAAAAATGGAATGGATCTTTCTTTTCATCGCTGGTCTTTTCGAGGCAGCCTGGGCGATATCACTGAAATATACTGAAGGTTTCACGAGGCTTTATCCCAGCATCTTTACGGGCGCCTGCATGGTACTTAGCTTTTATTTACTGTCCCAGGCTCTGAAGACTCTGCCGGTAGGGACTGGCTATGCAGTCTGGACCGGAATAGGAATTATCGGAACTACTGTCCTGGGTATCTTGCTCTTTAACGAGCCCATGGATTTCGGCAGGCTTGTCTGCATTTTCCTGATTTTTTCAGGGATAATAGGGCTCAAGCTGATTTCTCCATAAAACCATTCAAATTTTCATAATCTTTTCTCCTTTTTCTCCTTCTTCCTCCTTCTTCCTCCTTCTTTTTCTCCTTTTTTCTCCTTCTTTTTCTTTTGTTTCTCCTTCTCTTCAGGGTTTTTGCCATTTCCTTATAAGATTGCTTTTCCCTGCAGTTCGGATAGCTAAAATTAAAAGCTTGCAGGACTATTTATCATGGGATTTATCCGGGGGTTTACTCTGCCCTGTGCATCCAGGCAGCACCTGCGGGAAAATTTTTTGGGGGAATTTTCTGGCTATCTTTGATACTTCGACAATCAGTCTCTGGGATTTGATGTCTTTTTTACTCGTACTTTTTTTTCTGTTTGCAATAATCTATCCTCAGTCACAGCTCAAAAAAATCCGAATGCAGCGCATGGCAAAATTGAAAGCTATGGAAAAAAGACACGGCTGCAAAATCCTCACGATGATTCACAGGCGGGAGGCAGTTTCATTTTTCGGGCTGCCTGCTTACCAGTTCATAGATGAGGAGGATGCCGAACAGGTCGTACGCTGGATAAGGCAGTACAGAGAGTACCCTCTTGAGTTAATTCTGCACACTCCGGGCGGACAGCTTCATGCCAGCATCCAGATTGCCCGCGCCCTCAGGAAACACCCCAAAAACACCAGAGTTATTGTCCCTCACTATTCAATGTCAGGAGGTACGATCATTGCCCTTGCTGCAAACGAAATCGTGATGGACAAAGATGCAGTTATCGGCCCAATTGATCCCCAGGTAGGAGATTTTCTGCGCGGGACTTATCCTGCCCCTTCCTGGATCTATGCTGCTGAAGCAAAAAAAGAAAAAGCAGACGATACCACTCTTGTCATGAGCGACATCTCAAGAAAAGCCCTCAAACTCACCCGAGATGTTGCAAAAGAACTCCTTGAAGGAAAAATACAGCCCGGCCCTGATGGGGAAAGCAGGCTTGACGAAGTCGTAGAAAAACTGGTCAGCGGCGAAATGATCCACAGCACTCCTCTCTCCGCCAGCGAGGCAAAAAATCTGGGGCTTTCCGTAAATACGGATTTTCCTGAGGACGTACATGCCTTCATGAAACTCTTCAGGCCTGTAAAAAAGAGCGTGGAATATGTGGAATGAGATATGTGGAATGAGATATGTGGAATGAGATATGTGGAATGAGATAT
>CAZLNG010000224.1:0-4853 GCA_964560735.1 uncultured Methanosarcinales archaeon | reverse complement strand
GGATTTATCTTCAGAAATATTTTTCTAATTATTCTTTTAATAATTGGGATTTATTACTAAGGGAGCGCAGAGGGTCACGAATACCCCACCCTTTAGAGGCTGTCCGACAATTATTGGTAGTAATAAATAAGTGCTAAAAAGAAAGCAAATAAGACCTTTAAATCAAAAAAGAAGGAATTATTTTATTACCGAAGGTAATTGTCGGACAGCTTGTTTAGGGTGGGGTGGCCGCCCGCAATTTGATTTTAGCTTTCTGTTTATTTCAGCTCTCTGGGCTGCTTTTCTTCAGGCAGTACAGGCAGGGGCATAGTGTTGATTAGAATTGGGCTTTTGATATCCTTTGCCCTTTCGATTACAAGTTCCTTTCCTTTCTGAGTAAGGGCAAAAAGCGGAACGGCAGTTCCAACCTGCGCTAGAGGCTTTACAAGATCCCTCATGTACTTTGAAGCACAGCTGGTTGTAATGTCTGCATTTTCGACAAGAGTCTGGGCGTCTTCCTTGCTTAAACCTGTAACGTGCACGCCAATTATTATCAAATCAAGCCCGAGTTCTGATTCAAGCTTCCGCAGTTCTTTTGCAGTTTCAGCGAAAGCTGCGGTTACTGCAATCTTTTTGTAACCAAGCTCAGCTGCCTTTTTCACTCCTGCAACAGGATCAATTATTGCAGTTGAGGGGTCAAGCACGATTCCGCCGCGCTCTGTGATCCCGTTGATTATACCTTCGATTGGCTCGGTTTCGACAAGCCCGGACATCCTGCCTCCCATGCCCTGGACAAGAGTCGGGTTGTTGGAAATAACAGTTCCTGCGCCTTCACAGGCGGTTACGGTTGTGTCAAGTAAACCCCTGCTCAGCCCTGTCATCATAACTTCAGATGCTCCAAACCCTACAAAGTCCTCAAGTTCCAGGCGGCGCTTGTCGGTGAACATCCCGAAGTCGCTTATTCTGAACTCCATGTTCTTCCTGACTTCTTCAGGAGTTATCTTCTGAATTCCGCGCACCTTGGCAAATATAGGGCACCAGAGGACTTCAGGCTCCCCGACTTCAACAACTTTCCCATCCTTTATGACTACTCTTGTTTTTCCGACTAATTCCATAATATGGGGCATAATTACACCTTTCAAAATTAATTAAAAATATGAATGTTAAGGAATTTAAATACGGTAAAAATAATAGTAAACAATTGTGATTGCTTACTTAATAGTTTTTGGTTTTGGGTTTTTCAATTCTACTTCTGTCTTTTGAAAGATCACTTTTTAGATTTCAGTTTACAGAAGATTGATTTAAAAATACTTTTTGAGGCAGGAGACTGCTTGAAGCAGTTGGGTTGTTAGGAACTGGATAGGTTAAGTTCTTTTGTCTTCAGTTCCTTGAAGCTTTTTTAATTTCTGCTCGCAAAATCTAATCATTCTCGGATCTTCAGTCGCCATTCCTATAGCAAGAGATTCCTTCAAATATTCAATCGCTTTTCTTGGTTCTCCAAGATTACTGTACACATCCCCTATATTTCCAAGGTGATTTCCTTCTCCGTGTCTATCCCCAATTTCTCTGGTAATTCTCAGAGCCTGTTGGTAATATTCAATCGCTTTTCTTGGTTCTTCCAAATAATAGTATGCATTCCCCATATTTCCAAGATGATTCCCTTCACCACGTCTATCCCCAAATTTTCGATCAATTTCAAGCGCTTGCTCGTAATATTCAATGGCCTTTCTTGGTTTTCCCAGACGAACGTATGCGTTCCCCAGATTTCCTAGTGTTTCGATTCCAAAATAAATTCCTTATTTATCGGGAAATTCGTGATCGTGAGATAGATTCAACCGTCACTTTTTGTGAACATACTTCGGAATCGCAGTACTAGTTGATTTCCTTCTCCACGTCTATCCCCTATTTCTCTGGCAATACTCAACGCCTGCTCGTAATATTCAATTGCTCTCTTGGGCTCACCTAGATCACTGTATGCTAACCCCATATTTCCAAGAAGATTTCCCTCTCCATGTCTATCCCCAATTTCTCTGGCAATTTTCAGGGAGTTTTCATAATATTCAATTGCTTTTCTTGGTTCTCCCAGATCACTGTATGTAGTACCCATATTTCCAAGGTGGTTTCCTTCTCCATGTCTATCCCCAGTTTCTCTGGTAATTCTCAGAGCCTGTTCGTAATACTCAATTGCTTTTCTTGGCTCTCCAAGATCACTGTATACGTTCCCTATATTTCCTAATTGATTTCCTTCTCCATATTTGCTTCCTATTTCTTTAGATATTTTCATTGCCCTTCCATAATATTCGATTGCCTCTCTTAGCTCGCCCAGATGACTGTATGCTAACCCCATATTTCCAAGGTTATTTCCTTCTCCACGCTTGTCACCAATTTCTTCATATATTTTCAGAGCTTGTTTGTAATATTCAATTGCTTTTCTTGGTTCTCCAAGATGATAGTATGCAGATCCTATATTTCCCAAGTGATTCCCCTCTCCAGACCTGTCCTTGATTTCCTTTGAAATTTTCAGCGCTTTTTCATAATATTCAATTGCTTTCCTGAACTCGCCAAGATGACTGTACGCATTCCCCTTATTTCCAAGGTTATCTCCTTCTACACGCCTGTCTCCAATCTCTTTTGCAATTCTAAGCCCCTGTTCGTAATATTCTATTGCTTTCCTAGGCTCGCCAAGATGACTGTACGCGTTCCCCATATTTCCAAGAACAGCTCCATGAGCCTGTTTATCCTTAAGAATCGGTTCGTCTTTAAAGTGATTCCCTGGTAATAATTTTTCATAGATCTCAATTAATGTTCTTGGATTTCCCCATAGGTCCAGAAGATGAGGTATATTGAATCCCCATAATATGGATGCTGCCAGATCATACTCTCCTGCTTTACAAGCGTGATGATGGGCTTCAATTGCTGGCTGAAGGTCTTCTTTTTTGGTTGGATTTTCAGGAAGAGTAAGATAAAGGTAGTATTTTACTGCAAGCATATGGGCTTCTTTTTTGTTTTTAAGGTCCTCATAGGAGAATTCCTGGACTAAGGGATGGAGCCAATAGTTTCCTGTGTGGTCAGTTTCAAGAAGGGATTTATCGATGAGTTTCTTGACAGCGTTTGGTGGGGTATTTTTTGAAAACATCTCTTTGAGCCCTTTCATACTCACAGGCTCACGGTAGACCGAAACACATTCAAGCAGCTCTATTTCCTCTCCTGCAAGTCTGTAGAATAGCTTTCTTGCCTTTTTGATAGTATCCTCTTTGTCTTTTTGATACATGCTCAGATCGTCAAGGATATCTCTTGCTCCGAATTCTTTTACAAGCTTCACAAGTAATTTCAGGGCAAGGGGATGACCGTCTACGCCTTCAGCCAGTTCTTTCAGCTTTTCCGGTTCTACTTCATTGAGTCCATTTCTGTAGAGGTAATCAACTGCAAAATTAGTTTCAAGACCCTTTATGTCCTGTTTTTCCTCGTCCTCAACCACATCGAGAAGGCTCTCTCCGTTTGCAAGTATGGGCAGGATGCGGCTTGTTATAATGATTTTTGCATTGTGGGTATTATACCGAAGGGACGAAAAGAGGAGTTCGATTCCTTTGTCAGTAAACCGCTGATCTTCAAGAACGGTACTCAGGTCATCGAAAATAAGCCAGATTTCACCTCTTCTTTGAAGTTCGTCTGTGAGCCTATCTACGTCAATTTTTTCAGGTTCTCGCTTTTCATCTTTAAAAGATGCAATTTCAGGAGAATTCATGTAAGAGGCGAGTTTTTCAAGGATATCCTCAAGCTTCGCGTCCTGGTTCTGGTTGAAGTTAAACCAGAAAGGTTCGGGGACGTGTATGGGTCTGAGGTCAATATGGGCTCTTGCAAGAGTGGATTTACCCACACCTCCGACACCACTAAAAAGTAGAATTTTGTGTTTTTCAATATATGTAAGGGCTTTACTTAATTCACCAGCTCGGTTTTCGGTAACGAATTGCTTTAGCGTGTCTGAATATTCAGGCAGTGTTGAAGGATTATATTGATTCGAATTGTTTTGATTTGCTTTTTCTTTATTTATCCCTTCTGGATAATTGATAAACTGAATGTACTGATTTTTGATATTGATGGGAGAATTGCCACTTCCTACTGTAAGCTGATCAACATTCTCGACATTAAAATTTATTATAATACTTTCGATTTCCCTTGCAAGGTCTGGATCTTGTCTCAGCAGTCGCAGGATTTCCTGCTGAAGCTCTTCCTGTGCTTTTGGGTCTTCAGAGTTTCTGGACAACTTTTCAAGGGCTTTTTGAAGGGACTCACTCATTCTGGGACTGAGTTTTTTCAGCAGAGACTTTGCTCTGTCCATGAGTTCTGGACTGACTTTTTCTATGCTTTTTTCTAAAAGCATGTCCATGCTTTTGCCTGCTACGGCTTTGCCTCCCTCAACAAGCATTTCTTTGCTTTTGTCTGCTGCGGCTTTGCCTCCTGCATAGATGAAAGGCAGGTAGGGAATGAGAAATTCTGTTGCTTGCTGGGCGAGAGCTGCCGGATCCATAAACTCCTCCAAATCTTTTTTGATATTGAAGGCGTTGGGAAATAAATTTTGTTATTTAGAACGAGTGAAAAGAAGAATTTTCAGGTTTTAGTTTTTTTCAGGACCTCATTTGATAAAATTCCTGAGTTTCATCTTTTTATCAGGCATTGAGGGAAAGGCCGCTCACCTTCGTCGAGCGTGGAGTTGCCTGTGGTTCTATAAAGCGACATTTTCAACATGGGCATTGTTGTCCGGTACTTGCTTTATGTTTGACGGAAAAACAGAAAAATCAAATTGCGGGCGGCCACCCCACCCTAAACAGGCTGTCCGACAATTACCTTCGGTAATTGAGGTTTCTGCTTTGAAT
>CAZLNG010000223.1:0-4918 GCA_964560735.1 uncultured Methanosarcinales archaeon | reverse complement strand
CCACAATTGATAATTTGTAGCGTTGATAAGATGTATGTGAGTAAAATACTGATGATGAGAACTGGTTAATTAATATTTAATATGTCAAATAAAAACTGCAAAAAAGTTAGGAGAAAACAGTTAAACAAAAAATAAATTAAAAAGAATAAATTAAAAAGAATAAATTAAAAAGAATAAATTAAAAAGAATAAATTAAAAAGAATAAATTAAATAAGATATGTGGAACAGTTCCCTACTCCCATTTTTCCGAAAATCACTTGTGGGCAAAGTATGCCACAACTTTTTCTTTATCTACAGAATCAATTCTGCAGAAGCCGAAACGTTCGAATTGTACGATCTTATCAAGTTCAGATATAATCCCGCGCTCTCCGATCCCTTCTATATCACCTTCGGGACCGCGAACTTTAACGGAAATTCCGTCAACTGGTGCCCAGTGGATGATTTTTGCTTTTGCTTTTTTAAGGGCTTCAAGAGAAATATCAGAGATTTTTGCCTGAAGTGGTGAAATAGAAGTTATTTCAATATTACAGAAATCTTTTAAACGGAGGATAGAGCCAACTTCCAGTTTTCCAGCATCATCCATGCAAACAAGCACTTTACTTCCTACGGCAATTTCTCTTACACCTCTTGCCTGGTCAGTGGGGTGGAGCGGAAGTTTTGCAATTGTCGGCTCTGAATCCGTAATTTCCAGCTCTACAGGATTCCAGACAAAGAAGTAGCGGTTTGCAATAGGGTCCACGATTTTGCGGTTTTCGGCATATAGAGACTCCATGCTTATACTCACGTCTGTCATCCCTACTCCCATCTCTATCATGAATTTCTTGAGGGCTTCAGCCTGGATTCCGCGGCGGCGGATTGCCCTAATTGTAGGCAGCCTAGGATCATCCCAGCCGCTGTACTCTCCTTCCTCAATGGCTTTTCTGAGGGTGCTTGTGCTGAATTTTCCGAACTCATGGATCTTGACCCTGCCCCAGTGGGTTGTTTTCGGGTATTCCCAGCCGAAGTATTTGTAGATGTATCCCTGCCGTTTTTCGCTATCAATAAGGTCTTTACCCCGGATGATATGGGTCATGCCAAGTTCGTGGTCTTCGATAGCTCCTGCAAAATCCAGAAGGGGCCAGACAATGTATTTTTCGTCAATCTCGGGACGGGGATGAGACATTTTTCTGATTCTGAATGCACCCCAGTCCCGAAGAGCGGGGTCCTTGTGTTCTATATCGGTTTTGATTCTAAGCACTGACTGCTGATCTTCATATTCTCCGGCAAGCATTTTTTCCCAGTGCATAAGGTTTTCTTCAGGGCTTACATCCCTGTGCGGGCAGGCTTTCTTGGCATCCTTCAACTCCTTGAAATCTCCCCCTTTACAGAAGCAGACATAGGCTTTGCCCATCTCAATAAGTTTTCTTGCGTAATCATAATACATAGGAAAATGATCGGAAGCGTAGACTATCTGGTCAGGTACAACTCCAAGCCATTTGAAGTCATCAAGGTACCAGTCATAAGCTTCAAGCATAGGCCTCTTGATATCAGGATCTGTATCATCGAAACGCAGAATGAACTTTCCCTTGTACATTTTTACGTACTCGGAATTGACGACCATACCTCTTGCACTTCCCAGGGTTCCGGGCCCGTTGGGGTTTGGGGCAAATCGCATTACAACCTTGCCAGGTTCTGCCCCTTCAAGAGGTTTTAAGCCTTTATCCGGCTCTTTCTTTACGCTAAGAGCTTCAATAAGCTCGGGTGCAATTTCAGAAAGCCTTGTTTCCCAGACTTCTGGATTTCCTTTAGCAATTTGGGAAACAATGGTTTCAAGAGCTTCTGATATTGCATTAGGGTTGGATCTGAGATGAGGGCATTCCCCCATTACCTTGCCCATAACAGCTTTGGGCTGAGGGGCTTTTCCATATTTTACAGCATTTTGAAGGGCGTATTTTTCTATTGTTTTAAGATCTTCAGGACTTAAAGTCATAGGAGATTCTCCAAAAGTAAACCTGGATTAAATGAGATCGAGATGTAGTAAATTCAATTACAAAGCAAGTTACAACTTTAACTGTGAATTCAATTCTAAAATTAACTACAAATTCAATTATACATTCAACTACAAGGCCAATTATAAATTCAACTGCATATACTCACGCAAAAATGAGTATTGTATTAAATCTTTGAATTGTGGTACCTCTTTGAATTATGGATCTCTGCATTGGATTAGATTTCTCAATTCGATAATTGCGGAAAAATGTAGATAGGATTATAAAAAGCCACCGAAGCCCCAAATTTTCAGGAAAATTTGAAAATGAGAAAAGCTTTTGAGATAAATATTTTTGAAAGGGGCTCCGAGTGAAGAGTAATTTGCAGAAACCTGTAGAATGTTTTACAGAAATTTTTGCAGAAACTTTTGCAGAGCCCTCTACAGAGTTTTTTGCAGAGTCTTTATTTAGTGATGGAAGCCTCGATTTCTCGGATACGGGAAACTTTCTCTTTAATTTTCTCCAGCTCCCTCTCAAACTCCTGCAGAAACTTGGGAACTGCATCTCCAGGGATTGCACCCTGGGCCGAGGGTTTGATCAGATTAGCCTGTTCAAGAACCCTGAGGGAATAACGCACTTTATGGTTCTGCATCCCTGTAACTTCAGAAAGTTTCAGAATTCCTATAGGAGCTTCTTCAATTACTTTTTTGAGCACCAGAAGATGGCGTTCAGTAAGGTCAAGTTCATTCCCTATATGCTCAAGCAGCATCAGACAACCTCGTTTCTAAGTATTCCAATTCCCTGGATTTCCACTTCAACAATATCTCCCCTCTGCAGTTCTCCAACGCCCCGGGGTGTCCCTGTGGCAATTACATCTCCCACTTCCAGGGTCATGATTTCAGTGATGAATTCAATAAGGTAAGGAATGTCAAAAATAAGGTTTAAAGTGCTCGACTCCTGTCTGGTTTCCCCATTCACCCTGCAGGCGATCTTTGCATTTGAAACATCAAGCTCATCAGGAGAGGCAAGATAAGGCCCGAATGCTGCAAAGGTATCAAAACTCTTCGCCCTTGTCCACTGCCCATCTTTATGCTGGAGGTCCCGTGCCGTCACATCATTAAAACAGGTATATCCAGCAATCACATCTTCAGCTTTTTCGGCTGAAATATTCTTGCAGCGCTTGCCTATTACAACTGCAAGTTCGGCCTCATAATCCACTCTCGAACTTGAAGCCGGATAAATGATCTTATCTTCATGCCCTATTACTGCCGAGGGAGGCTTTAAAAAGAGAACAGGAGTTTCAGGAATCTCCATTGAAAGTTCTTTTGCATGGTCCCTATAATTCAGGCCTACGCAGACAATCTTTGAAGGAGACGCCGGAGGAAGGACGCGGAGTTCTGAAAGTTCAAACGTTCCTGAAGGAACCCCACCACTAGGATATACGTGCCCGTCTTCGATCACTCCATAGAAAATGTCGTCTCCTGACCTGAACTTTCCAATCATATCTTTGCTTTCTCCTGCACTTCAAGATCTCTTTGTCTGTTTTTTCGCATTCTTTTAAAGGATATATCGAAACTTAAATTTTAACTCTTCGCCCACTGGCATCCCTGGTATATTTCCCGAGTTCGGAATCCAGGAGCTGAACGCCTGAAAATACAGGCCCGTCCTTGCAAACTCTAAGTCCGGTTTTGTCTATGCAGCATGCACCGCAGACTCCTATCCCGCATTTGAAATAACGGTGGAGGCTAAATTCGGCTTTCTCAAGAGCATTTCTTTCCTCAAGAAGCTTGAAAACAGAAGCCATCATTATTTCGGGACCGCAAACTGCAATCCTTTCATAAACCGAAAGATCAAGTCCGCGGAGGACATCAGTTACGAAACCCTTTGTGCCTTTTGAACCGTCATCTGTGGAAATATAAATATTTCCTGCCGCTGCAAAGCGCTCTTCAAAAAGCAGGTCTCCTTCACTTCTGGCTCCAAGTACCGTATGCACTTCAGAGCCGGACGCAAACGCTGCTTCAGCGTAAGGAGCAAGAGGAGCTGCCCCTACTCCGCCTGCGATAACCAAAATTTTTTCACCCTTAAAGGAAAGAGAAAAACCCTTTCCAAAAGGTCCTCTAAGCCCGAAAGAATCTCCTTCTTTCAACTCAAAAAGCTTTGAGGTAGCCTCTCCCACTTTCTGGACAGTAACAGAATTTTTTCTTGAGAGGCCCATGGGCACCTCATCCACACCTCTCACCCAGACCATTACAAATTGGCCTGGTTCCATGGTTTCAAACTCGAAATCAAAGAAAAAAGTCCTGATAGAAGGAGACTCTTCAGTTATTTTTACTATTGTAGCATTAAGAGGAAGCATCAGACCATCTCATGGGAAAGTCCTATTAATTTATTTACATCCGAATATCCTTTCCTCTGGAGGAAAGCTTCGATCCCTGTACTGATTTCGGAGAATATGTCAAGCCTGTCATATACTGCGGACCCTATCTGGACAGCCGATGCTCCTGCCATCATCATTTCTACTGCATCCTGCCAGGAAGAGACTCCTCCAACTCCGATTACGGGAATTTCAAGGGCAGTATAAAGGTCATAAACACATTTGACAGCAACAGGCTTTACAGCTTTTCCTGAAAGCCCACCTGAACGGTTTCCAAGGACAGGATATCCGGATTCTATATCAATAGCCATTCCTTTTACGGTGTTGATTGCAACAACCGCATCAGCACCTCCGGATTCGGCTGCAGCTCCTATGCATGTAATGTCAGAAACGTTTGGGGTAAGCTTAACCCAGACAGGGATGTTTGACACATCTTTTACTGCCGCTGTAACCGCTTCTACAAGGCAGGGGTTGGAGCCGATAGCAGCCCCATACCCTTCCGCATGGGGACAGCTTACGTTAAGCTCGAAAGCATCAGGCTTTACTGGAAGTAATCCTTCGGCAACTTCTGCAAATT
>CAZLNG010000222.1:0-4953 GCA_964560735.1 uncultured Methanosarcinales archaeon | reverse complement strand
TTCAAAAAGATTATGATTTCTGAATCTAAAAGAAAGTTTTTACGGTATTTCATGAGCCTATCCCAAAACCCATTTCTGTTTCCATATCCATAGGAATCTCATACTATTTTCCTGATCTGTAGCTCAATTGATTGTTTAAAAATCGAAACTGAAAGAGCAGTTTTTGAGTTTTGGGATAAGCTCTTTTATCCATCTATCTGCTGCGCTTATTAACTCAAAATGTATCAACACTGGAGACTTAAAGAAATAATTAAATATGATTGATTGGAACTATACTTCATAATAATGTTTATATAGTATACCTGCCGATGGAAAATATATCTAAAAAACAGATTAAGTTTAGATCAAATTAAGACCTAATCCAAAAGCTCAAAAATGGATCTCCGAATTCTTAATTCTGAATAATCAATCGAGTTCCTGTTATAAAGAATAGTTCTGAACCTTTAATGATTTAAGAATGTAATTCGTTTTTGGATGAGCTCATTAAGAGCATAGGCAGTACATCATACATGAAACAAAAATTTGAAAATCAATTATTTTGAGTTCTGAAAGTTTAATTCCATTCTTACTAGAGATTATTGGGGAATTTCTTAACCTATACTTGGCGATTTCTTAAAGGGATGGGGTCAAGCTTTTAGATGCTCTTTTCGAGCGTTTAAAGAGGGATATATATTGTCAAAAAGCCGCAATTCTACAATAAAAAAAGTCAACAGGTACTTTGTCCTTCTATTCTTGGTGATGCTTGTCTCTATTGCTTTGCTGAGCTATGTAGGGGCCTCAAAACCGGATAAGAATACTATAGAAGTTCAGATTCTGGCCATTAATGATCTTCATGGCCAACTTGAGCCTCCCATCAGCGAGATGGTTACAGGCTATAATGAGACAGGTGCTCCCATAAGTGTCGATGCCGGCGGTGCGGAGTACCTTGCCACCTACATAAAGAAACTCAGATCTGAGAACCCTAATACAATCGTTGTCTCAACCGGAGACAATATAGGGGCTAGTCCGATTATTTCATCCCGATTCCACGATGAACCAACAATAAAGGCTCTCAATGTGATAGGATTCGACTTTTCTGCCGTGGGCAATCACGAGTTAGACAACGGATTAAATGAGCTCATGCGTATTCAAAACGGTGGCTGCCACCCAGTAGACGGCTGCTATAACAACTCTACCTTCGAAGGAGCACAGTTCCAGTATCTGGCTGCGAATATCGTCAATGAGACCACTAATGTCACAATATTCCCTGCCTACAAAATTACCTGCATAAATGGGGTGCCCATAGGATTCATTGGAGTGGCCCTAAAAGATACGCCGTCTATATTGACTCCTTCCAAAATAAAGGGACTCAAGTTCCTGGATGAAGCCGAAACCATTAACAAATATGCTAAAGAGTTAAAGCATAGAGGTGTAAAAACCATAGTGGTGATCATACATGACGGTGGCTACCAAGAAGGACTATACAACGAGAGTCTGAATATGAGTGGGCCAATTTTAGATGTTGTCAATGCCACCGATCCCGAGATAGATGCATTCATTACCGGTCACACCCATCAGACCTATAATGCTGTTATTAACGAACGCATAGTTACCCAAGCTGGTTCAGCAGGTACTGTGCTCACAGATATTGATCTGGAAATAAGCAACAAAACTCATGATGTGGTCAAAGAAAAGTCAAGGAATATTATAGTGTCCAGAGACGTTCCTAAAGATCCAGAAGTATCCGATCTGATCACGGAATACAAAGATCTGGTCGCAGCCCTTGCTAACCAGGTGATAGGTAATATTACAAGCGATATTACAGCGGTCATGAGTAATTCAGGCGAATCTGCTCTGGGTGATGTCATTGCTGATGCTCAGCTCTATGCTACTTCCGATCCAGAAAACGGCGGTGCTGAGGTGGTTTTCGCAAATCCGGGGGGCATTCGTGCTGATCTGATATATAATCAACAGAGTGCAGGTGAACTGCCCGGTCAGGTCACATATGGCGAGGTTTTCAACGTCCAGCCCTCTGAAATCAGTATGGTCACAATGACCTTGAACGGCACTCAGATAGACACACTGCTTGAGCAACAGATCGACAACCCAACTCCGCGCATACTGCAGGTCTCAAAAGGCTTTAGCTATGTCTGGAACGAAAGTGCTCCCCCAGGAAATATGATCGATATCTCCAGCATAAAGATCAATGGCACTTCTATCAGTCCGAGTGGTCTTTACCGCGTAACGGTTAACAATCGCATGGCCGAAGGAAGCTATAATCTCTTTGTTCTGAAGGAAGGGGTCAATAGGACAGAAGGTCCTCTGGTTAGAGATGCACTCGTCAATTACCTCGCAGCTTTCTCTCTGGTGGCTCCAGGATCTATGAATCGCATTGCTGTAGTAAAGTAAGCGAACAACGAGCTATCTACTTTTTCGATAAGGAGAATATCGAGGGTACTATGTAGTTTGCAGTGCTGGCCTTCTGACGACTCCAGAACTTTCAGAAATTTGTTGCAGCCTCCCTCAGACTACATAGAACCCCTGTTTCTATGTTTCTAAAAGTATTCAGGTATCTGCTTCTTGGCTATCTGTCAAAAGTCCTAGAACCATATTGTTATATGCTAGAGCGTACATTTGTATATTTTTTACTTCTATAGGTAGAGGCAAAGATTGTTAAAATCATCATAATTTGCCCAAAAACTCATATCTTCTGCTTTGATTTATAACGCAAAGTATAAAACTCCATAATTTTATTTACCTCACTTGAATTCAGTTAGTTATCTTATTTCTTCGGAGCACAACATCCAAAAAGTTTGAATATATTGGATATGATATAATACTGATTTTAGGGTGTATGCGTTTAAGTTACTAAATAAAATAGTCCTGAATTCTGGACAAGACTAGTGTTTTTCAGAGTTCATTCTATAAACCAATTGATTTCTCTGTTCAATCCTAAATCAACTGATTAAAAAATAAATAACTGTTCTCAAATTCGAGGTAATTTAATGAAAATTAAGAAAACAAACTTTTTGCTGACCCTTTTTATCGTAGGGTTTCTGCTATTTGGAACTGCTGGTTCTGCAGTAGCTGTGCGATATGATTCAAACTATAATATTGATACCAATAATTCCACTAGCTGTAAACCCCTTACTGAATCCGAAGCTAAAATAAAGAATGTAATTGTCCTTGTACCTGATGGATGTTCTCAGAGTGTAGAGACTTTAGCCAGGTGGTACAGTGGAAAGCCTCTTGAGCTTGATAATATGGTAGCTGGAACGGTGTCTACTTACAGTTCTGACTCGGTCATTACCGATTCTTCTTCAGCTGCAACTGCGTTTGCAACTGGGTACAAGACTACAAACGGGTTTATAAGTGTTGGACCTAAAAATTCTGTTTTAAGTATTCTGGAAGCCCCTCCTGAAGAATTGCAGTACAAGCCACTTGCAACAGTGCTTGAAGCTTCAAAGCTCAAAGGCAAGTCTACAGGACTTGTTGTGACTGTTCGTGCTTCCCATGCTACACCTGCAGCCTTTGCTGCTCATGTTGACAACAGAGACAATGAAACTGAGATCATAGAACAGATGGTTTATGAAAATATTGATGTAGTCTTTGGTGGTGGTTCAGGTTATCTCATACCCGTGTCCGAAGGAGGAGTAAGAACTGACGGAGAGAACTTAACAAAAGTCCTTCTTGACAGAGGTTACCAGTATGTTGACAACAGAGATAAAATGACGAACCTGACATCGGGGAAGACCTGGGGAATCTTTGCAACTGGCCACATGGCATCGGATATTAACAGACCTTATTTAGCACCTGATCAGCCTTCACTTGAACAGATGACAGGAAAGGCTATCGATTTGCTCTCACAGAACAAAAATGGTTTCTTCCTCATGGTGGAAGGAAGCCAGATAGACGGAGGAGACCATGCCAATGATCCTATCTATACTGTAACCGAATTCCTGGCTTTTGACAAAGCCGTAAAGGTTGCAGTTGATTTTGCTAAAAAAGATGGGCATACTCTAGTACTGGTTTTCCCGGATCATAGCACTGGCGGTATGAGTATCGGTAGCTATTCTGACCTTGATTACATGTCCACATCTGTCGAAGATGTTATTGAACCTCTCAAAGGTATGAAGTTAAATTCCATAGGTGTTGCGTCAAAAATAGGAAAAGACCGCTCTCCCGAGAATATTAAAGCGCAGCTAAAGACCTGGTGGGGAATTAATGCAACCGATGATGATGTAGCTGAAATTCTTGAACTCTATAATAATAAAAGTTACCCGTTAGACTATGCACTCAGTAAGGTAATCAGCCAAAATCACACTGTTATCGGCTGGACGACTAATGGGCATGACGGTTCAGATGTCCCGCTTTGGGATTATGGTCCCGACCGCCTTACAGGTCATGTCGATAACACCGAGATTGCGAGGTATATAGCTAAAGAAATGGGATTTGACTTAAACGAAACCGGTTCATGCTTGTTTGTTGAAGCTGGCGATGTTTTCTCCAAAGACAACGGGGACGGAAAACTGGATGATAATGAATATATGATGGACATGACAAATTCTTCTAACCCTGTTCTGAGAATTGGAAATGCAGAACTGCCAGTTGACAAGAATATTCTTGTCAAGGATGGAGTGACTCATGAACTTGATGGAATAGTTGTCTATGCTCCAGTAACTGGTAAAGTCTATATTCCTTCTGAAGCGATCTCACTAATCAACGAGACAACAACTAAAACTAAATAATGAAATAAGACGCTTGATAAAAGTGAAATAATTAAAAGGGGATTATTTCCCTTTTTTCCCTTTCTTTTTTCATATCCATAAGAATTTCATACTACTTTCCTGATCAATAGATCAATTGATTGTTAAAAAATCAAGATTCAAAGAGCAGTTTTTGAGTTTTGGGATCAGCTCACATTCTGAATGGATAGAATGGCGGGTTGTTCCGTAATCCATGGTATAACTTCTC
>CAZLNG010000221.1:0-4960 GCA_964560735.1 uncultured Methanosarcinales archaeon | reverse complement strand
GGGACAGCTGAGCCGTAGAGTAGTCTTCAATGTCTTTTCCATTCAGGAGTATTCTCCCTGAAGAAGGCATGAAAAATCCCATTAAATGCCCTGCCAGAGTTGTCTTTCCGGCTCCGTTATGCCCGAGTAAAGCAAGAAACTCTCCGTGTTTGAGTTCCAGGCTTATGTTTTTGAGGGTTTCCGAGCCGTTTTCATGCCTGCAGCAGAGTTTTTCTATCCGGACGTGAGAAGGTCTTTCCTCTGGGACCGGGGATGAAGCTGAAATTTCGATTTTTGTGTCCTTCTTGATTTCAGGCTGAGGCATGCCTGCAGACAGTTGCAGGAGTTCTGAAAGTCTATTCAGGATTTTTTCATAGGAAGGAAGACTTGAAGTCTCGGAGGTTAAACCCAGAAAACTTGCAATTTCTATGAGCTGAGGGGGATAAATTCCTAATTTTTTGAGTTTTTCCTGATCGTGGGATAAGATTTCAAATGGTTTGCCTTCAAGAATGAGCCTGCCTTCATCCATGACAAGCATACGGTCTGCCATTTCAAAAACTTCATCAAGTTTGTGCTCTATAAGGATGAGGGTTGTTTGCTTTTCCAGATTCAGCCTTTTGAGCAGCTCAAGCACTTCCCGGGTACCTGCAGGGTCAAGATCCGCAGTTGGCTCATCAAGGACAAGGATTTCCGGCTCCATTGCCAGGTTCCCTCCAATTGCAGTCCTCTGCTTTTCCCCTCCTGAAAGCGTGAATATGAAATGATCCCTCAACTCCTCCAGCTTTACGGCTTTAAGGGCTCTTTCCACACGGGATATTACCTCTGATCTGGGAAGGCCCAGATTTTCAGGCCCAAAAGCAAGATCATCTGCTACAGTAAGGGAAAATAACTGGGTTTCCGGGTTCTGAAAAACCATTCCTACTTCAAAGGCCAGCCTATGGACTTTTTCATTCTTAAGGTCTTTTCCCCGGAGCAGAACACTTCCTGAAAGGTTTCCCCCGGATACTTCGGGCACCAGCCTGTTGAGGCACCGGACAAGAGTACTTTTTCCACAGCCGCTTGGCCCCACTAAAAGCACGAATTCTCCTTTTTCAATATTAAGGTCCAGGTTCGAAATTACCTGAGAATCTGAATAAGGGTAACTGAATGTAAGTTTTTCAAACCTTATATATTCGGTTCTGTTCTCTGCCAGGTCCATATTATCGTTCAATTCCTTATTCATTAAAAGATAAAATCTTTATGAAAAGTAACAAATAGTTGGATAATTATATGCTTTTGTGCGATATCAATCCTTGTGGAGGATTATAGCTTGAAGAGTCTTTTTCGCTATGAACTAAAAGATAGCCTGCTTCACAGGCTGGACCCGAGAGTAAAACTGCTCTGGCTCTTTGGGATTTCGGTGCTGAGTGTTGTCCTTGGAACCCCCTCTTTGCTGGTGGCACTTTTCTTCTCAACACTGCCTTTCTGGTTCCTGCTGAGACCTTCAGGAAGCAGAGTCAAGGCAATACTTGTTGTTTTCGGAAGCATTGTACTGAGTTTTACACTATCTCAGGCCCTTTTTTACTACTGGGCCAAAGACCCGCTGTTTACTCTTATACCTCCTTCCTTCCTGCTGCTGGGACCACTCACAGGAGGAGTCTATTTTTATGCCGATGGAGCAGTCTATGGGTTATATCAGTCTTTTCGCTTTATGACGGGACTGAGCGCTGCAATGATTATTCTGGCCACCACCCACCCCTCAGGACTTATCTCAGGGCTTGTACGCTTTTTGGAGATAAGAATAGGAGAAAAAAGTTACAGAATAGGCCTTCCTTATGAAATAGCATTTATGCTCTCTTCTGCGGTCAGCTTTGCCCCTACAATGCTCGAAGAAAGCGGGATAATCCTGAATGCAATGCAGGCGAGAGGGCTTGAGTTGAAAGGAGGGATTTGCAGAAAAGCAAAAGCTTTCAAGTATATCCTTGTCCCTCTTGTGGTAAATCTTCTCAGAGCAGGAAGAAAACTTGCAGTTGCTGCCGATACAAGAGGTTTTCGAGCAAACAGGCATCGTACCTACGTAAACGAACTCAAGCTAAAAAGGAACGATTACGTTTTTCTGGCGTATACAATCCTTTTTACGGCAGGCGGGCTTTATCTGAGTTACAGGGGTTTTGGAGGTACAGTTCCAATTTGAAGGAGAGTACTTCCCAAAACCAGGCAACAAAGGTTATTTTTTATCTTTACGCATACCGTGTCCTGAAACTATCTTCCTTCCCATTATAAGGGCCAGGGTAAAACCAAATTCAAACCCTGGAGCTTCTTTTGATTCTGTTCCGGTGTTTTCAGGAATGCTGTCTGTTTCTTCCGTTTTCTCTGAAGCCTCTTCCTCTCCTGAAGCCCGGCTATCTTCTGCCAGAGGGTCTTTCTCAATCACCAGGAAAGCTCCTGAAGGTACCACATAATCGCCTACAGCCTGGAAAAGAATGGAGTTTTCCCCGGACTGCAGAGAATCCGTTATATCTCTTTCATCAATATCCAGATCAGGGTAAGGTTTTCCATCGCAGACTCCGGGAAACTTTTTGTCATTTACTATGAGAGTGTTGTTTTCCCAGTTTCCTGATTGAGTGATTGTCCAGAGGGTGGCGTTGTGAACAGGAAGCTGCAGGGTAGGCCTGAGCATTTCACATATCGTCTGATTCGAACTTGCATAGTAAAGAGGATTGCCGTTTTCATCCAGCTGGGAATTGAGCTCGTCAGCCCCTTCATTGATCCAGTATTCGATATCCTTGCCATTAGGATCTTCGTATACTACAAGTAAACCCACACCGTCAAAACATATAAAAGAAGCAGCAGGACCTGTGTTTTTTATATCTGTACTGAATGTACCTGAACTGTTTACAAACGAGCTCACATCGTAAGCCCAGGTACCTGTCGGATAATCATAAATTCCCCAGCCTTTTCTGTCGCTGTACTCTTTCTCAGGTTTAAGCTCTTCCCCGTTAAAACTTAGATTCATCTCAGGATACCTTCCTGTAGTTCCTTCGGCACTCCAGGTCCAGTAAACATAGAGCCTTGCAAGTTTCACGGTTGCCCCTTCAGGCAGATTGAGATTGTGGTTTACAGTATATGCATCTCCGGGGTAGACCTTCCCACTATAGTAACTGCTCCCTACCGTGTAGTAAAGGTCACCCTTAACAGTGTCAGTAATATACGTTTCTAAGGGTTTGTTCCCGATATAACCATTATTTTCCGGAGCCTGAGCCAGTGCAGGTGCGGTTAAGAGGCAAAATAAACCTGCAAGCAGGCAAAATAAACCTGCAAACTGACAAGTTATGTTTTTATCCTGGCTGAGTTTTATATTCCAGGCTCTGTACCCACTTTTTGCCACACTTTTCTCATTCAATTTCCAACCCATTTTCATCTTTAATTTCTCCTATACTCCTCTTCCTGCTGTTTATCCTTACACAGCAGATCTCATCTTCCCAGAAGCAAATTGTTGCCAGCTATTTTGATACCTTTTTCACACATTTTTATCAGTTACTGCCTGTAACGCACTATTAGATTATTTAGCAATAAAAAGAAAAATAGTAATATTTAATAACCTTTACTATTTTGTAAGTAATCAATAATTTTACTAAAAATCTAATAATTATTATTAAATCCTCAAGGACTTATCAAAATAAAACCAGAGATATTATTCCGAAGATTTGAACCTCAATCTGGTATGAAGTGAAGACTATGAGAAAAAAACCTGCAAAAATAATGGGACTGCTTATCCTCCTGCTCTCTTTCTTTATCTCAGTTCCTCCCGCCCTTGCCTGTTACTCTTACGAAGGCATACCTTTTGCCACTGAGGCTCAGGGTACATTCAGAGGAGAAGTTTACATAGACGGAGGGCACGGACTTGATTTTTCCCCTTATTCGCAGAATTTTGACGTGCCTGAGGGTGCTGTCCTCTGGGCTCGGCTCTATGTTGGAGTGTGGGGAGGTACGGAAACCTATACAGGCTGGGTCCAGCCTGAGTTTAATGGACAAAAACTTGAGAAGCTACAGCTTGCAGGGATTAATGAAGAAAAAGAAGAAGTATACTGCGCAGGCCATGGAGTTTACTGGGTAGCTTATGACGTAAGCAACATCACAAAAAACGGGGAGAACGCAGCAAACATTCTCACAAGTGCCAGTGAACCCGGAAACAAACTGGATGGTAGAGTTTACGGAGCAGTACTTGCTGTTGCCTGTGAAAATCCAGAAGCGCCCATGGTATCCTATCAAATCCTTACCGGAAACGTTAACCTTCATGGAAAAGGCTGGAGTGGAAAGATAGCAAACGTTAACGACCGGGAAGATCTTAATTTCAGCGCAGGGAACACTTTGAGCAAAATAGATGCTGCTAACCTTTCAGTTGTTTATCTTACAGGGTCAAAAAGTCTGCCTGACTATCTAGAATTCAACGGGGAAACGCTTGGAGTTTCACCTTCTTATCTGGCAGGACAATATGGGGAAAAAGTAAGGGATGTCGCAAATGAGGTCAGCTATGATTCCTCTGGATACAAAGGTTTTTCCTCCAGCTATTTCGATATAGAACACATTGATGTGCTTGATTACCTGAAAGACAACAATTCCGTATCTTTTGTAAGAGGACTTGATATTAACGGAGACGGAAAAATCGACGACAAAGAAGGGGAAGACTACCTGCATCCGGTTCTGGCAGCTCTGGTTCTAACTTCAAAAGATACCGGTTCTGTACTTCCTGATCTTTACCCTGAGATGAAAGTATCTGAAAAAGAGCTGGTTGAAGGGAATCCTGCTGAAATTTCTTTTACAATAAATAATCCCGGAGGGATTAGTGAGGACAACTGTACGGTAAGTTTCCTGGTAGATGGAAATGAGGTTTCCGTAGTTCCTGTTGAGATGAAGGCATCCGGTGTTTACAGGTCAAATATTTCATGGACTGGCATTAAAGGAAATCACAGGCTCCAAATCTCCCTGGACCCTGAAAACA